>NZ_CP048833.1:2172530-2482892 GCF_012971725.1 Pseudomonas multiresinivorans
GAGGCTGGAGGCTTCACCGCCGAGGTGAATCCGGGGCTGACCGACCTGAGTTCGGTGGTCGAAGAAAGAATGGTGGGTCGAGCCTTAGACATTATGCCACGCCTGCTGAGTCACATTCCGCGATAAAAAACTTGCATTGCCCCCATTGAGCGGGCAAATTAGCCCGCTAATAAATGGAGCTAATGAGACACGGTCGTGCCCATGCTTAAACGCTTAGCACCCCTCGTGCCCATGAGTTTCGTTCTGCTGCTGGCAGCTTGCGCCAGCCATTCGCCGGAATCGCAGCCGAACCAGGTCGCTTCAGTGCCTGCCACTCGAGCAGCGTTCCAGGTAAATCAGCACAACATAGCGCTGATGAATGAGTCGCAGGACGAGGGGGCCAAAAACGATAACGGCAGTTCGACTGCCCATGTATCCGACATTCTGGACCGCGCGTTCTCGCTGATCGGTACTCCGTACCGCTTTGGTGGGAAATCGGAGCGGACCGGCTTCGACTGCAGCGGCTTCGTGGGCTATCTGTTCCGCGAAGAAGCAGGCATCAGCCTGCCGCGCTCCACGCGTGAGATGATCAACATGGACGTCCCGCTGGTCTCGAAAGAAGACCTGCAGCCGGGCGACCTGATCTTCTTCAACAACCGTGGTCGCGGCCGAGTCAGCCATGCCGGCATCTACATCGGTGACGGACAGTTCATCCACTCCGCCAGCCGCCGTGGCGGTGGCGTGCGAGTGGATAGCCTGGACGAGAGCTACTGGCGCCTGAGCTACATGGAAGCCAAGCGCGTGCTCGAGCCGGGTTACGAGCCGAAGACGGTGATACGCTAAACTTAAAGTTTTACTTTAAGTATTGCGCTCAAGTCACTGTTGGTACAAAGTGATGGCACTCCTTGACGGGATGCCATCACATGCTCGTTCTTCAGCGCATCGTTCTCCTCGCTTTTCTCGCCTCGCTGGCCGCCTGCGCCAGCCGCACTCCTCCTGCGCCGCCTCCCGTAGTGCGCGCTAACGTAGCTCCCGTCTACAACACCCAGGCTGCCGACGATGTTCTGATTCGTGCCATTGGCCTGGTCGGCACTCCGTATCGCTGGGGCGGTAACACGCCGGATAGCGGATTCGATTGCAGCGGCCTGATCGGCTATGTCTACCGCGATGCCACCGGCCTGATGCTCCCGCGCTCCACCCGCGAGATGATCACCATGCGCGCGCCCACCGTTGGCCGCGAGTCCCTGCAGAGCGGCGACCTGGTGTTCTTCGCCACCAGTGGTGGACGTGGCGTCAGCCATGCGGGTATCTATGTCGGAGAAGGGCGCTTCGTTCATGCACCCAGAACGGGCGGGACCGTGCGCCTGGACAGCCTCGACAGCACCTATTGGCAGAAAGCCTTCCTGGAAGCCAAGCGTGTCCTCGCCGTGCAGAGCCTCGCCCTCCATCCCTGATACTCAGGAGGGCTCATGACTACCCGCACGCTGAACCTCGACGACTCGCTTTATCAGTACCTGCTCGACGTTTCCCTGCGCGATTCGCCGGTGAAGGCACGATTGCGCGCCGAGACTGCCAGGTTGCCGATGTCCCGTTGGCAGGTCGCTCCGGAGCAAGGGCAGTTCCTCGCGCTGCTGGTCGGGCTGACCGGCGCGAAACGAATCCTCGAGATCGGCACCTTCACCGGCTACAGCGCCCTGTGCATGGCCGAGGCGCTGCCCGAGGGCGGCCATATCCTCTGCTGCGACCTGCCCGGTGAGTACAACGACATAGCGCGCAGCTACTGGCACGACGCAGGCGTCGACTCGCGCATCGAACTGCGGCTAGGACCTGCGTTGGCCACGCTGGAAGCCCTGGTGGCCGGCGACCTGCAAGGCAGCTTCGACCTGGTCTTCATCGATGCCGACAAGTCCAACTATCCCATTTACCTGGAGCGCGCCCTGAACTTGGTGCGCGAAGGCGGCCTGGTGGTCTTCGACAACGTACTGTGGAGTGGACGAGTGTTGGAGGCCAACCCGGAGAGTGCGGATACCCGCGCGATCCAGCAACTCAACCTGGCCTTGAAAGTGGATGAGCGAGTGGACTATTCGCTGGTGCCGATTGGCGATGGCATGAGCCTCTGCCGAAAGCGTTGAAAAACCTTGGGCGAAAAAAAGGCACGCCGGGAGGCGTGCCTTTTTCGTTACTGCGGCCTGGGTCAGGCAACATCCACCAGAATCACCTCGCTGTCTTCGAGCGCGGTGACCTTCACCACGGTCTCATCGGCGATGGCGGCGCCATCGCGGGCCAGCAGTTCGACGCCGTTGACCTCGACCTTGCCAACTGCCGGCACCAGGTAGGCGCGGCGGCCGTTGCCCAGTTCATACTCGGCAGTCTGGCCGGCCTTCAGTGTGGCGGCGACCAGGCGGCCTTCGGCGCGGATGCGCAGGGCGTCGGCGTCGTTTTCATAGCCGCTGGCCAGGGTCACGAAGCGTCCGGTGCGGTCGCCCTTCGGGAAGGGTTTGGCGCCCCAGGACGGCGTGCCGCCGCGTACCGAAGGAATGATCCAGATCTGGAAGATCTTGGTGACATCCTTCTCCAGGTTGTACTCGGAGTGCACGATGCCCGAGCCGGCGCTCATTACCTGCACGTCACCCGCTTCGGTGCGGCCCTTGTTGCCCAGGCTGTCCTGGTGGGTGATCGCGCCCTGGCGGACGTAGGTGATGATTTCCATCTCGCGGTGCGGGTGCGGCGGGAAGCCGGTGCCAGCAGCGATTTCGTCATCGTTCCAGACGCGGAGGTTGCCCCAGTCCATGCGCTCGGCGTCGTAGTACTCGGCGAAGGAGAAGTGGTGCTTGGCGTTGAGCCAGCCGTGGTTGGCGCCGCCAAGTTGCTGGAAGGGTCTGCGTTCGATCATGACTTAGTCCTCGTGGGGCGCGGCTGGCCGGTGGGCCAGTCCGCGCGGTTCATGGGACTATCTTCTCTCGCATATGATCGATAAAAAAGCGCAAATATCGGCAGATATTAATCGATTAATTCGATTCTACTCGGCGGTGCGCTTGTCGCCCTGATCGAGGAATTTGCTGAGGAACTGGCGGGTGCGCTCTTCCTTCGGATGGGCAAACAGCGCCTTGGCATCGCCCTGTTCGACGATCACTCCCTTGTCGATGAAGATCGCCCGGTTGGCGACGTCACGGGCGAAGCTCATCTCGTGGGTGACGATGACCATGGTGCGCTTTTCCTGGGCCAGGCCGCGGATGGTCGCCAGGACCTCGCCGACCAGCTCCGGGTCCAGCGCCGAAGTCGGTTCGTCGAAGAGGATCACGTCCGGCTGCATGGCCAGGGCGCGGGCGATGGCGACGCGCTGCTGCTGCCCGCCAGAGAGGCGCTTGGGATAGGAGTCTTCCTTGCCGGCCAGCCCGACCTTCGCCAGCAACTGGCGGGCGCGCTCGATGGCCTGGGCGCGCGGCTCCTTCTTCACGATGATCGGGCCTTCCACCACGTTCTCCAGCGCGGTGCGGTGGGGGAACAGGTTGAAGTTCTGGAAGACGAAGCCCACGTGCTGGCGCAGCTTGCGGATCAGCCCCTGCTGGCCGCTGAGCGGCCGCGAGGCGTCGATGAGGATGTCGCCGACCTGGATGGTCCCGCCGTTGGGCACCTCCAGCAGGTTCAGGCAGCGCAGCAGGGTGGTCTTGCCCGAGCCGCTGGGGCCGATGATCGCGACCACTTCGCCGGGCTGGACGGTCAGGTCGATGCCCTTGAGCACCTCCTGGCCGCGGAACTGCTTGGTCAGCTGGCGGACTTCGATCATGCGTCTTGCTCCCGGTCATGTCGGTTGACCCGGTCTTCCAGGCGATTCTGCAGGTGCGACAGGATGCTCGCGAGGATCCAGTAGATCAGCGCCGCGGCGAGGTACATGGTGAAGACCTCGAAGGTGCGCGCGGTGATCAACTGGGCCTGGCGGAACAGTTCCGGGACCTGGATGGTCGCGGCCAGGGCGGTGTCCTTGACCAGCGAGATGAAGCTGTTGCCCAGCGGCGGCAGTGCGGTGCGCGCGGCCTGCGGCAGGATCACCCGGCGCAGGGTTTCGGCGCGGGTCATGCCGATACTGGCGGCGGCTTCCCACTGGCCCTTGTCGATGGAGCCGATGGCGGCACGGAGGATTTCGCAGACATAGGCGGCCATGTTCAGCGAAAAGCCGATCAGCGCCGCCGGCAGCGGGTCGAGTTCGATGCCGGCCTGGGGCAGGCCGTAATAGATCATGAACAGCTGGACCAGCAACGGCGTGCCGCGGAAGAACGACACGTAGATGCGCGCCAGCCAGCGCACGGCAGTGAATCCGTACAGGCGCATCAGCGCCAGTACGAACCCCAGCAGTAGTCCGAAAAACATGCCGCCTACGCTGAGGACTACCGTGAAGATCGCGCCCTTGAGCAGGAAGGGCGCGGAATCCAGCGCAAGCTGCAGGCTTTCTTCAATCATTGGGTGACGTCAGCCTGGAACCATTTCTCCGAGAGTTTCTTCAGCGTGCCGTCGGCGCGGAATTTCTCGATGGCCTTGTTCAGCGCCGCGAGCAATTCGGGGTTGCCCTTGCGCAGGGCGATGCCGGCTTCCTGGCGAGCGAAGGGCGCGCCGGTCAGGGCCATGGCGCCCTTGGTCTTGTTGACCATGTCGAAGGCGGCCAGGCGGTCCACCAGGATCACGTCGATGCGGCCGCTGCGCAGGTCCTGGAATTTGGTCGGGTCGTCCTCGTAAGTACGCACGTCGGCTTGCGGCACATGCTCGCGCAGCCATTGCTCGTAGTTGGTGCCCAGGCCCACGCCGACTTTCACCCCGGCGAGTTTTTCCGGCGCGTCGTACTTGCCCTCGTCACCCTTGCGCACCAGCGCCTGGATGCCGGAAACGGTGTAGGCATCGGAGAAGTCGTACTTCTTCTTGCGCTCTTCGGAAATGGTCACCTGGTTGATCACCAGGTCCAGGCGCTTGGATTCCAGCGCGGCGAGGATGCCGTCCCACTTGGTCGGCTGCAGCTTGGCGGTGACGCCCAGTTCCTTGGCGATCAGCTCGGAGAAGTCCACTTCGAAACCGGCGAGCTTGCCGTTTTCGTCCTGGAAGCTGAAGGGTGGGTAGGTGCCTTCCAGGCCCACGCGGACCTGGCCTTTTTCCTTGATCTGGGCGAGCAGGTCATCGGCGGCCTGAGCCTGACCGAAGAGGCCAGCGCCAAGGGTGAGGGTCAGGCTGGCAAGCAGGAAATGACGTCGCAGTGCGGAGAAGGTCATGGTGGTCCCCGTTTTTGGTGTTTTAAGCAGGTTAGTCAACGCGTGGCGACTATAGGGTCGGAATCGTTATGCAATAAAATAATAAAAAATTACATGCCTAGTTCTGGTTGGCATGTAGGTCAAGTCGCCGAATGATAGGCGAACAATGCCGGCGAACCGCCGGTGTGCAGGAACAGGATAGGCCCAGGTTTTACGAAGCGATCCCGGCGGATGCCGTCGAGCAATCCCGCCATCGCCTTGCCGGTGTACACGGGGTCCAGCAACAGGCCTTCCTGGCTCGCCAGCAGGCGAATCGCATCGAGCGTTCCGGCATTGGGTTCGCCGTAGCGCGGGCCGAAGTACTGGTCCCACAAGTGTACGGTCGGCACTGCCTGCGTTTCGTGGCCGAGCAGTTGCAGCGTGCGCTCAACCAGTCCTTCCACCTTCGGCCGCTGTGCCGCGTCTGTGCGCGAGACGGTTACGCCGATCACGTCCAGTTGCGGCAGTGCATCGGCCAGTGCGATCGCAAGACCGGCATGGGTACCGGCGCTTCCCGAGGCGAGCACGACGGCGGAGAACTCCTGGCCGCTGGCCCGAACCTGCTCGGCCAGCTCCAGCCCGGCGCGTACGTAGCCCAGGGCGCCCAGCGCGTTGGAGCCGCCAATGGGCACAATGTAAGGCTTGCGACCCTCGCGGCGCAGGCGTTCACCGGTTTGTGCCAGCAACTCGTCCGCGGTATCGAGATTGGGCACGAGTTCGACTTCGGTGCCAAACAGGTCGAGCAACAGGCGATTGCCGTTGCTCAGGTAATTGCGGTCCTCGGTGCCGATCGGGTTTTCCAGCAGCGCCACGCAGCGCAGGCCGAGCTTCGCTGCGACGGCGGCGGTCTGGCGTACGTGGTTGGACTGGATCGCGCCGGCGGTGACCAGCGTATCGGCGCCGGCCTTCAGCGCATCGGCGGCGAGGAATTCCAGCTTGCGCACCTTGTTGCCGCCCAGGGCGAAGGGTGTGGTGTCGTCACGTTTCACATACAGCTCGCGGCCCAGTGATGTGGACAGCCGCTCCAGCTTGTCCAGCGGCGTCGGGCCGCCGGCCAGGTCGAGGCGGGGGAAGCGGGCGAGGGCTTCGCGAAGGGCGCTCATGAAGGATTCTCGGTATGGCAGTGGATTCGTCACGATAGAGCGCGGAAAGTCCTCTCGCAATCTGCCGAGCGGCCGCTTGACGCCGGGCTGCACGGGAATATCGCGTGACGATCCGCCATCTCGCCATGGGAATCTCCGGAGGCTGTGAATCAATGTGCGGACAGCGGCTCGGCGAACCGCTACGCTCCATGCTCAGATCCGGAGTCTTCAACCGGGCGATAACGAAAACAGGAAAACCAGGGCGGGAAATCCAAATGACTTCAGCTGTACTTTCGCGCGCTTCGCTGCGTCGCTGCTCGCTTCAGCTATTGGGTGCCATTGCCCTGTTGCTGGGGCTGAGCACGCCCGCGCTGGCCGACCGCGTGATTCCTGCGGGGATGATGGTCGGCTTCGTCGACAGCGCTGTGTATCCGGTGATCACCCTCAAGCGCCCCCGGCCGAGCCTGCTGCGTCAGGTCATGACGCTGGGGCTGTACAAGAGGACCGTCAGCTATCCATTGTCCGTTTCGGTGCGTATCCGTGACGAGAACAACCGATTCATGGTCTACGGCCTGTTACCCAACATCACTGGCAAATTCGTCGGCATCAAGGTCGGCCTGGACAGTCGCATCAGCCAGATATGGGTGCTTACCGAGCGGGAAGCGACAGAGTATGTAACCCGTCCGGGAACCCTCTTCCCACCGAGCTGACAGACAATTTGCAGGCTACGCCTTGCCGCTCGCGAGATTCCTCCGAGCGGACTGCAGCCGGGAAGGCTGTGCTTCGGCTATCATGTGCGCCGATCAAACTCTTTCTATCCGGTTACCCCATGACGTCCTCCCAGCAGCCGCCGCGCGACGAAAACGCGGACAACACCCAGGAACAACCTTCGCTCTCCCTGGCCGAACTGGCCAAGGCTGCGCTTGCTGCGCAAAAGCAGGCCGCGTCCGCCTATCAGCACCGCAAGGCCCACGACAAGGCGGAACTCCGTCCGCCGCACCCGCGCGGCTCGCGTCGCTCGATGGGCAAGCGCTGAGGCAGCCTCTCGTCAGAAACATCGTCAGCCAGCACTCTTGCGGGGGCGCTGGCTGAACTGCGGCAACCGGCGTCGGTCGTATCCGCAGCGGCCCTGCCATGCTGGCTGGCCATTTCCCGCTTTCGCGAACCCGTCACGGATCGACACTCGCGCCGTCCTGCAACCTGGTTGAAGGAGCGCCTCGCGTCCAAGGAGAATCCATGAAAGTCCTCGCTCCAATCCTTTCCCTGCTGGCGCTCGCCGGCTGCATCACCATGACCGGCAACTACGAAGTCAGTGCCCATGACGAGTCCGGCAAGGCCCTGAGCAATGGCAAGTTCCTCGCCCACGGCAGCGGTATCTACACCGTGCGCAATTCACTGTGCTCGGTCTACCCGAAGGCCATCGTCACCATCAAGGATGTGGAGACAGACCAGGAGCTGGAAGGCGAAAGCCCTTACCACTGTCGCTGAGTCGTCTCATGGGGCTGGCGGTGTGAGCTTCTGCTGCTGCCCCTGCTGCAACGTCCACTCCACAACCTGCGCGGAAAGCTGGTCGGCGGCCTTGCCGAAGGCGCTGACCACTTCGGGTACTTGCTTGCCGTCCACCGGCTGGCTGACCTCGAAGCTGTGCGAGGCGACGATGCGCTGGCCGAGTGTGCGCACCAGGCGGGCGTCGTAGCGGATGTGGATTACCGGTTTGCCGTTCTGGTACTCGCTCTGGAAGGCGCGCAGCTCGCCGGTCAGGTTGAGGTCGGCCTGCAGGCTGGCTTCGTCGCTGCTCAGCGCACGGATGCTGCCGTTGGCGGTGAAGGCGTCGAGCAGGCGATCACGCAACAGGCCCGGCGCACGGTTGCTCCAGCGCGCGCCCTGGTAGCTGCTCAGCTGGTTGCCCTGCGGGACCACGGCGATGCGGTTGCTGTCCAGCGCCAGGCTGGCGGTAGGCGCACTGACTCGTAGCGACCAGTTCACCAGCGCATGGCCGCGCGCGGGTTGCTGGGTGGCCGGCAGCAGGTAGAAGTCCGGGCTTTCCGCTTCCGGGAGGATCGAGCAGGCGCCCAGCAGGCTGACCAGGGCGACGACGCCGAGCAGGCGGGGAAGGGCGGTCATGGCTGGAACTCCTTGTTGCGCTCGCGGCCGAGCAGGTAGCCGGTGGGGTTTTCCTGCAGGCGGCGGGTGACGCCGCGCAGGTCTTCCAGGGTGGAGCGCAGTTCGCGGATCGCCGGGCCGATCTCGCCCAGGCCGTTGAGGCCGCCGTTCACCGAATCGTAGTTGCTGTCCAGCAACTGCTCGACGCGCTCGCTGCTGGTACGCAGGGAGGCGAGGGTCTTCTGGGTGTCGTCGAGGATGTCCTGGCCTTTCTTGCCCCCCAGCGTCTGGTTGGCGCGTTCGAGCAGCTGGCTGGCGTTGGCCAGGGTGATGCGCGCCTGCTCGCTGGCGGCGGCCAGTTCCTTGAAGGTCTGGCGGATGTCGTCGCGCTGCTCGGCAACCACGCCGGTGGCCTGGTCGATATGGTCCAGCGTGCGGCTGATGCGGTCGACGTTCTCCTGGGAGAACATGCGGTTCACGTTGTTGATCAGGTTGTTGATGTTGGTGGCGATGTCCTCGCCGTTGGCCAGCAGCTTGGCGAAGGGCGACGGGATGGTCTTGATCACCGGGATTCCGCCATCCTTGGCTTCCAGTGGCGGGCTGTCCTGGCCGGCGCTGGAGAGCTGGATGATGGCCTGGCCGGTGACGCCGGTGAGGGCCAGCTTGGCGCGCGTGTCTTCGCGGATCGGCGTGCTGTCGTAGACGCGGATGCGCGCGCGGACCTTGCGCGGGTCGTTCGGGTCCAGGCGCAGCGAGACCACGTCGCCGACGCGGATGCCGCTGTACTGCACGGTGCCGCCTTCGGACAGGCCGGTCACCGCTTCGCTGAAGATCACGTCGTAGATCTTGTAGCGCTGGTCGTTGCTCGATTGTGCCAGCCAGAGCGCGAAGAGCAGCGCGCCGATAGACACCACGAGGGTGAACAGGCCGATCAGCACGTGATGGGCACGGGTTTCCATTCAGCTTTCCTCCCGCAGGTGTTCGGTGGCCTGCAGCACGGCACGGCCGCGTGGGCCGTGGAAATAATCCTGTACCCAGGCGTCGTCGGTCTGGGCGACCTGGTCCAGCGGGCCGACCACCAGCACCCGCTTCTGCGAGAGCACGGCGACGCGGTCGCAGATGGTGTAGAGGGTGTCGAGGTCGTGGGTCACCAGGAACACAGTGAGGCCGAAGGCGTCGCGCAGGGTCAGGATGAGTTGGTCGAAGGCCGCCGCGCCAATGGGGTCGAGGCCAGCGGTGGGTTCGTCGAGGAACAGGATGTCCGGGTCCAGCGCCAGGGCGCGGGCCAGGGCGGCGCGCTTGACCATGCCGCCGGACAGTTCGGCCGGGTATTTGGAGCCGGCGTCCGGCGGCAGGCCGGCGAGGGAAATCTTCACCTTGGCCATAAACTCGGCATCGCTGCGCGACAGCCTGGCGTGCTCGATCAGCGGCAGGCAGATGTTCTCGCTCACGGTCAGCGAGGAGAACAGCGCGCCGTTCTGGAACAGCACGCCAAAGCGCCGTTCGAGCTTCGAGCGCTCCAGCGGCGGCAGCGCCGGCAGGTTCTGCCCGAACACGTGGACGCTGCCTTCGCTGGGCTGGCGCAGGCCGATGATACTGCGTAGCAGTACCGACTTGCCGGTGCCCGAGCCACCCACCACGCCGAGTATCTCGCCCTTCATCACATCGAGGTCGAGATGCTCGTGCACGGCGTGGGTGCCGAAGCGGTTGGCCAGGTCGCGGACGACGATGATCGGTTCGCTCACCAGCCCATCTCCATGAAGAACAGCGCGAACATCGCATCCAGCAGGATTACCACGAAGATCGACTGGACCACGCTGGAAGTCGTGTGCTCGCCCACCGACTGCGCGCTGCCGCTGACGCGGAAGCCTTCCAGGCAGCCGATCACGGCGATGATGAAGGCAAATACCGGGGCTTTGACGATACCGACCAGGAAGTGCTGCACGGCGATGTCGTTCTGCAGCATGTAGAGGAACATGCGTGGCGAGATATCCAGGCTCAGCGCGCAGACCACGCCGCCGCCGAAGATGCCGGAAATCATCGCCAGGAACGTCAGCATCGGCAGGGTCAGCAGCAGCGCCAGTACCCGCGGCAACACCAGCAGCTCCACGGGGTCGAGGCCCAGGGCCTGGATGGCGTCGATCTCCTGATTGGCCTTCATCGAGCCGATCTGGGCGGTGAAGGCGCTGGCGGTGCGGCCGGCCAGCAGGATCGCGGTGAGCAGCACGCCGAACTCACGGAGGAAGGAGAAGCCCACCAGGTCGACGGTGTAGATCTGCGCGCCGAACTTCTGCAACACCGTGGCGCCGAGGAAGGCCACCACCGCGCCGACCATGAAGGTGAGCAGGGCGACGATAGGCACGGCGTCCAGGCCGGTTTCTTCCATATGCGCGGCCAGTGCGGTCAGTCGCCAGCGACGCGGCCGGAACAGGTTGCGCACCAGGGTCTGCAGTGTCAGGCCGATGAAGCCGAGCACGCCGATCAGGTGGTCCTTGAACGTCAGGGTGGCGACGCCGATGCGCTCCAGCACGTCGACCAGCGCGTTGCCCGGTGCCGGGCCTTTCTCGTCCAGCCGGCACTGGGTAATGGCGCTGCCCACCGTGCGCAGCAGCGCCTGGCGCTCGACCGGAAGGTTGCGGGCGATCTGGTCGAGCTGGCTCATGCGCGCGCCGCCGATGATCTCGGCGAGCAGTGCGGCGCCGGCGGTATCCAGCGCGCCAAGGCCAGCGAAGTCCAGCTCGGCGGGGGACTCGGCGCTGCGCTGGGCGGCGACCTGGGCTTGCAGCGTGGCGAAGTGCGCGAGTGTCCAGTCGCCGCTGATGTGCATCAGGGACGGGGTCGCGGAGGTGTCGAGCTGAAGCTGGCCGGGTTGGGCAGTCGTCGTCATGATTCGCATTCTAGCGAAGTTGAGCGGCCTGACCACTTGACTTGTGTGACCCTTTTTAGAGCCCTGGCGGTTCTGCAGGCGGGCCCCGGCGACAGTCTGTTCAATTGACGCCCCAGCCCGCCAGCCACTAAGCTGCGCGCCTGCTTCAGGTGCCCGCGGCGCAAGTCGAGGGTGAAACAGGGAAGCCGGTGAATTCGATGAGCAATCGAGCATTCCGGCGCTGCCCCCGCAACGGTAAGCGAGCTTCGAACCGCATCCGCCACTGTGCCACTGGCATGGGAAGGCGCGGTTCCTTCGGAAACGCCAGGCGCTTCCACTCGCAAGCCCGGAGACCGGCCTGCTGCATCGCATGGCATCGCGGGAGGCGCTGCCGATCGTCGTGGCGCTCCCTGGCGCCGCGCGTTCGATGTCCTCCGCCTGCCCCGACTGGTCAGTGCCGCGCGGGTGAGAGCGGCGGAGAATCCTTCAGGTGAATTCCCTGTTTCCCAAGCCGACGGCTTTCGCGCCGAGCGGCTTTTACCGCCTGGCGCCGACGCACGCTGGCGGTTCGTTCCTGTCCAGCCCATTCTCCGCTCGCTGCCGCCCGGCCGGCGAGCTGGCGCCTGCGCGCTCCCTTTCTAGAGGCAAACCCCATGACTGAATCCCCTGAAAAGGACGAACGCCATCGTTCGCGCATGCAGCGCAAGAAGTCGGTGATCGACGAGAAGATCGCCCAGGCCCAGGGCGAACGCGGTGTGTTCCTGGTCAACAGTGGCAACGGCAAGGGCAAGAGCAGCTCGGCCTTCGGTATGGTCGCCCGCGCGCTGGGCCACGGCATGAAGGTCGGGGTGGTGCAGTTCATCAAGGGTGCTGCGACCACCGGCGAGGAGGCGTTCTTCCGCCGCTTCCCCGAGGAAGTCAGCTTCCATGTCATGGGCGAAGGCTTTACCTGGGAAACCCAGGATCGCCAGCGCGACATCGCCAAGGCACAGGCTGCCTGGGATGTGGCACGCCAACTGCTGAGCGACCCGCAAGTCGGCCTGGTGGTGCTGGACGAGGTGAACATCGCCCTCAAGCACGGCTATCTGGAGCTGGACACCGTGCTCGCCGACATTGCCGCCCGCCCGCCGATGCAGCATGTGGTCGCTACCGGCCGCGGCGCGCAGCCGGCCATGGTCGAAGCTGCCGACACCGTGACCGAGATGGGCCTGGTGAAACATGCCTTCAAGGCCGGCATCAAGGCGCAGAAAGGGGTGGAGTTCTGATGCCCTTCGTTGTGGCGGAGCGCGCCCGATGACCTCGCGCCAATGCCCCGCCCTGCTGATCGCCGCTCCCGCTTCCGGGCAGGGCAAGACCACCGTGACCGCCGCCCTGGCGCGCCTGCACACGCGCCTCGGGCGCAAGGTGCGGGTGTTCAAGTGTGGCCCGGACTTTCTCGACCCGATGATCCTCGCCCGCGCCAGCGGCGCACCGGTCTATCAGCTGGACCTGTGGATGGTCGGCGAGGGCGAAAGCCGCCGCTTGCTCTGGGAGGCAGCCAGCGAGGCCGACCTGATCCTCATCGAAGGCGTGATGGGCCTGTTCGATGGCTCGCCCTCGGCCGCCGATCTCGCGCGGCGCTTCAACGTGCCGGTGATGGCGGTGATTAATGGCCAGTCCATGGCCCAGACCTTCGGCGCGATGGCCGTCGGCATGGCCACCTACCAGAGCGACCTGCCGTTCTCCGGCGTGCTCGCCAACCGCATCGGCAGCCAGCGCCATCGCGACCTGGTGCGTGACAGCCTGCCGGAATGGATTCGCTGGTATGGCGCACTGCCGCGCGACACCGAGGTCGAGTTGCCCAGCCGTCACCTCGGCCTGGTGCAGGCCGATGAACTGGCCGACCTCGATGCCCGCCTGGACGCCGCCGCCGATGCCCTGGCCGCCAGCGCCAGCACCGAGTTGCCGGCGCCGGTGAGCTTCGCCGCGCCCGAACCGCGTAGCGAGTCTTCCCGCCTCGACGGCGTACGCATTGGCGTGGCGCGGGACTACGCCTTCGCCTTCCTCTATCAGGCCAACCTCGATCTGTTGCGCGAACTGGGCGCCGAACTGGTGTTCTTCTCGCCGCTGCGTGATCAATCGCTGCCGGAGGTGGACAGCCTCTGCCTGCCCGGCGGCTACCCGGAACTGCACCTGCAAGCGCTGGCCGACAACCGCGCCATGGCCCAGGCGATTCACGCCCACCACGAGATGGGCAAGCCGATCCTCGCCGAGTGCGGCGGCATGCTCTATCTGCTCGATGCCCTGACCGACGTGGCCGGCGAACGCGCGGAGCTGCTGGGCCTGCTGCCGGGTGAGGCGCGCATGCAGAAGCGTCTCGCCGCGCTGGCATTGCAGGAGGTGACGCTGCCAGAGGGCACCCTGCGCGGGCACACCTTCCACCATTCGTTGCTCGACAGCGCGGAAATACCGCTGGCCCGTGGCGTATGCCCGAACGACAAACCGGTGGCCGAGGCCGTGTTCCGGCGTGGCCGTCTCACGGCGTCCTATATCCACTTCTACCTGCCATCCGATCCGGATGCCGCGGCCGCACTCTTCAGACCATGACCGATCACGCCTACAGCCCCGAGGAACGCGCCGCGCTCTACCGCGCCATCGCCGAGCGCCGCGACATGCGTCATTTCAGTGGTGGCGAGGTGGCGCCCGAATTGCTCGCGCGCCTGCTCGAAGCGGCCCACCAGGCGCCCAGTGTCGGGCTGATGCAGCCGTGGCGGTTCATCCGCGTCACCTCGCGGGACCTGCGCCAGTCGATCCATGGCCTGGTGGAAGACGAGCGCGTGCGTACCGCCGAGGCGCTGGGCGAGCGCTCCGATGAATTCATGAAGCTGAAGGTCGAGGGCGTGCTCGACTGTGCCGAGGTGCTGGTGGCTGCGCTGATGGATGGCCGCGAGGCACACATCTTCGGTCGCCGCACGCTGCCGAACATGGACCTGGCCTCGCTGTCCTGCGCCATCCAGAACCTTTGGCTGGCTTCGCGCGCGGAAGGGCTGGGCATGGGCTGGGTGTCGCTGTTCGATCCTGCCGCATTGGGCGACCTGCTAGGCCTGCCGGACGGTGCCGAGGCGGTGGCGGTGATTTGCCTGGGGCCGGTCAATGAGTTCTACCCGGCGCCAATGCTGGCCCTGGAGGGCTGGCGCCAGCCGCGTTCGCTGGGCGAGTTGGTGTTCGAGAACCGCTGGGGGGAGAAAGCATGAGCCTGGCCTTGCTGAGCGTCCTCGGTGTGGCGCTGGACGCCCTGCTGGGTGAGCCGAAACGCTGGCATCCGCTGGTGGCGTTCGGGCGCTTGGCGGATCGGCTGGAGCGAAGGTTCAATCGGTCGCGAGTTGCCGATAGCGCTGAAAAGCTCCCTCTCCCTAACCCTCTCCCTGAAGGGAGAGGGGATATCCGTGCAGTGCCACATTCCGAGTTTTCCGGCGAGCACAGTGCTGGCCTACCGCTCCAGGCTAACTCCCTCGCCCTTCAGGGAGAGGGCTGGGGAGAGGGTGTATCAGCGAGCACCATTACGCCCAAGAGTGACACCCCCGGCCTCGGCTGGCGCAGCCATGGTGTCACCGCGTGGATTATCGCGGTCATTCCGCTGACCCTGATCGCGCTGCTGCTCAGCCTGCTGCCCTACGTCGGCTGGGTCGTCCAGGTGCTGGCGCTCTACGCCGCGCTGGGCCTGCGCAGCCTGGGCGAACACGCCGATCCGGTGGTGCTGGCGCTGCGTAGTGGCGATCTCAACGAAGCGCGCCTGCGCGTGGGTTACGTGGTCAGCCGCGAAACTGCCGAGCTGGACGAAACCGCGGTGGCTCGCGCGGCCACCGAATCGGTGCTGGAGAATGGCGGCGATGCGGTCTACGCCGCGCTCTTCTGGTTCGCCGTGGCCGGCGCGCCGGGCGTGGTGCTCTATCGCCTGAGCAACACCCTCGACGCCATGTGGGGCTATCGCAATGCGCGTTTCGAACGCTTTGGCTGGGCCGCGGCGAAGATCGACGATGTGCTCAACTACATTCCCGCCCGGCTGGTGGCGCTGACCTACGCGCTGCTGGGGCACACCCGGCTGGCCCTGCGCTGCTGGCGCACGCAGGCGCCAAAATGGGACAGCCCCAACGCCGGCCCGGTGATGGCGGCCGGCGCGGGGGCTCTGGGCGTTTCGCTCGGCGGCTCCGCCCGCTACCACGGCGAGCTCCACGAGCGCCCGCAGCTGGGCGAAGGCCCGGCGCCGACTGCCGTGGACATCTGGCGTGCGCTTGCCCTGGTACGTCAGGGAGTGTTGTTGTGGTTGCTGATCATCCTGATTCTGGGAGTGCTCTGATGCTCGAACATGGCGGACGGTTGCGCAAAGCGGCGCAGCAGTACGGAATTCCGCTCTCCGAGTGGCTGGACCTGTCCACCGGCATCTCGCCCTGGCCCTGGGCGTTGCCCAGCGTGCCGGCGGCTGCCTGGATGCGCCTGCCCGAAGACAGCGACGGCCTCGAAGCCGCCGCGCGCCGCTACTACGGCGCCGAGAAGCTGCTGCCGCTACCCGGCAGCCAGGCGGCGATCCAGCTGCTGCCGCGTCTGCGTCGGCCGGGCAAGGTCGGCGTGGTCTCGCCCTGTTATGCCGAGCACGCCGAGTCCTGGCGAGCTGCCGGGCACATCCTGCGTGAGGTCAGCGACCAGGAAGTGCCCCATCATCTGGAGCGCTTCGACGTGCTGGTGGTGGTCAACCCGAACAACCCCACCGGCCGGCGCATCGAAGCTGGCGTGCTGCTGGAGTGGCATGCGCGCCTGCAGGAGCGCGGCGGCTGGCTGGTGGTGGACGAAGCCTTCATGGACTGCACGCCCGAGCACAGCCTGGCGCCCAGTTGCGCCAGTCGTCCGGGGCTGATCGTGCTGCGCTCCTTCGGCAAATTCTTCGGCCTGGCCGGCGCACGGCTGGGCTTTGCCTTCGCCGAACCGCGCCTGCTGGAAAGCCTGGCGAAACTGCTCGGCCCCTGGGCGGTGAACGGACCCACGCGCTGGGTTGCCCAGGCGGTGCTGGGCGAGTTCCAGGAACAGATTCAGCGGCGCCGCGACCTCAACGAAGCGAGTCGGCGCCTGGCCGGTCTGCTCGGCGAGCACGGCTTCGCGCCCCAGGGCGGTACGGCACTGTTTCAGTGGGTGGTATCGATGCGCGCCCATGCGCTGCGTGATCACCTCGCGCGCCAGGGCATTCTCGTGCGCCTGTTCGAGACGCCCGGCAGCCTGCGCTTCGGCCTGCCGCCGGACGAGAAGGGCTGGGAGCGCCTGGAGCACGGCCTGCGCACCTTCAACCAGATGGAGAGCCTGCGGTGACAACGTCCAGCGCGCACAGCTCGACCTTGATGGTGCAGGGCACCACCTCGGATGCCGGCAAAAGCACGCTGGTGACGGCGCTGTGCCGCTGGCTGCGCCGCCAGGGCGTGGCGGTGGTGCCGTTCAAGCCGCAGAACATGGCGCTCAACAGCGCGGTGACCGCCGACGGCGGCGAGATCGGCCGCGCCCAGGCAGTGCAGGCGCAGGCCTGTAATCTGGCACCGCACACCGACATGAACCCGGTGCTGCTCAAGCCCAACAGCGACACCGGCGCCCAGGTGATCATCCATGGCCGCGCGGTCACCAGCATGAACGCGGTCGCCTATCACGACTACAAGCGCGTGGCGATGCAGGCGGTGCTCGAATCCCACCAGCGCCTGAGTGCGCAGTACCTGGTGGTGATGGTGGAAGGCGCGGGCTCGCCGGCGGAGATCAATCTGCGCGCCAACGACATCGCCAACATGGGCTTCGCCGAGGCGGTGGACTGCCCGGTGATCCTGATCGCCGATATCGATCGTGGCGGCGTGTTCGCTCACCTCGTGGGCACCCTGGAGCTGCTCTCCGAGTCCGAGCGGGCACGGGTGAAAGGCTTCGTCATCAACCGTTTCCGCGGCGATATCGCGTTGTTGCAGAACGGCCTCGACTGGCTGGAGGAGCGCACCGGCGTGCCCGTGCTGGGCGTGTTGCCGTACCTGATGGACTTCCATCTGGAAGCCGAAGATGCCATCGACACCCGCCAGGCCGCCAAGACCGGCGAGCGACTGCGTGTCGTCGTGCCGGTGCTGCCGCGCATCAGCAACCACACCGACTTCGACCCGCTGCGCCTGCACCCGCAGGTGGAGCTGACCTTCGTCGGCCCCGGCCAGCCGATCCCGCCGGCGGACCTGATCATCCTGCCCGGCTCCAAGAGCGTACGGCCGGACCTGGCCTTCCTGCGCGCGCAAGGTTGGGACGCGGCGATCCAGCGCCACCTGCGCTACGGCGGCAAGGTGCTGGGCATCTGCGGCGGCTTGCAGATGCTCGGCCGTACCCTGGCCGATCCGCATGGGCTGGAAGGCGCGGCGGGGGAGAGCGAAGGGCTCGGGCTGCTGGATTTCCGCACCGTTCTGGAGCCGGAGAAGCAACTGCGCAATGTCAGCGGCCGGCTGGCGCTGGAAGATGCTGCGGTGATTGGTTACGAGATTCACGCCGGCGTCACCGAAGGCCCGGCGCTGGCCAATCCCGCCGTGCGCCTGAGCGATGGCCGTGTCGATGGTGCGTTGAGCGACGATGGCCAGGTAATGGGCACCTATCTGCACGGGTTGTTCGAGTCCGCCGCTGCCAGCGCCGCATTGCTACGCTGGGCCGGGCTGCGCGAGGTGCAGCACATCGATTACCACGCCTTGCGCGAACGCGACATCGAGCGCCTGGCCGATCAGGTCGAGGCGCATCTGGATACCGAAAAACTGAGGGCGTTATGCGGACTGCAGGGCGCATGACCGTTCGCGGTTATCCGCCATCCCGCCTCGCCGTGAAGTCGACGAATAACGCCGGAGACACGCTTTCTTGTAGGAGCGAGCTTGCTCGCGAACCGCATGACTCCGGCGTGACCGGAAACCTCTGTTCGCGAGCAAGCTCGCTCCTACAGGGGCTGACCTACTGGAAGAACCCATGCTTGAACTGATCCTCGGCGGCGCCCGGTCGGGCAAGAGCCGCCTGGCCGAGCGCCTGGCGCAGGAAAGCGGCCTGCCGGTCACCTACGTCGCCACGGCCCAGGCCGGCGACGGCGAGATGTCCACGCGCATCCTCCGGCACCGCGAGCGCCGCCCGGAACACTGGGGGCTGGTGGAAGAGCCGCTGGCCCTGGCCGACGCGCTGGAGCGCCTGGCGGCGCCGCAGCACTGCGTGCTGGTGGACTGCCTGACCCTGTGGGTTACCAACCTGCTGATCCATGAAGACGGCTGGCGCCTGCGCGGCGAGATCGATGCGCTGCTGGAAACGCTGCCGCAACTGCCCGGGCGGATCGTCCTGGTCAGCAACGAAACCGGGCTGGGCGTGGTGCCGATGGGCGAACTCAGCCGCCGATATGTCGACGAGGCCGGCTGGTTGCACCAGTCCCTGGCCGAGGTCAGCGAGCGCGTGGTGTTCACCGTCGCCGGCCTGCCCATGGTGTTGAAGGGGGAAGCGTTATGAGTCTGCAATGGTGGCTGCAAGGCACCCAACCGATCGACCGCGTGGCGCAGGACAAAGCCGCTGCGCGCCAGGACCAACTGACCAAGCCGCGTGGCGCACTGGGCCGTCTGGAAGAGGAAACCATCCGCCTGGCCGGCCTGCAGGGCCGCGAACGGCCGGGCCTGGAGCATGTCTGGATCGCCCTGTTCGCCGGTGACCACGGGGTAGTGGCCGAGGGGGTCTCGGCCTATCCGCAGGCAGTGACCGTCGAGATGCTGCGCAACTTCGTGCGCGGCGGCGCGGCGATCAGCGTGCTGGCGCGCGACCTCGATGCGCGCCTGGAGGTCATCGACCTCGGCACGGCGACGCCGCTGGAGCCGCTGCCGGGTGTGCTGCATGTGATGGTCGGCGCCGGCACGGCGAACTTCACCAAGGAACCGGCGATGACCGCCGCCCAGTGCCTGATCGCCCTGGAGGCCGGCCGTGAATCCGTGCGCCGCGCGCAACAGGCTGGCGCCGAGCTGTACATCGGCGGTGAGATGGGCATCGGCAACACGAGTGCCGCCGCTGCGCTGGCCTGCGCGCTGCTCGACGAGCCGGCCCGTGCGCTGGTCGGCCCCGGCACGGGGCTGGACTCGCAGGGTGTCGCCCGCAAGGTCGAGGTGATCGACCGCGCGCTGGCGCTGCATCGCGCCCACTGCGACGAACCGTTTGAGGCGCTGTGCCGCCTGGGCGGCTTCGAGATTGCTGCACTGGTCGGCGCCTACCTGGCATGTGCGCAGAAGGGCATTACCGTGCTGGTGGACGGCTTCATCTGCAGCACTGCCGCGCTGTGCGCGATTCACCTGAATCCAGCCTGCCGCGACTGGCTGCTGTTCGCCCATGCCGGTGCCGAACCGGGGCACAACCGTGTGCTGGCCGCGCTCAATGCGCAGCCGCTGCTGGACCTTGGCCTGCGCCTGGGCGAGGGCAGCGGCGCGGCGCTGGCGGTGCCGCTGCTGCGCCAGGCCTGCCGGCTGCACAGCGAGATGGCGACCTTCGCCGAGGCGGCGGTATCGGATCGCCCGGCATGAGGCTGCGGCTGGAACTGCTGCGCCACGGCGAGACCGAGCGCGGCGGTGGCTTTCGCGGACGGCTGGACGACGCGCTGACCGAGAGCGGTTGGGCGCAGATGCGCGCGGCGGTGGGCGACGAGTGTCGCTGGGCGGCGCTGGTCAGCTCGCCGTTGCAGCGTTGCGCGGCCTTCGCCCAGGAACTTGCGGCGCGCCACGGCCTGCCGCTGGGCTTCGAGGCGGGCTTGCAGGAGCTGGATTTCGGCCAGTGGGAAGGCATTTCGCCAGCTAAGCTGATGGAGACGGATGCGCAGGCGCTCGGACGCTTCTGGGACGATCCCTACGCTTTCCCTCCACCGGGCGGCGAGGCCATGGGTGACTTCGAATCCCGCGTCTTTGCGGCGCTGGAGCGGCTCTACCAGGGCCATGCCGGATCTTCCGTACTGGTCGTCACCCATGGCGGTGTGATGCGCCTGTTCGGCGCCCTGGCCAGCGGCCTGCCGGCGAAGCGTCTGCTGGAAGTGGTGGTGGCCCACGGCGAATGCATGGTGCTGGACGTGACCCGCGAGGGTGATGGCTGGCGTATCCAAAAGGCGCAATCACAAGTCGACCCCTGATGAACAACCTGCACCCGGAACGCGACCAGGAAGCACCCGAGCCGCCTGCTGAAGAGCCTGGCGAAGACGCGCGCGCCGCCCAGCTCAGTGACTGGTGCCTGCCGTTGGTGGCGTTGCAGTTCCTGACTCGGCTGCCGGTGCGCCTGGGGCACATGCCGACGCCGCAGCAGTTCGGCCGCGCCACGCTGTATTACCCGCTGGTGGGGTTGCTGATCGGTGCGGTGCTGTTCGCCATGGGCGAGTTGCTCAGCGGCGTGCACCTGCTGTTGCAGGCGGCACTCATCCTTCTGGTGTGGGTGGCCTTCACCGGCGCGCTGCACCTCGACGGCCTGGCCGACACGGCGGATGCCTGGATCGGCGGGCTGGGCGATCGCGAACGTACACTGGCGATCATGAAGGACCCGCGCTGCGGCCCGGCCGCGGTGGTCGCCCTGGTGCTGTTGCTGCTGCTGAAGTTCGCGGCGATCACCGCCATTCTCGGTAACCACCAGCACTGGGGTTTGCTGCTGGCGCCCTGGTTGGGGCGCTGCGCGTTGCCGCTGCTGTTCTACACCACCGATTACGCGCGCAAGGGCGGCCTGGGCCAGGCGCTGGCCGATCACCTGCCGCGCCGCGCCATGCCCTGGATGCTGGCGGCCAACGCCGCGCTGATGGTGCTGGTGGGCCTGACCGGCATGCTGGCGCTGGCGGTCGCGCTGGTGATGTTCGTCTGGCTGCGCAGCCGCTTCATCGCCCGCCTGGGCGGTACCACCGGGGATACCGCCGGGGCGATGCTGGAGATGATCGAGTGCGCGGTGCTGGTGGCGCTGGCGCTCTAGGGTCCAACGGATAGGGGCGTGGGCTGTTCATGTAGGAGCGAGCTTGCTCGCGAACTGCATGGCACCGCTGCTTCCGGGAAGCTTGTTCGCGAGCAAGCTCGCTCCTACAAAATACCTTCACTACCGCTCTCCCACGGGAGAGCAGGATAGCCGTGCCCCCCCATCAATCGAACGCAAAATGCTCCGTCTTCAACCCCATGATCGACCGTACCGGCTTGGCCATCGCCGACGCGTGCCCTTTGGCGCGGGGTAGCAGGCGGGCGAAGTAGAAGTCGCTGGTGGCGATCTTGGCCTTGTAGAAGTCGCTCGATTCGCTGCCGCCCTGGCGCAGGCGCTTGCGGGCGGCGGCTTCCTGCAGTGCCCAGGAGTACGCCAGCGCGGCGTAGCCGGAGAACATCAGGTAGTCGTGGCTGGCGGTGCTCACCAGGTCGCGCTGTTTGCGGGCGGTGAGGGCGATGCGCAGCGTGAGGATATTCCACTGCGCGCAGAGCTTGAGCAGCGTGAGCGCGCGCCCGCGCATGGCCGGTTCCTGCTTGAGCAGGTCGACGGCGAACTTTGCCACCTGCCGGGTGAAGTCGCGCACGGCCTTGCCCTGGGTCATCAGCAGCACCTTGCGGCCGAGCAGGTCCAGCGCCTGGATGCCGGTGGTGCCCTCGTAGAGCGTGGCGATCCGCGCGTCGCGGACGATCTGCTCCATGCCGTGTTCCTTGATGTAGCCGTGGCCGCCGAAGACCTGCATGCCCAGGTTGGCGCTCTCCAGGCCCAGTTCGGTCAGGCAGCCCTTGAGGATCGGGGTGAGGAAGCCGAGCTTGTCGTCCCAGCGGTCGTACTCGGCGTTGTCGTTGGTCAGCAGGCCCTGGATCATCTTGTCGGCGTACTGGGTGGCGAGATAGATCAGCGCGCGGCCGCCCTCTGCCACGGCTTTCTGGGTCAGCAGCATGCGGCGCACATCGCCGTGGTGCATCAGGGTGTCGGCGATCTCGCCCGGTTCCTTGGTGCCGGAGAGCGCGCGCATGGAGCGGCGTTCGCGGGCATAGGCCAGCGCGCCCTGGTAGGCCAGTTCGGCGGTGGCCACGCCCTGGATGGCGGTGCCGATGCGCGCGCTGTTCATGAAGGTGAACATGCACTCCAGGCCCTTGTTCGGCTCGCCGATGAGGTAGCCGGTGGCGCCGTCGAAGTTCATCACGCAAGTGGCCGAGGCCTTGATGCCCATCTTCTTCTCCAGCGCGCCGCAGCTCACGCCGTTGCGCGGGCCGAGGGTGCTACCTGAGCCGCTGCTCTGGGATGGTAGAAACTTGGGCACGATGAACAGCGAGATGCCGCGCGTGCCTTTCGGCGCATCCGGCAGGCGGGCGAGGACAATGTGCACGATGTTCTCGGTGAGGTCGTGCTCGCCCGAGGAGATGAAGATCTTGGTGCCGGTGATGGCGTAGCTGCCGTCGGCGTTGGTTTCCGCGCGGGTCTTCACCTGGCCGAGGTCGGTGCCGCACTGCGGCTCGGTGAGGCACATGGTGCCGCCCCAGCGGCCTTCGGTGAGCGGGGTGAGATAGGTGTGTTTCTGCTCCTCGCTGCCGTGCTGCATCACGGTGTTCATCGCGCCTAGCGACAGGCCCGGGTACATGGAGAACGGCCAGTTGGCTGTGCCCAGCATCTCCTGCTTGAGCGCGCCCAGGCTCATTGGCAGGCCCTGGCCGCCATATTCCACCGGGTGCGAAAGGCCCTGCCAGCCGCCCGCCACGTAGGCGTCGTAGGCTTCCTTGAAGCCCTTGGGCGTGCGCACTTCGCCGTTCTCCAGGTGGCAGCCTTCCTCGTCGCCGCTGTGGTAGAGCGGGGCGATCACTTCTTCGCAGAGCTTGGCGCATTCGCCGAGGATGGCATCGACCATGTCCGGCGTGGCTTCGCCGCCATTCACCAGGTTCTGGTAGTGGCCGGGGAAATCGAAGACTTCGTTGAGCAGGAAACGGGTGTCGCGCAGTGGAGCTTTGTAGACTGGCATCGGGGACCTCGGACCGTGATGCGCCCCGCCGAAAGCGCGGGGCTGGATGGCCGCAGTTATACGGCTGGCGCGATGCGGTGCCCTTGGCTGCGCCAACGCCGGGCGCTGGCAGATGGGACAATCGGTCGCATCGGCCATTGCGCTCGATCGATTGCGGGTATATACACGTATCCCATGCTGACCACCCAATGCCTCTGTACCAAACTGCGCCGCTCGGCCCGTGCCGTCACCCGCGTCTACGACGATGCCTTGAAAGGCGTCGGGCTGACGACTGCGCAGTTTTCCCTGCTGCGGCATCTGTCGCGGCTGGAGCAGCCGAGCATCTCCGACCTGGCCGAGGCCATGGGGCTGGACCGCAGTACGCTGGGGCGCAACCTCAAGCCGCTGGAAGCCGACGGCCTGGTGAAGCTGGAGGAGGGTGAGGACCTGCGCAACCGCATCGTGGCGCTGACTCCCGCAGGATTGGAACGCATTGTCCGCGGCGGCGAAGCCTGGGACGCGGCGCAGCACGATGTAGCGGTTCACCTGGGAGATGACAAGCGTCGCCAACTGGAAGCCCTGCTGGATGAACTGGCCGCGCTGGAGAGCTAGCGCAGGCCTGCGTGCACTGGATACGAACGATTAGAAGCGGGTATATACCCGTGTAGGAGCAAGTGATGTCGAAGCTGTCGCGTACGGGGTTCTGGATACTGCTATCCGGCGCCCTGATCCTCGCCCTGTCCCTGGGCACTCGCCACGGCTTCGGCCTGTTCCTGGCGCCGATGAGCGCCGAATTCGGCTGGGGACGCGAGACCTTCGCCTTCGCCATCGCTCTGCAGAATCTGATCTGGGGCATCGCCCAGCCGTTCACCGGCGCCATTGCCGACCGCTTCGGTGCGATGCGCACGGTGGTAGTGGGCGGCATCCTCTACGCGATCGGCCTGGTGCTGATGGGCTATTCCGATTCGGCCTTCAGCCTGTCCATGAGCGCCGGCCTGCTGATCGGCATCGGCCTGTCGGGCACCTCCTTCTCGGTGATTCTCGGCGCTGTCGGCCGCGCGGTGCCGCTGGAGCAACGCAGCATGGCGATGGGCATCTCGGCGGCGGCGGGCTCGTTCGGCCAGTTCGCCATGCTGCCCGGCACGCTCGGGCTGATCAGTTGGCTCGGCTGGTCTGCCGCGCTGCTCGCCCTCGGCCTGATGGTGGCGCTGATCGTGCCGTTGGCCGCGCTGATGAAGGACAAGCCGCTGCCGATGCAGGGGCATGAACAGACATTGGGCGAGGCGCTGCGCGAGGCTGTCGGGCATTCCGGTTTCTGGCTGCTTTCCCTGGGTTTCTTTGTCTGTGGCTTCCAGGTGGTGTTCATCGGTGTGCACCTGCCAGCCTATCTGGTGGACCGCCACCTGCCCGCAACCGTTGGCACCACGGTGCTGGCACTGGTGGGGCTGTTCAACGTATTCGGCACCTACATTGCCGGTTGGCTCGGCGGGCGCATGAGCAAGCCCAAACTGCTCACCGGCCTGTACTTGCTGCGCGGCGTGGTGATCGTCGTCTTCCTCTGGGCGCCGCTGACGGTCTGGACTGCCTACCTGTTCGGCATCGCCATGGGTCTGCTGTGGCTGTCCACCGTGCCGCTCACCAACGGCACGGTGGCCACGCTGTTCGGCGTACGCAACCTGTCGATGCTCGGCGGCATCACCTTCCTGTTCCACCAGATCGGCGCCTTCCTCGGCGGCTGGCTGGGTGGCTACGTGTATGACCACACCGGCAACTACGACCTGGTCTGGCAGATTTCCATCCTCCTCAGCCTGCTGGCCGGCCTGCTCAACTGGCCGGTGCGCGAGCGTCCCGTCGAGCGCGCCGCGCTGGGGACAGCGTGAAGCGCCCACTGGTGATCGCGCTGGTGCTGGGCCTCGGCCTGGCGCTGGCGGGCGTGGCATGGTGGGGCTGGCAACGTGGTGGCCTCGCGCTGATGCAATTGGGCATGGGCAGTTGCTGATGCCCGTCGCGCGGGGTAGCGTGACGGGATAATTCGAGGATCACTGCCATGCGTCTTTCCCTGCTCGCCCTCTCTCTTCTCTTGCCGCTGGCGGCCCAGGCCGCCGATTGCCCGGCGCTGCTCAAGACCCAGGGCGAACTGCCCAAGCTGCGTTCCAAGGACGTGCTCGACCTTTGCGAGCTGTACGCCGGCAAGCCTCTGGTGATTGTGAATACCGCCAGCCACTGCGGCTTCACCCCGCAATTCAAGGGGCTCGAAGCCGTCTACCAGAAGTACAAGGGCCAGGGCCTGGAAGTGCTCGGCGTGCCCTCCGATGACTTCAAGCAGGAAGACGCGGATGCCGCCGAGACTGCGAAGGTCTGCTACGGCAACTACGGCGTGACCTTCAACATGACCTCGGTGCAGCACGTCAGCGGCGACGAGGCGATCCCGCTGTTCAAGGACCTCTCGCAGCAGGCCGACCAGGTACCGCGCTGGAATTTCTTCAAGTACGTGGTGGACCGCCAGGGCAAGGTGGTGGCGGAGTTTTCCAGCCTGACCAAACCGGATGACCCCGAGCTGCAGGCCGCCATCGAGAAGGCCATCGCCAGCCAGCCGTGAGCGTGCGGATGAGCTCTTCGTAGGAGCGAGCTTGCTCGCGAACCACTTGGCACAGGCGCTGCCGGCTGATTTGTTCGCGAGCAAGCTCGCTCCTGCAAGAGCCTCGCTTGTGTGCGGAGCGAAGCCGGACTGATGCCCGGCTTTTTTGTGCGTGCGCCCGAAGGTTGCAGAAATTTCCTGTTACAGACCGACTGGGTCAGTGAGACAATCCGTGCCCGGCGCCACCACGGGTGGCCGCCGATGTCATGGATTCGATTCAGGAGATTCACCTCTATGGATGGCAAAGCCCTCTTCCTCGTTGCCTTGCTCGCCCAGGCCGTCGCTGCCCCGGCGTTCGCTGCACCCGCTACGTCCAACCAGAGCGACGCCCCTGCGGCTGCCGCTGCTCCCGCCGCCGAGTCGGACGAGGAGATGTCGCCCGAGACCTTCGTCGCCAGCCTGCACTTCCAGAAGGGCAAGGTGGTGGTCGGCGACAACCTCGCCACCTTCGACCTGCCGGACAATTTCGTCTTCCTCGACAGCAAGGATGCCGAGCGCGTTCTCGAAGCCTGGGGCAACCCGCCCAGCTCCGAGCCGCCGCTGGGCATGTTGATGCCGGCCGGCGTCTCGCCCTTTGAAGCCGCTTCCTGGGCGGTGACCGTGCAGTACGAGGAGAGTGGCTACGTTTCCGACGAGGATGCGGCAAAGATCGACTACGCCGAGATGCTCAAGGACATGCAGGACGACCTCAAGCAGGCCAATCCGCAGCGCGAGCAGCAGGGTTTCGAGGCCATCCAGCTGATCGGCTGGGCTGCGCCGCCGCGCTACGACGCCGCCGAGAAGAAGCTCTACTGGGCCAAGGAGCTGCAGTTCGGCGATGCCAAGGAGCACACGCTGAACTACAACATCCGCGCGCTGGGCCGCAAAGGCGTGCTGGTTTTGAACTTCGTCGCGGGCATGGAGCAGCTGCCGGAAATCGAGAAGAACGTCGGCAAGGTATTGGCGATGACCGAGTTCAACCCTGGCAACCGCTACGTCGACTTCAACCCCAGCGTCGACAAGGTCGCGGCCTATGGCCTGGGTGCGCTAATTGCCGGCAAGGTTGCCGCCAAGGTCGGCTTGTTTGCCACCCTGCTGGTGCTGCTGAAGAAGCTGTGGATCGTCCCGGCCCTGGCCATCGGCTGGATTGCCCGGCGATTCAAGCGCAAGCCGTCGAACGAAGGCTGATACGCAGCCTGGTTCTCCAAGCAAGGAAAAGCCGGGCGTTGCCCGGCTTTTTTTATTGGCTGCTCACTGCGGCGTATGGCTCTTCGTAGGATCGAGAGGACGCCCAGTCCTTGCTCGCGAACATTGTGTCCGGCGGCATCGTCGCCAAGTGGTTCGCGAGCAAGCTCGCTCCTACAGGCCTTGCGCTCCGCGTGGCGCAGATATGAAAAAGCCGGGCAATTGCCCGGCTTTTCTTTGTGCTGAAGGATCAGCCTTTCTCGCCCTGAACGGCCTTGCCGTTGACGGTGCCTTCCTTGAGCATGATCTGGTACTCCTTGCCGTCGGACTCCTGCTGGTACAGGCGCACGAGGAGGAAGTCCCAATCCTTGGCGAACCAGAGGATGGTCTTGCGGTTGCTCTTGGTGGGGTCGCGCACGCGCTCCACCTTGATCGCGGTGATCAGGCCGGCCTGGGTACGCACCTTCTCCTCGCCAAGAACACGGAAGTCGTAGGTATCGACGTCGGTCCCCTCGATGACCTGGTAGCTCATGGCCTTCTTGCCAACGGCCACGTCATGCTGCAGCGCGAGCTGGTAGGTGGATTTGTCCAGCTGGCCCTTGTTCAGCGGCTGGCGCACCTGGTCGCCACGGTCGCTGCCCAGCACCTGCTTCTCGGCCCAGTCGAAATCGAGCTCGGTCTGCTTGTTCTTGCCCAGGCCTTCGCGGGCCCAGCGGTAGGTCAGCGGCAGGTAGGTGTCGTTCTCGACCTTGAACGTGCTGTTCTCGGTCAGGCTGGCGAGCAGCATGGAGGCCTTGAAATTCAGCTCCCAGCGGCCGCCGTCGCCTTGCTTTAGGCTGCGGGAGGCGGTGCCGCTGATGGGCATCTGCTTCCAGTCGGCGGTGTAGCTGGCGTCGAACGGTTCCAGCTCATAAGCCTGGGCCGGCAGGGTCAGCACGGCCATCAGGAGTAACAGAGCTCTACGCATCGCGAATCTCCTAGGTTCGGTACGAATGGCCGGATGCGGGCAGAAGCTCCCCATCCAGCATGGCGCCATGTTCGCCCAGCCTGACTCGGCCTTCGGCGAACCAGCGCATGGCCAGCGGATAGATCACATGTTCCTGCACGTGCACGCGCTGGGCCAGCGTTTCCGGCGTGTCGTCAGACTCTACCGGGATTGCCGCCTGTACGACCAGAGGCCCGCCATCAAGTTCCTCGGTAACGAAGTGTACGCTGCAGCCGTGCTCGGCATCGCCAGCCTCCAGCGCCCGCTGGTGCGTGTGCAGGCCCTTGTACTTGGGCAACAGGGAAGGATGGATGTTCAGCAGGCGGCCCTGGTAGTGACGCACGAAGTCCGCGCTGAGGATGCGCATGAAGCCGGCAAGCAGCACCAGGTCAGCATCGAAGCCATCGATGGCCTGGATCAGTGCGGCATCAAAACTTTCGCGGTCGGCATAGGCCTTGTGGTCGAGGAAGCAGGTCTCGATGCCGGCCTGGCGCGCGCGCTCCAGGCCGTAGGCGTCGGCGCGGTTGGAAATCACCGCGCGGATCACCACCGGCGCGTCGGCGCCGGCGAGACTGTCGATCAGGGCTTGCAGGTTGCTGCCGGAGCCGGAAATTAGCACCACGACATTGCAAGGTGTGGACATCAGTGGCCTTTCAGGTTGTTCAGGACCACGCGCTCGGCGTCAGCGGCGCAAGCCTCGATGCGGCCGATGACCCACGGCTGCTCGCCGGCGTCACGCAGGGCCTTCAGGGAAGCCTCGACCTGGTCCTGGGCGACACAGATGACCATGCCCACGCCGCAGTTCAGTACGCGGTGCATCTCGGTCTCGTCGACGTTGCCTTTTTCCTGCAGCCAGTCGAACACCGCCGGGCGCTGCCAGCTGGCCACGTCGACCACCGCCTGGGCGTTGTCCGGCAGGACGCGCGGAATGTTGTCCAGCAGGCCGCCGCCGGTGATGTGGGCCATGGCCTTGACCGCGCCGGTCTGCTTGATCAGCTGCAGCAGCGGCTTGACGTAGATGCGGGTCGGGGCCATCAGCAGGTCGGCCAGGGGCTGGCCGTTCAGCTGGGTGGCTTCGATGTCGGCACCGGAGACTTCGATGATCTTGCGGATCAGCGAGTAGCCGTTGGAGTGCGGGCCGGAGGAGGGCAGGGCGATCAGGGCGTCGCCGGCGACCACTTTCGAGCCGTCGATGATTTCCGATTTTTCCACGACGCCGACGCAGAAGCCGGCCAGGTCGTAGTCTTCGCCTTCGTACATGCCCGGCATTTCGGCGGTTTCACCACCGACCAGGGAGCAGCCGGCCAGCTCGCAGCCGGCGCCGATGCCGGTGACCACGGTGGCGGCCACGTCGACATTGAGCTTGCCGGTGGCGTAGTAGTCGAGGAAGAACAGCGGCTCGGCGCCGCAGACGACCAGGTCGTTCACGCACATGGCGACCAGGTCCTGGCCGATGCTGTCGTGCTTGTTCAGGTTCAGCGCCAGGCGCAGCTTGGTGCCGACGCCATCGGTGCCGGAGACCAGCACGGGTTGCTTGTAGCCGGCCGGGATTTCGCACAGAGCGCCAAAGCCACCCAGGCCTCCCATCACTTCAGGACGTGCGGTGCGCTTGGCGACGCCTTTGATGCGTTCGACCAGGGCTTCGCCGGCGTCGATGTCCACACCGGCGTCCTTGTAGCTCAACGAGGGTTGCTTGTTGCTCATAAATCCAGGCCTATAGAAGGGATGATTCGTCTTGCCGCCGGGTGCGCCGTTCGCGCTTCCCGGCCTGCGCGGGAGGCGCGGGATTTTATCAGGCTTGCCCGGCAGCGGCCATCTCGCGCTGTTGCCGCTGGCCGGACGGCTGTTTAAGGTATAGGCCTTCATTGCCAGCTCGTTGCGTGCTGGCATCTTCGTTTTCGCCGCGAGAGCCCGCCATGCGCCTGACCGCCCGCCTGTTGATCCTCTGCCTGACGCTGTTCAGCCTGCCGTCCTTCGCTGAAACGCTGGGCAACCTGTACCAGGTGCACGAACCGGTCGCCTCCCAGCAGCCGGACGAGCGCAACGCCGGCCTGACCCGCGCCCTGCAGACCCTGGTACTGCGCCTGACCGGCAATGCCAGCGCCGCGCAGAGCCCGGCGCTGGCCGGCTACTTCAAGGATCCGCAGCAACTGATCAGCCAGTACGGCTTCGAGAACGGCCCGCCCATGGCGCTGGTGGTGGACTTCGACCCGACTGCCACCGACAACGCCCTGCGCCAGGCCGGCCTGCCGGTCTGGGGCGCCAGCCGCCCGAGCGTGCTGGCCTGGTGGCTGAACGAAAGCGCCAACGGCAGCAGCCTGGTGGGCGACAGCCAGGAAGCCTCCGCCCCGCTGAACCGCGCCGCCCAGCGCCGCGGCTTGCCGCTGCGCCTGCCAATAGCCGATCTCAGCGAACAGCAGGTCGGTACTGCCGAAAATCTCAACGCCGCGCAGCCCGACGCGCTTAAGGCCGCCTCCGAGCGCTACGGCGCCGACGCCCTGCTGGCGGTGGACGCCAAGGAAGCCGACGGCAAGTGGACCGCCACCTGGCGCGTGTGGATGGGCGACAGCCGCGAGCAGGGCCAGGCCCAGGGCGATACTCCGGACGCGCTGGCCGATGCAGTGATGCTGGGCGTGTCCCAGCGCCTGTCGCAGCGTTTCGTCGGTTCGGCCGGCTCGGCTTCGGCCCAGGTCCTGCAGATCGAGGGCGCCGATCTGGCCCGTTACGCCGAAGTTTCGCGCCTGCTGGAGCCCATGGGCGCCAAGCTGGTGGAGGTACAGGGCAACCGTCTCGTCTACCGCGTCACCGCCAGCTCCGAGCAACTGCGTGCGCAACTGGCCCTGGCCCGCTTGCAGGAAGCCCCGGCGGAGCCGGCGCAACCGGCGGTCGACGCCAATGGCCAACCGGTGCCGAACGCGGCCGTGCCGGCGCAGAACACCCTGCGCTTCCACTGGTAATGAGCCCTGCGGAAGCGGGCAAAGTCCCGCTTCCTGGCGCCGGTGGCTCTGAGTCGCACGTGGTAGCTGCGTTATCCTTCTGATTTGGATAAACTTTCAGTCACCAAGGCCCACCCCAAGCGATTGAAGAAACGCCCGGCCCGGCATGACTCCTATGCAGCTCCCACTCAGCGTACGTCTGCGCGATGACGCAACGTTCGCCAACTACTACCCCGGTGCCAATGCCGCGGCGCTCGGCTATGTCGAGCGTCTGTGCGAGCCCGAGGCGGGGTGGACGGAAAGCCTGATCTATCTCTGGGGCGCCGAAGGCGTGGGCCGCAGCCACCTGCTGCAGGCTGCGTGCATTCGCTCCGAGCAGTTGGGCGAACCGTCGGTCTACCTGCCGATGGCCGATCTGGTGGCCTATGGCCCGGAAATCTTCGACAACCTCGAACAGCGCGAGCTGGTGTGCCTGGACGATCTCGACGCCCTGGCCGGCAAGCGCGAATGGGAAGAGGCGCTGTTCCACCTGTTCAACCGCCTGCGCGATTCCGGCCGCAAGCTGCTGCTGTCGGCGTCGGTGTCGCCGCGCGAGTTGGGGGTGAAGCTGCCGGACCTGAAATCCCGCCTGACGCTCTCGCTGATCTTCCAGCTGCACCCGCTGACCGACGACGAGAAGCTGCGCGCCCTTCAGCTGCGCGCCTCGCGCCGCGGCCTGCACCTGACCGACGAAGTGGGGCGGTTCATCCTCACCCGCGGCGCGCGCAGCATGCAGTTCCTCTTCGACCTGCTGGACGAGCTGGACAAGGCCTCGCTGCAGGCGCAGCGCAAGCTGACCATTCCCTTCCTCAAGGAAACCATGGGCTGGTAAGCCCCGGTTTCAGCTCAGCTCATTCAGAAACGCCACGATGGCGGCCGCACAGGGTTCAGGCCTGCTTTGCAGCAGAAAGTGCGGGCCGGTAATTTCCTTCGTCCTGATGTTTTCGCAGCCGGCGGCAACGCTGGCTCGTGCGCGCCTGCTCACCAGTTGGTCGTTCAGCGGCACCAGGCTCAGGCAGGGAGTTCTCAGTGGCGAGGTCGATTTGCGAAGTTGGGCCAGCACCTTCAGACGCGCCTGAATCTGTGCTGCTGGCAATCGGCGGACTTCATCAGCGATCAAATTCACCAGCGCTTCCGAAGCACTCCGCCCCACACAGAACTGACGAATCAATCTGCGCTGGGCTAGCAGAGCGGCTGGCGGTAGAGGAAGGAACTGGAGCAGGCTAAGCAGCGGGCTCGGCCGTTCGGCGAAGGTGGCGGCGAAAACGATTCCTCGCAACCCTGCTGGAGAGCGTTGGGCGAGCATTCTGGCCAGGGGGCCGGAGAATGATTCGCCCAGCAGCACGAAGGGAGTGCTTCCCAGCTTGGGTTCTAGTGCGTCCGCCAGGCTCGGGTAGTCCTGGGCTCCCTCTTCAGGCAGTTCAAGACATTCCACGGTCAGGTTGGTTGGCAGATGAGGCAGTAGAGGAGTGAATAGGCGGTTGCTGCCGTTAAGCCCAGGTAGAAGCAGCAACCGCACCGGTCAACTCTCGCCAGCGAGCTTGCGGTCGTACTGGAAGCGCCAGCGCGTGTACATCAGCGCCGAACAGAACAGCGACACGCTGAGGATGATCTCCGCCCAGCCGAAGATGGCGTGGTTGGGATCGAAGGCGTTGAGCACGCCGAGGATGAAGTACAGGTTGATCACGTAGCACGCCCAGGCATGGCCGCGGGCGCTGCCGATCAGGATGCCCGGCGCTACCACCAGCAGCGGCAGCAGCTTGAAGCCGAGGAACACCCAGGGTACCCAGCGTGCGCCGCCGTGGGCGTCGGCGAACAGCAGGTCCCAGATGACGATGAGCAGGATCAGCCCGATGAAGCTGCCGAGGGCGACCGCGCGGCTGGCGGCCAGCCGGGGCTTGAGCCAGTCCATGGACGGCAGCGGTTTGTTCTTGCGGGCCATTCAACTCTCCAGTTTGCGGGCAACTTCGGCCAGGCGCTTTCCGAGCGCGCGGCACAGGGTGATCTCGTGTTCGTCCAGGCTGCGCTTGCCATCGGCGCCGGCGAAATGGCTGGCGCCATAGGGCGTGCCGCCGCCGCGGGTTTCCAGCAGTGCGGGCTCGCTGTAGGGAATGCCGGTGACGATCATGCCGTGGTGCAGCAGTGGCAGCAGCATCGACAGCTGAGTGGTTTCCTGGCCGCCATGCAGGCTGGCGGTGGAGGTGAAGACTGCCGCCGGTTTGCCTACCAGGCCACCGGTCAGCCACAGGCTGCTGGTGCCGTCGAGGAAGTACTTGAGCGGCGCGGCCATGTTGCCGAAGCGGGTCGGGCTGCCGAGGACCAGCCCGGAGCAATCCTTCAGGTCATCCAGGGTGGCGTAGAGCGCGCCTTCTGCCGGGATGTCCGGGGCGACCGCTTCGCACTCGGTGGACACCGCCGGCACCGTGCGCACGCGCGCTTCCAGGCCGCCGGCCTCGACGCCGCGGGCAATCTGCCGCGCCATTTCGGCGGTGGCGCCGTGGCGGCTGTAGTAGAGGACGAGGACGTAAGGCGTGCTCAAGGCAGGATCTCCAGTACCTTCTCCGGCGGACGGCCGATCACCGCCTTGTCGCCGACGATGAGGATCGGCCGCTCGATCAGCTTGGGATGACTGGCCATTGCCTCGATCAGTTGGTCGTCGCCCAGTGCCGGATTGGCCAGGTTCAGCTCCTTGTATTCGTCCTCGCCGGTGCGCAGCAGTTGGCGTGCGCCAATGCCCAGCTTGCCAAGCAGCGCCTTGAGTTCGGCCGCGCTGGGGGGAGTTTCCAGGTAGCGGATGATCTCGGGCTGGATGCCGCGTTCCTCGAGCAGTTCGAGGGCGCCGCGGGATTTGGAGCAGCGCGGATTATGAAAAAGTGAAATCTGGCTCATGTGCCGGGACTCGCAAGGCCGATGAAGTGGCGGCTATTCTAACCGCCTCCTCGGACTGGACTGAACCGCTGTCGTTCGTCGCGATCTACGAGGACGGTTTTTTCAGTGCAGCCAAAGGACACTTCATGCACGAACGCTTGCAGGGCCTGGTCGAATTCGGCCGTTATCTGGTCCAGCGCTTCCTGGCCGACAAGGCGCCCAACAGCGCCGCGGCCCTGACCTACACCACGCTGTTCGCGGTCGTCCCGATGATGACGGTGACCTTCGCCATGCTCTCGGCCGTACCGGCCTTCGAGGGCATGGGGGAGCGCATCCAGCTGTTCGTGTTCCGCAACTTCGTGCCCTCTACCGGCGAGGCGGTGGAGGCCTACCTGCGCAACTTCACCGTGCAGGCGCGCCACCTGACCTGGCTGGGCGTGGCGTTCCTGGCGGTGACTGCGTTCACCATGCTGGTGACCATCGAGAAGGCCTTCAACGCCATCTGGCGTGTACGTCAGCCGCGCCGGGGCGTAACGCGCTTCTTGCTGTATTGGGCGATCCTCAGCCTGGGCCCGTTGCTGCTGGGGACCGGTTTCGCCGTGTCTACCTACATCACCTCGCTGTCGCTGCTCTCCGGCCCCCACGCGCTGCCGGGCGCGGCGATGCTGCTGAAGTTCATGCCGCTGCTGGCCAGCGTGGCGGCCTTCACCCTGATCTATGCGGCGGTACCCAACGCTAGGGTGCCGTTCCTGCACGCACTGGCCGGCGGGGTGTTCACCTCGATCCTGTTCGAAGCGGCCAAGTCGCTGTTCGGCTTCTATGTGAGTTTCTTCCCCGGCTACAAGCTGATCTACGGCGCCTTCGCCACGGTGCCGCTGTTCCTGCTGTGGATCTACCTGTCGTGGCTGATCGTGCTATTCGGTGCGGAACTGGTCTGCAACCTGTCGTCGACCCGTCTCTGGCGTCGACGCGCCATGCCGCGTCTGCTGGTGATCCTCGGCGTACTGCGGGTGTTCTTCGACCGCCAGCGCCATGGCTTGCCGACGCGTCTGGCGCATCTGCATCGGGCAGGCTGGTTGTTGCCGGAAGACGAGTGGGAAGAGGTGCTGGATTTCCTGGAGGGCGAGCAACTGGTCTGCCGTGCCGGCTCGACCACCGCGGCCTGGGTGCTGTGCCGTGACCTGGGCAGCTACAGCCTGCACCACCTGCTCAATCGCAGCCCGTGGCCGTTGCCGTGCCTGGAGGCCTTGCCGGCGACTCTGGATGAGCCGTGGTACCCGCAGTTGCGAGAAACGCTGGCGCGCTATCAGGCCGACCGGCAGGAGCTGTTCGGCGATAGCCTGGCGAAATGGTTGAAGCCGTCACATTCCGAGTGACGCAAAACGTCAGTTTGCGGCGAATCTGATTCTGTCGCGGCTTTGTACCACTTCAGAAATGCGCCAATTCTCGCTATTTCCGAATTGGCACAGTTCTGGCTATGGAGGTTTCAGGACACAGGAGTCCTTCAGAAGTTCCTCCAAGGCCAGCGAATCCATGAAAAAAGACCAGAACAACGTAGTGCACCTGCATCAGCGCGATCTGACGAGCGCCCTGGAGCGGTTGAATCGAATCACTGGTCTGCAATTCAGCAGCTGGCCTGAATCGCTCCTGCCGTCCGTCTCGCAGGACAGCGCCGAAAGCGTTGCGGCCGAGCCGTCGGATGAAACCCTGGTGCGGCAGCTGGGCTGATCCCTCAGAGGCTGGTGGCCACCGGGCGCGCGGCGCCCGCCTGCTGCTCCACCGCCTGCATGAAGACTTCCTCGGCAATCACCCGCGACAAGGGAATGGCCGCGCGAAGCTTGATCTGCGCATCCTCGATCCGCAGGGAAAACGGCAGTCGAGCCACACCCGAGAGCAGGATGCGACTCTGTTTGTTGACCGTGCCATGGTCTATCACCACTTCCCGGCTGCGTTCCCCATCGCGGTAGCTGAGCAATAGCGTCACCGGCAGGTCCGCCACGCCGGGCAGATGTAGCCAGACCGCGACATTGAAGTCGGCAAGTCGTCCTCCGTTCGCCGCATTGGCCGGCCGGGCGCTGGCGACAATATGGCTGGGAACCTTGCTGACAAGCTGGTCTGTAGGCTGCATCTGGCTGTCCTGTCGCTGGAGGCTGGCGTGCATGGCGCCAGTCGCATTCTGAAGGCCGCTGAGTTATCGGCGAGCGAGAATCGTCCCGAGAGTCAGAACGAACGTTCGAATTATAAGGAGGCGGATGCCTGGCATATCGGGCCTACTGCCGATCTTGCCTGTGACATCTCTCCCAAAATCGACAATCAGGCCAGGCGCAGCGGGTGGCGAGCTACCAGTGGCGTGCTGAGGTTGGCTGCCGGAAGGGGCAGGATGGTCTGGTTGTCGAAGCTGGCCAGTTGCAGCCAGAGGTTCTCGCCTTCGACGAATTGCCCCTGGGCGACCCAGAGTCCGTGATACCAGCCATTGCCCGGTTCCGGTGTGCTCTGCAGCACGCCGGGGTGACGCTGCGCGTCAGGTGCGCGGCGCAGCCAGACCGGGCGGGGAAGTCCTTTGAGGTAACGCAGGCCCAGGTGCAGCCCGTCACTGTTGAGGTGTCGCCAGCGCACAACGGCCAGGGTGGGAGTGCCGCCATTGCTGGGGATCAGCAGGAGTTGGCCGACCGGGAGCTGCCCGGCCTGCTGGCCGGAACAGAGAATGCGCGCGCCGCCCGCGCTGGCATCCATCAGTGTGGCTTCCCGGCAGGGGCTGGCTGAGCTGTCCAGCAGGTGCTGCTGGATGGCCGGGAGGCCGACCACCACGCGGCAGTTGCCGGTTTGTTCTGCACGTTCATGGCGGCGCGTCTGGTGGCCCAGCCAGTGGTGGCGGACGCGATCCAGCAGTGCGCCTTGCTCCAGTCGGCGCAGCGGTGCGGGATCGTGCAGGGCGATCAGCACGGCGCCCAGTTCCAGGCGGCGCAGTTGCTCCTTCGGAGCGTCGCTGGCCTGCTCTGCAGCCAGGCAAGGTTGGTCGGAGCCCAGGTCGACCACGAAGCCTTCCTGTTCCTCATCGTCCCAGGGCAGCAATCGACCCAGCGCGGCCAGCGGTGCCAGCGCGCTGAACAGTTGCGGGGCTTCCCCTTCGGTCAGGTGGAACGGATTGCTCAGGGCCAGCAGCAGGATCTGCTGGTAAAGCCCGCGCAAGGTGCCTGCTGGCACCGGGTCGAAAGCGGCGGCGACCGGCTCGTCCAGGCACTCCTGATGTTCGCCGATCCAGTAGAGCAGGTGGCTGTCGCGCCAGAGGCTGCCGGGCGGCTGCTGGTATTGCTGGTAATGACGCAGCAGGGCCTGGGCGAGGAAATGCTGGGCCATGTACAAGCACCAGGCCATGTGCGGCCGCGAAGGCTTGTGGCCGTGCAGGATCTGCAGCAACAGGCGCTTGAAGCCGGCGGCCAGCTCGCTGCAGAAGTGCACGAACAACGCCGGCGGCGTCTTTTCCTGGCGGATCAGCCGTTCGTAATGCCGGTATTCTTCGCTGAGACTTTGCAGGGCGCGCTGCCTTTCCAGTAAGGTCAGCGCGCATCGGTTGAGGCGGAACAGCGTGCCCAGGGCCTTCTGCAAACCTTCCTGCAGGGGCTGCTGACGCGATTCCTGGAGCCCGGCCGCCAGGTTGCTCATTGCCTCGGCGTCTTCTTCGAGGATGTCCGGCACCTCCAGGCGCAGGGCATTGAGCATCATGACCACCCCGCATACACGAGGATTGAAGGCATGGGAGTGCGGCTCCGTATTGTGATGGGCTTGATGGCCGGCCTGATCCTGGCCGGCTGCTCGGCGGACTATGGCACCGATCAGCATGGACAGAAAGTACCCGCTGCCAGCGTGGATGGCCAGTGGCTAGTTATCAATTACTGGGCCGAGTGGTGCGCGCCCTGTCGCAAGGAGATTCCCGAGCTGAATCACCTGGCGGAGGAGGGCAAGGCCAAGGGCTTCCGGGTGCTGGGGGTGAACTTCGATGGGCTGCGCGATGCGGACCTGGCAAAGGCTTCACAGGCGCTGGGCGTGCAATACACCGTGCTGGCCGATAACCCCGCGCCGCGGTTCAGCCTGCCGCGCAGTGAAGCCTTGCCTGTAACCTACATCGTCGACCCTGAGGGCAAGCTGCGCGAGCAGTTGCTCGGCGAGCAGACCGCCGCCGGCCTGCTGGCGCGCCTTGGCGCGTTGCGCGAGGAGAAACAGTAATGGCCAGGATCTGTCTGCACGGCTACATCAGCGGCAAGGTGCAGGGTGTCTATTACCGCCAGAGCACCCAGGAACAGGCCGAGCGCCTGGAAATCGACGGCTGGATACGCAACCTCGAAGATGGGCGCGTGGAGCTGTTGGTCGAAGGCGAGGAAGATGCGGTACGCGAGCTGGAGAAATGGTTGGCGCGTGGACCGGTGAAGGCGAAGGTGGCGGCGGTGGAGTTGCAGCCGATGACACCCCAGGGCATCACCGGCTTCATCGTTCGCCGCTAGGCGTCAGTTGCTGACGCCGGGGTCCGCTGCCAGGCGACCGGCGTCGGTCATCAGGCTGTGGAGGAACTCCTTCTGCAGCTCCGGATCGTTGCGGGTCAGCTCGATCAGGCTCTGTTCCAGTTCGCTCGCTTCCTCTTCCAGGCCCAGGTCGGAGAGGCGTTTCACCCGGTGTACCCAGTGGTGCACATCGTCACCTTCCAGGTCATCGTAAATCAGCGCGTGGGCTTCCTGCAGCTTGCCGCGCAGAGAGCGGCTGACCAGCAGGCTGGCATCGGCGCGAGTGTCGTCGGAAGGGTCCTGGACGCTGAACTGCAGGCGGCCGATGCGGCTGACCTCGTCGTCGCTGAATGGGCCTTCCAGCAGGTTCAGGCGCAGCACGCCGTGACGGTCGGTAAGCAGCTCCTGGGAGTTCTTGCCGGCGGTGACGGTCACCGGGCGCTCCGACCAGGGCAGGCTGGAGTACTCGGTGCGCTTGTCGCGCTGCTTCTCGTCGATCGACGCCAGGTTCTGCTCGGCACGGCCGTTGGACTCGACGTTCATGAACGGATTCATGCCGTCGATGCCGTAGCGGATCCAGCCGCGGGTGACGCTCTCGGGCAGGTTGCCCAGGGCGAACACGTTGACCACGTTGGCGCCGATACCGCCGACGAAGGCCACGACGCCCAGCGGCATTTCGTAGACCTTGCGCCAGCCCTGGTACGGCGTGTAGCGGTCGTAGCGGCGGGTGACCTCGAACTCGGTGACTTCGAAGGTCTTCTGTTCCTGCACGCGAATACGGCGCTGGGGCAGTTCCAGCGTGCCCGGGGTGCCCACGTCGATCTGCAGGCTGTGGTCGAGCAGTTTGCGCTCGACACGCTCTTCATGCTCGCTGCGTTGCGGCAGCTGGTTGGCGCAGCCGCTCAGCAGAAGGCTGCCGCACAGGGCGGCAGCCACGAGGCTTGAGGTACTTCGGGTGGACATCGCTCTGCTCAGTTGCCGATCTTGGCCGTGATGAAAGCTTGCAGTTCGGACAGGGCGACAGGCTGCGACTCGGCGTCACGGCGACCCTTGTACTCCAGTGTGCCTTCGTCCAGGCCGCGCTCGCTGACCACGATGCGGTGCGGGATGCCGATCAGCTCCATGTCGGCGAACTTCACGCCGGGGCTGGTCTTCTTGTCGCGGTCGTCCAGCAGCACTTCGAGGCCAGCGGCGGTGAGGTCTGCGTAGAGCTTGTCAGTGGCGGCGCGCACGGCCTCGTTCTCGTACTTCATCGGCACGATGGCGATCTGGAAGGGCGCCAGGGCGGCCGGCCAGAGGATGCCGCGGTCGTCGTAGTTCTGCTCGATGGCGGCGGCGACCACGCGGGATACACCGATGCCGTAGCAGCCCATGATCAGGGTGACCGGCTTGCCGTTCTCGCCCAGTACGGAAAGCTTCATGGCTTCGCTGTACTTGGTGCCGAGCTGGAAGATGTGGCCGACTTCGATGCCGCGGCGGATGATCAGGGTGCCCTTGCCGTCCGGGCTCGGGTCGCCTTCCACGACGTTACGCAGGTCGGCGACTTCCGGTACCGGCAGGTCGCGTTCCCAGTTCACACCGAAGTAGTGCTTGTCGTCGACGTTGGCGCCGGCGGCGAAGTCGCTCATCAGTGCTACGGAGCGGTCGATGATGCAGGGCAGCGGCAGGTTCAGCGGGCCGAGGGAGCCGGGCGCGGCGCCAATGGCGGCCTTGATGTCCGCTTCGCTGGCCATCTGCAGGGGGCTGGCCACCAACGGGTGGTTGCCGGCCTTGATCTCGTTGAGTTCGTGGTCGCCACGGACGATCAGGGCGATCAGCTTGCCTTCCTCGGCGGCGTGCACCACCAGGGTCTTGATGGTCTTCTCGATCGGCAGGCCGAACTTCTCCACCAGGGCGGCGATGGTCTTGGTCTCGGGAGTATCGACCAGGCGCAGTTCTTCGCTGGCAGCGCCACGAGCGGTCTCGCGGGGCAGGGCCTCGGCCTTCTCGATGTTGGCGGCGTAGTCGGTGGACTCGCCGAAGACGATGTCGTCTTCACCGGAGCCGGCCAGCACGTGGAACTCGTGGGAACCGCTGCCGCCGATGGAGCCGTTGTCCGCCTGCACGGCACGGAAATCCAGGCCGAGGCGGGTGAAGATCTTGCTGTACGCGCCGTACATGACGTCGTAGGTCGCCTGCAGCGAGTCCTGGCTGGCGTGGAAGGAGTAAGCGTCCTTCATGATGAACTCGCGGCCACGCATCAGGCCGAAGCGCGGACGGATCTCGTCACGGAACTTGGTCTGGATCTGGTACATGTTGATCGGCAGCTGCTTGTAGCTGTTCAGCTCGTTGCGCGCCAGATCGGTGATCACTTCCTCGTGCGTCGGGCCGACACAGAAGTCGCGGTCATGGCGATCCTTCAGGCGCAGCAGCTCGGGGCCGTACTGCTGCCAGCGACCGGATTCCTGCCACAGTTCGGCGGGCTGGATGGCCGGCATCAGCACTTCCAAGGCGCCGGCGGCGTTCATCTCTTCGCGAACGATGGTCTCCACCTTGCGCAGCACCCGCAGACCCATTGGCAGCCAGGTGTACAGACCGGACGCCAGCTTGCGGATCATGCCGGCGCGCAGCATCAGCTGATGGCTGATCACGACCGCATCGGAAGGGGTTTCTTTCAGGGTGGACAGCAGGTACTGACTGGTACGCATCTTTGGCCGTTTTGTCGGTTGCGAAGGGGAATATAGGCTGGGCATTGTACGGTGCAGGTCTGGCTGCGTACAGGGCGCGGCGGACGGAGAGGGAGGAGTGGCGTGAGTCGTTTAACTGCGGCGCAGGTACAAGCGTTCATCCGCGCGGGATTGCCCATGGCGGACGACATGGATCTGCGCATCGATGCACTGGAAGGGCGCAGCGCCTTCGTACGGGTTCCATTCCACGGACGGATGGTTCGCCCAGGTGGCACGGTCTCCGGGCCGACCATCATGTCGCTGGCGGATGCGGCGATGTACGCGGTGATTCTGGCGCAGCTGGATAACGTCGAGATGGCTGTTACTTCCAACCTCAATATCAACTTCTTGAGCAAACCCAAGCCGGAAGATCTGTTGGCGGAAGCCAAGATATTGAAGCTGGGGCGCCGGCAGGTGGTTTGCGAAGTAGCTGTCTACTCGGTCAGCAATCCCGAGGAGTTGGTTGCCCATGTGACCGGGACCTATGTTTTACCGATGTAACAGATACGTTCGAAGTTGTAGGTAAGTTGCAATAAAAAAGCCCGGCAGAAGCCGGGCTTTTTAATACCAGCGAGTCGTCGTGAATTACATCACAGACAGCGGGTAGTCGACGATCAGACGGAACTCGTCAACATCGCCTTCGCCCTGGTCGGAGTTGCCGCGGTGCCAGGCTTGGCGGATACGGAAGGACAGGTCCTTCGCGGCGCCTTCCTGAATCACGTACTTGGCTTCCAGGTTGGTTTCGTGGTGTTTGCCATCTTCGCCGTACAGGCCATCGTAAGCGGTGCCAACAGCCTTGGTACCGTCGATGTCCTTACCGTTGATGTAGCGGCCCATGAAGGTCAGGCCGGGTACACCGTACTCTTTCATGTTCAGGTCGTAACGAGCCTGCCAGGATTTTTCGCCCGGGCCGTTGAAGTCGGAGTACTGAACGGAGTTGGCGAGGAAGATCGAGTCGCCGCCCTTGTTGTTGTCGCCGATACCGATGTAGTCGAACGGGGTATCGCCATTCACTTTCTGGAAGGCCAGGGTGAAGGTATGCGCGCTCAGGGTGTAGGCGGCGGCCAGCGAGAAGGCGTTGTTGTTGATGTCGCCAGCTTTTGCCGAACCTTCGTCGCGGGTGTTGTAGTAGTTGAAGTCGAAGCCCAGGGACTGGTCGTCGGCGATCGGCAGGGTGTAGTTCAGGTTCGCGTAGTACTGGTTCCAGACGTCTTCCAGCTTGGCGCCGTACAGCGATGCGCTGAAGTTGTCGGAGAAGGCGTACTTGCCGCCAACGAAGTCTGCAGTGTTGCCGGTTACGCCAGCGTAGTTGGCCCAGATTTCACCGTCGTGGCTGGTGTCGTTCTGGCTGGTGCCGGAGTAGTAGTGGCCGCCCTCGACGTCCAGGCCGTCGATTTCGCTGCTCATGATGGCCAGGCCGCTAGCGGTCTGGGGCAGCAGACGGGTACCGCCAACGGCGAATACCGGTGCGGTCGGCTGCATGTCGCCGGCTTTCAGCTCGGTCTTGGATACGCGAACTTTGATCGCGCCGCCAGCTTTGCCGAAGGAATCCTGCGGGGTGCCGTCGTCGCTGATTGCCAAGTTCTCGGTACCGGTACGGCCGCGGCCGGAATCCAGTTTCAGGCCGAGGTAGCCGAAGGCGTCAACGCCGAAACCTACAGTGCCCTGGGTGAAGCCAGAGTTGTAGTTGGCCCAGAAGCCCTGGGTCCATTCTTCGCGGTAGCCGTTCTTGAAGCCACTGGCTTTGGAGGCATCGGCAACGTTACCGCCGCCATTGCGCTGATCGCGATTGAAGTAGTAGTTGCGAACCAGGAAGTTCAGGCTGCTGTCTTCGACAAAGCCTTTAGCGTCAGCCTGATTACCTACGAAGGGTTCGGCCATTGCCAGTTGTGTGCTGCCTGCAGAAACCGCCAGGGCGATGGCGCTCCACTTCATCACTTTCATTGTGATTGCTCCTTTGGTTTTGAAATTATCTGCCATCACAGTGCCGCGGTGACGGCTCATTCTTTTTGTCGGCGCTAACTTATAGCACGCGTGTTCAGTTGGCGATAGTTGCCCAAATAAACACACGGAAACGTTACGGGACTGTCGCAAAGCTGCATGAAGCATGTCGCATTCAAGCAGTTCCGATGTTGCAAAAAGAGGTTGTCCCCCCATTGCTCCAATGTTGCTTCAGTCTTGTGGTTTTACTCTCCCTCAACCACTTCATGGTTTCTCACGCTTCCGCGTCCACTTTCTGAAAGAGGTGGCCGTCGGAGCGATGTCCTTGCCTCTAGCAACAACCGTGCACAAATGCCCGGAGCTGCTTTCACAGTGCCCGTCTTGCGACGTGTTGGCGCATTTCACGGCTTCTGTTGGGGATTTGCAACATGGAAGCGCGCCGATGTCGTTTTCCGACATCCCGCAGATCCCACTGTTTAAACGATTTTTCAGCGCTGATGGGCGGGATTGCCGTGTGGTTTCCTGCACGCGCCTGTTGTCGGGATATGCCAATTCGCGTCATGCCCAATCCTGGGGCGAGGTGCCGGGCGGCGTGCTCCGGGATGGGGCTGCGCCTGAACATGTTCGCCGCCACGGCTCTCTAGTATTCTTCGCGCCCTTCGGCTCCCTCGCGGAGCTAGGCTTAAACAAGGCTCGTCGAGCAGGAGAAGTCTTATGTTCGCCCTGGATTCCCGTCTCCAGCAGGACACCGTTGCACTGGGGGATTTCCCACTGAGCAGCCTGCTGCTGATGAATGACTCGCAGTACCCCTGGTTCATCCTGGTGCCGCGCCGAGAGGATGTCAGCGAAATCTTCCAGTTGGACATCGCTGACCAGCAACAGCTGTGGCACGAGGCGACCCAACTGGCCGAAGTGCTCAAGGACACTTTCGATGCGGACAAGATGAACGTCGCCAACCTGGGCAATGTCGTCAGTCAGCTGCACGTGCACGTCATCGTGCGCAAGACGAGCGATGCCGCCTGGCCGGGCCCGGTTTGGGGCAAGCACCCGGCCGCGCCCTATAAAGAAGAAGAGCTGGCTCGCATACGCGAGAAGCTGCGCATGGTGTTGGGCGATGGTTTTCGCTTCAGTCAGGAGTAAGTGATGGATCTGGAAAAACGGATGGCCGATCTGGAAAGCCGGCTGGCCTTCCAGGATGACGCGCTGCAGACAATGAGCGATGTGGTTTACGAGCAGGAACGGGTGATTGAGCGCCTGCGCCTGCAGATGCAGGCTTTGCTCAAGCGCCTGGAAGACCTGCAGGGGCAGGTGGGTGTTTCGGAAGATGAGGCGCCTCCTCCCCATTACTGAGTCGCAAGCGCCGGTATCCCAAGGCCGCCCTGGTATGCGCGAAGCCGTCTTCCGGCAGTTGTTGCGCATGCCTGAACTGTGACAATAGGGCGCACAGGCAATTGCTACTTGTGCGCAATGTCTCCCAGAAAATGGGAAACAACCTACATTTCATCGGGATAATGGCCTAAGGGCATCATGTATCAAATATGATCCAATCCGTCTTTTGGGATGGACTGGCCGCTCGGCCAGAAGACAGGGATCGTAAGGATGCGTGTTCTCTACCGTGGCTGGATGCCGGTCCTGGCATTCTGCTGTGCTTCGGCAAGCTTTGCTGCACCACTGCCCACACCGGGTGACAACGACCTCCAGCGCCAGCGCCAGGAACAACTGCTGCGTGAGCAGCAGAAGCGCCTGGAGGAGCTCCAGCAGCTCCCTGGCAAGGCGCCCAGCGAGGCGCCGCCGACCGCGGCGCCGGACACCCGTTGCTTCACCATCCGCAGCATTACCCTCGAAGGTGCCGAGCACCTCGACGCGCGCTCGCGTGAAGCGCTGCTGGCTCCCTATCGCGACCAATGCCTGGGCGTGAACCAGCTCAATGAGCTGCTCAAGGGCATCACCGACCATTACCTTTCCCGAGGTTTCGTCACCACCCGCGCTTACTTGCCGCAGCAGGACCTTTCCAGCGGCGAGCTGAAGGTCATCGTGGTCGAGGGGCGCTTCGAAGGTTTCGACCAGTCGGAGCTGGCCAGCGATCGCGAGCTGGCCATGACCTTTCCCGGCGCCACCGGCGACGTCCTGAACCTGCGCGAGCTGGAGCAACTGGTCGACCAGATCAACCGCCTGCCCTCGCGTCAGGCGCAGATGGAGCTGGTACCGGGCCAGGAAGTGGGCGGCAGCCGGGTGCAGCTCAAGGGCGAGCGCAGCAAGCCCTGGCGCGTCTCCGCCAGCCGCGACAACAACGGCGACTCGACCTCCGGCGAACAGCAGGCCGGCGTCGGCCTGGACTGGGACAGCCCGCTGGGCCTGGCCGACCAGTTCGGCCTGCGCTACGGCGAGGACGTGGTCAGCGACCACTGGAAGCACTCCGACAACCAGAGCCTGTGGTACAGCGTCCCCTACGGCTGGTGGACCTTCAACTACAGCTACAGCCGCAACTATTACCGCACCCGCAACGAAGACGCCGGCTTCGCCTTCAAGTACGACGGCGACAACGAGACCCACCAACTGGGCGCCGAGCGCGTGCTGTATCGCGACGACGTGAGCAAGACCGGAGTGAACTTCGGCCTCAGCCACCAGCGCACGCGCAACTACATCGATGACACCCTGCTCGACGTCTCCAGCACCCATCTCAGCGAATTCAGCCTCGGCTTCAACCATGGCCGGCGTATCGGCAGCGCCTTCGTCAACGCCGACATCGGCTGGCAGCGTGGTATCGGCGCCTTCGGCGCGCAGGACGATGACCATGATGCGCCCCACGGCAACCCCACCGCCCGCTACAACAAATACAGCCTGACCCTGAGCTACCTGCAGCCGTTCACGCTTTGGGACCAAGCCTTCAGTTTCGAAAGCCTCACCACCGGTCAGCGCAGCGAAGACCCCCTCTACAGCCCCCAGCGCATCAGCCTGGGCGGGCTCAGCTCGGTCCGCGGGTTCAAGGACCAGACCCTCTCCGGCGACTCCGGCTACTACTGGCGCAACCAACTGCGCTGGCGCCGCGCCGTGACCTGGGAGCCGCTATTGCCCTGGGTGCAGGAGTACGGCGTGGCCTACGCCTATGACTTCGGCGCCATTCGCCACGACCGGTACAACACCGGCGTCAGCGGGCGCATGAGCGGTCATGGTGTGGAGTTCAGCGCGCGCGGGCAGTACGCCGCCGCCTCCGTCACCCTGGCGCGCTCGCTGGAGCGCCCCGACCTCATCGAACGACGCGAACATCCGGTTTATTTCCGCGTCGACCTCTTCTTCTGACATTTGGGAGCTATGCATGCACGCAGTATCAAGATCAGTTTTGGCAGCAGCGATTTCCGTCGTAGCTCTGGTCGGCCTGGCCGGATGCGCCACTGAAACTTCCACGGCGCTTCCAGTGGCACAGGTACAGAGTGCCAACCAACCGTACGCGGGGATACGCACGCCAATTGCCGTGGGCAAGTTCGACAACCGCTCCAGTTACATGCGCGGAATCTTTTCGGATGGCGTTGACCGACTCGGCGGACAGGCCAAGACCATTCTCATCACGCACCTTCAGCAGACCAATCGTTTCACTGTGCTCGACCGCGACAACATGGGCGAAATCCAGCAGGAGGCGGCGATCAAGGGCAAGGCGCAAAGCCTGAAAGGCGCGGATTTTGTGGTAACGGGCGATGTCACCGAGTTTGGCCGCAAGGAAGTCGGCGATCGGCAACTGTTCGGAATTCTCGGGCGCGGCAAGTCGCAGGTGGCCTATGCCAAGGTCGCGCTGAACATAGTCAACATCAGCACTTCCGAGGTCGTGTATTCAAGCCAGGGCGCAGGTGAGTACGCCTTGTCAAACCGCGAAATCATCGGCTTTGGCGGTACCGCAAGTTACGACTCCACCCTCAATGGGAAGGTCCTGGACCTGGCCATGCGAGAGGCGGTGAACAAGCTCGTCAGTGCAGTCGATACCGGGGCGTGGAAGCCCCAGATTCAGTAAGAGCCGGAGTCGATATGACCATTCCAACCCCGTTGCGCCCTTCCTTGGCGGTGCTGGCATTGCTGTTCCTGGCAGGATGCGCCCAGCAAAAGACGCTTTACCAGTGGGAAGGCTATCAGCCGCAGGTTTACCAGTACTTCAAGGGGGAGTCCAAAGAGGCTCAGGTTCAGGAGCTGGAGGCGGATCTGGAGAAGATCAAGGCCAAGAATGGCGTGGTGCCGCCGGGCTATCACGCCCAGTTGGGCCTGCTGTATTCCAGCCTGGGCAAGGACGACCAGATGATCCAGCAATTCCAGACCGAGAAGGCGCTGTTCCCCGAGTCCGCAACCTATATGGACTTCCTCATGAAGAACGCCGGCAAGGCAGGTGCGCAATGACCAAACGACTTAGCCAGTTTCTCGGCAGCCTCCTGTTGATAGGTCTATGTGCCGGATGTGCGCCGACAAAGTCCGTGGACTACTCGGCGTTCAAGCAAAGCCGCCCACGCTCGATTGTTGTACTGCCGCCCCTGAACGAGTCGCCGGACGTGAAAGCGACCTACGGCATGCTTGCGCAAGTGACGTATCCACTGGCCGAGGCCGGTTACTACGTGTTGCCGGTGGCGTTGGTGGACGAGACTTTCCGGCAGAACGGCGTCGACGCTCCGGGAGATATCCATCAGATCCCGGTAACCAAGTTGCACGAGATATTCGGTGCTGATGCGGCGCTGTACATCACCGTTACGGCTTATGGCACCAGCTACATGGTGATCAGCAGCGCAACGATCGTGACGGCCTCCGCCAAGCTGGTGGACCTGAAGTCCGGTGCCACCCTCTGGACGGGGACAGCCAGTGCCTCCAGCGAAGAAGGTGGGAACAACGGCGGCGGTGGCCTGGTAGGTGCGCTGGTGACCGCGGCTGTAAAGCAAATCATCAGTAGCTCCGTGGACGATGCGGGGTATCCGATTGCGGGCATCACCGGGCAGCGCCTGCTTTCGGCGGGGCAACCGACTGGCCTGCTATATGGTCCCCGCTCGCCGAAGTACGGAACCGACTAGTGCAACCCGTCTGAGGGCGAGGGGCAGGGTCGTGCTCGTTCTCAGATCGGTTGTTCGCTCCCTGATCCGCAGTACGGAATGAGAGATTGATATGGACATCCGCCACCCGTTGTACCAGGCCATTGCCAGCGTCCTCGCCGGCATCCTGATCCTCAATCCCATCGTCGCGGCGGCCGCCGAGCTGGCGGTGGATGCGGCGGCGGGGAGCAATACCCACCTGGGTGCAGCGGGCAACGGCGTGCCGGTGGTGAACATCGCCACGCCCAACGGCGCGGGGCTCTCGCACAATAAATTCACCGACTACAACGTCGGGCAGAACGGCCTGATCCTCAACAACGCTACCGGTAAGACCCAGGCAACCCAGCTGGGTGGAATCATCGTCGGCAACCCGAACCTCAAGGGCGGCGCAGCGCAGAAGATCCTCAACGAAGTCACCGGGGCCAATTCCTCGCAATTGCGCGGCTACACCGAAGTGGCCGGCCAGTCCGCCCACGTCATCGTCGCCAACCCCCACGGCATCACATGCAACGGCTGCGGTTTCATCAATACCCCGCGCGCCACGCTGACCACCGGCAAGCCGTTGATGGATGGCGAGCGCCTGCGCGGCTATGACGTAGACGGCGGTGAGATCGCCATCGAAGGCGCCGGCCTGAACGCCAGCAACCTCGACCAGTTCGAACTGATCACCCGCAGCGCCAAGCTCAACGCCGACCTTTATGCCAAGCAGCTCGCGGTGGTGACCGGGCGCAACCAGGTGGACGCCGAAACCCTGGCCGCCACCGCCAAGGCCGACGACGGCAGCGCCAAGCCGCAGCTGGCCATCGACAGCTCCGCGCTGGGCGGCATGTACGCCGGCGCCATCCGCCTGGTGGGCACCGAGCAGGGCGTGGGTGTGAAGCTGGCGGGAAACATGGCCGCCAGCGGTGGCGATATACAAATCGATGCCAATGGTCAGCTGTCTCTTGCGCAGACCAGTGCTGCCGGCAGCCTGCGCGCCAAGGCCAGTGACATCGCTCTCAACGGCCAGACATATGCGGCCGGCGTCGCCGAGTTGAGCGCGACCGGCCAACTGAGCAACAGCCAGAGCCTGGCTGCCGGCCAGCGCGTGGCATTGAGCGCTGCGCAGGTCAGCAACAGTGGCATCGTCGAAGCCGGGGTCAACCCGGATAACAGCCGCAACGCCCAGGGCGACGTGGCGATCACTGCGCAGAGCCTGCGCAACAGCGGCAGCGTGGTGGCCAGCCGCAACCTCGAAGCCAATGCCAGCGGCACGCTGGACAACCAGGGTGGGGCGCTCAAGGGCGCTGACACCCGCGTCACCGCTGCCACCCTGGACAACCGCCAGGGCCGCCTGCTCGCCGGGAATCAACTGACGCTTAGCGCTGCGAGCCTGGACAACCGCAACGGCCAGGCCGTCGCCAACCGCCTGCAAGTCAGCGGTGGCGCGCTGGACAACCGCCTCGGCCTGTTCTCCGCCGAACAAGCGCTGGACTTCACCCTCGACAACCTCGACAACAGCGGCAAGGGCAACCTCGTCAGCAATGGCACCCTGCAAGCCCGCGTTCAGCAGAAGCTCGACAACCAGGCCGACGGCCTGCTTTCGGCCAAGGGCGCACTCGGCGTGCATGCCGGTACCCTCGACAACCGGGGAGGACTGGTGGTCGGCGATGCCGGGGTGACCTTTTCCGGCGCCAGCCTGAACAACAGCGCGCTGGGCGTGATCAGCAGCCTGGGCGAGCTGAAACTCGACATCGGCCAGCTGGACAACAGCCAGGGCGGCGCCCTCGACAGCGGCGCGGCGCTGTATCTGACCGCCGGCCAGGTGGACAACGATAAAGGCAGCGTCAGCGCCAAGGGCGACCTGCAGGCCAAGGCCGACCGCTTCAGCCAGCAGGGCGGCGAGCTGCTCGCTCAGGGCGCGCTGAACCTCGAAGCCGGGCAGCTCGACAACCGTAACGGCGGCCTCATCGCCGCCAACAACGGTGTGACCCTCAAGGGCACCGACCTGCTCAACCAGGGCGGCGAAATCTCCAGCCGCGCCAAGGTCGACGTACAGGCCGCTAGCCTGGAAAACGGAGCCGGCAAGGTCATCGGCGACGCCGGCCTCAACCTGCAGGTGCAACGCATCGCCAACCGCGCCGGCACCCTGGCCGGTCGCGACGGCCTGACTGTCACCGGGCAGAGTCTGGACAACCAGGGCGGCCTGCTCAACAGCCAGAAGAATCTCTGGCTGCAACTGGCCGGCGCGCTCGATAACAGCGGCAACGGCGCGCTGCTCAGCCAAGGCACCTTGACCCTCAACGCCGGCAGCCTCGACAACCGCGCCGGCACTGTCTCCAGCGCTGGCCAACTGTTCTCGCGCCTGGCCGGCGCCCTGAACAACCAGGGTGGCAAGCTGCTCAGCGACGCGACTATCGACCTCGCCGGTGCAGACCTGAACAACGCCGGCGGCATCCTCAGCGCGGCGGGCGACATCAGCCTTCAAGGCACCAGGCTCGACAACAGCCAGAAGGGCCGCATCGTCACCGACGCCGCTATCCACCTCGCCACCGCCCAATTGGACAACAGCCAGGGCGGCAGCCTGTCCGCCCGTGGCGTCATCGACGGTCGCGTGACTGGCCTCGACCAGCACGGCGGCGGCCAACTGATCGGCCAGGCCGGTATCGACCTCGACCTGCAAGGCGGCGCCCTGAACAACGCTGGCGGCCTGCTCGGCAGCCCCGGCCAACTGGTCCTGCGCAACGTCGCCAGCCTCGATAACCGGGGCGGCGAAATCTCCAGCGACCGCGCCTTCGCACTCACTACCGGCACGCTGCTCAACCAGGGTGGCAAGGTTCTCTCCTCTGATCGCCTGACTCTCACCACGGGCGCGCTCAACAACAGCGGCGCCGGCGTGCTGTCTGGCAACAACGGCCTTACCGTCAACGCCGCCAGCCTCGACAACAGCCAGGGCGGCACCCTCGCCAGCCGTAGCGACCTGCTGCTGCGTAGCCAGGGCGCGCTGGACAACCACGGCGACGGCGCACTGGTCGCCGGTGGCCAACTCGATGTCGGCAGCGCCAGCCTGAACAACCAGGGCGGCCTGCTTTCCGCCAGCGGCAACCTGCTGCTGGCCACCGGCACCACCGACAACCGCGACGGTCGCCTGCTCGCTCAAGGGCGCCTCGACGGTACCACGGCCGACCTCGATAACCGCGACGGCGTCATCAGCGGCGCACAGGGCCTCGACCTCGGCGCTGGCAACGTCCTCAACGACGCCAGCGCTACCGGCAAACCCGGTGGCCTGATCACCAGCCAGGGCGCGCTGACCCTGCGTGGCGGCAAGCTCGAATCCACCGCAGGCGGGGAAATCTCCGCCAAGGGCGACCTGCACCTGATCGTCACCCAACTGATCCAGCAGCAGGCGGCGCTGATCGGCGAAGGCAAGGTCACGCTCGACCTGGGCAACGGCGTCCTGCGCGGCGACTTCGACAACCGTGGCGGCCTGCTCAGCGCAGGTGGCCTCCTGGCAATCAACGGCCTGGGCAGCCTCGACAACCGCGGCGGAGAAATCTCCGCCAGCCAGGGCTTCGCCCTGACCGCCAGCGGCACCCTCGACAACCGCGACCAGGGCCGCATCATCAGTGCCGGCCAGCTCGACCTGAATGCCAACACCCTGCGCAACGCCAACCAGGGCCTGTTCTCCGGCTGGCAGGGCCTGGCAGTCAATGCCGCCAGCCTGGACAACAGCAGCGGCGGCACGCTGTCGAGTCGCGACGGCGCGCTCACCCTGACCCTGAGCGGCAACCTCGACAACCACAACGAAGGCGCGCTGGTCAGCAAAGGCAAGCTCAGCCTTGGCGCCGGCAGCCTGAACAATGCCGGCGGCATCGTCTCCACCCAGGGCGACCTCGGCCTGGCCCTCTCCGGCAACCTGGACAACAGCGCCGCCGGCCTGCTCAGCACCCAGGGCAGTCTGACCGGCAGCGCCAAGGCTGTGGCTAACCGTGGCGGGCAGATCAGCGCCGCCAGCGTCGACTATGACGCCAGCAGCCTCGACAACAGCAGCGGCAGCCTGGTCAGCCAGGGCGCCCTGCGGCTCGGCCTGCTCGGCACGCTGCTCAACAACGGCGCCGACTCGAAAATCGCCAGCGGCGGCCCGCTCAACCTGAACATTGGCAGCCTGCAGAATCACGGCGGCCAGCTCGCCAGCCAGGGCTTGCTCAAGGTCCTCGCCGGCAGCTTCGACAACAGCGCCGGCGGCACCGTGGCCGCGCAAACCGACCTGACCCTGACTCTAACCGGCGAACTGCTCAACGGCCAGGACGGCCTCATCTTCGCCAAGACCGGCCAGCTCAACGTCAGCGCCAGCCGCATCGACAACAGCGCCGGCACCCTGCAGGGCCAGGGCGACACCACCCTCAAGGCCACTGGTGCGATCGGCAACCAGGGCGGCCACATCATCAGCCAGAGCGGCCAGCTCGACCTGGGCAGCGCCAGCCTCGATAACAGCAGCGGCGGCGTTCTCAACGCTGCAGACGGTAGCCTCAAGCTGGTCACCGGCACCTTCAGCAACAACGCCGGCACCACCCAGGCGAAGGGCCTCGACATCACCGCCACCGGCGGTATCGACAACCGCACCGGCCACCTCTCGGCGGTCAGCGGTGACAACCGCATCAGCACCACCGACCTGAACAACCAGGGCGGCGGCCTGTATGCCGGCGGCCTGCTCTACCTGCGCGGCAACCAGCTGCTTAACGACGGCGCGGCCCTCGGCCAGGGCGGCAAGATCGGCGCCGGCAGCGTCGACGCCAGCCTCACTGGCGCGCTGAACAACCAGTTCGGCCTGATCGAAAGCAGCGGCAACCTGACCCTCGGTGCGGCCAGCATCAACAACGTGGTGGGCTCTATCCGCGCACTCGGTCAGGCTCCCGGCAGCCTGTTGCTCGCGGCCAGCCCGACGCAGATGAATATCACCAGCGGCGGCCTGTTCAACAACAACCTCGGCCGCATCGAGAGCGCTACCCAGGACCTGATCCTGCAGACTGGCGCCCTGCAGAACGGCGGCGGCAACGTGCTGCATGTCGGCACCGGCACCTTCGGCATTGACCTCGCCCAGGCCGGTCAGGCCGGCGGCAACTTCACCTCCAACGGCAGCCTGACCTATCAGGCCGACAACTGGACCAACAACGCTGTCATCCAGGCGCGCAACCTGAACCTGACCATCGGCCAGCTCAACCAGGGCCTCTACGGTCAGTTGCTGGCCGCGCAGAGCCTGATCGGTCGTGGCGGCGACTGGACCAACAGCGGGCTGATCGCCAGCGACGGCACGCTCGATCTCGATCTGAGCGGCAACTACACCGCCGATGGCCGCGTGAGCAGCCTGGGCAGCCTGTCCCTCGACGCTGGCTACATCGGTATCGGCCTGAGCGGCAGCATTGGAGGCGGTGGCGCGACGACAGTCATCAACAGCAACGGCACCCTCGACAACGGAGGTCGCCTGACCGCTACCCAGGACCTGCGCGTCAGCGCCGCCAGCCTCAACAACCGCGGTACTCTCGGCAGCGCCGGCAATCTGTATCTGGGTGCCGGTAGCCTGCTCAACGAGAACGGTTTGATCTTCAGCGGCGGCAACATGCAGCTGCGCACGCAGAACTTCACCAACCGCAACGCCGACCTCTACAGCCTGGGCACATTGCACATCGCCGCCAACGACCAGGAAGGCTGGGCGAGCAGCGTGCAAAACATCTCCGGCAGCTTCGAGAGCGGCGGGGCCATGACCCTGCTGGTGCAGGATTTCGACAACCGCCGTGCCGACGACTTCCAGATCGGCGAGCGCATTGTTGCGGGCAATTTCCGCATGTATGCCGACGATGTCTGCGATGGCAAGGGCTGCGAATTCAAGTTCCAGTCCTGGGAGCGCTATGAGGACATCATCCTCAAGGACGCGCCTCAAGCTTCGATCACCGCCGGCGGTGACTTCCGCTTCCGTGGCGGCTCCTTCGACAACCTCTACAGCAGCATCGCCTCGGGCCGCAATATCGACATCCAGACGGCCACCTTCCGCAACCAGGGCGCTGCTGGTGGGGAAGAGCGTCACCTTGATGGCAGCTTCTATTCGCGTGATGACAACCTGTATTGGGCCGTTCGGAACAACAAAGACCTGTACAACCGCTACAACGATCCCAATTCGCCAGACTACAGTCCCGGCGCATTGACTCGACTGCAGATTCTTGAGTCTGGTGGCTATCCGGAGGGAAAAGCCTTTCGGAGCATGACCGAGTCCGTCATCCCTGTCTCCGGCACGCCCGCCGCCTCCGCGGTGATCCAGGCCACCGGCGACGTGGTGATCAACGCCAGCCAGAGCTTCGACAACAGCGTGGTGAAGCGCGATGCCGGAGTGCAGACCATCAGCCCGCGCGACGTCGGCGTGGCCAATGGCGCCACCACCGTGCAACTGGCGATCACCTCGCAGCTGCCGCCGGACCTCGCCCAGAAGCAGGTCAACCCTGTCACCCTGCCGGGCTTCAGCCTGCCTCAGGGGGAGAACGGCCTGTTCCGCCTCAGCGGCCAGGGTGGCAGCGGTGGCAGCACCGGCACCGTACAGGGCGCCGGCGATCTCAGTTTCAACGGCCAGACCATCAGCGCAGCGCAGCGCGAGCAGAGCCTGGGCGGCGGCACCGCCGGCGCTGGCAACGTCGCCCTGGGCAATAGCGCCGCCAGCACGGACGCAGAGTCTGGCGCCGCCCTCAACGTCCCGCGTGTGCAGGGCCTGCCCAGCAGCGCCACGCCGAGCAACAGCCACAAATACCTGGTCGAGACCAACCCCGAACTCACCAGCCTCAAGAGCTTCCTCGGCTCCGACTACCTGCTCGGCCTGCTTGGCTACGACCCGGACAAGGCGCAGAAGCGCCTGGGCGACGGCCTCTACGAACAGCGCCTGATCCAGCAGGCCGTGGTCGCGCGTACCGGCCAGCGCTACATCGACGGCATGGCCAGCGACGAGGCCCTGTTCAAGTACCTGATGGACAACGCCATCGCCTACAAGGACAGCCTCCAGCTGCAACTGGGCGTCGGCCTCAGCGCCGAACAGGTCGCCGCGCTGACCCACGACATCGTCTGGCTCGAAGAAGCCACCATCAACGGTGAAAAGGTCCTGGTGCCGGTGCTCTACCTCGCCCAGGCCGAGGGGCGCCTGGCGGCCAACGGCGCCCTGATCATGGGCAACGACCTGTCCCTGATCAGCGGCGGCAACCTGACCAACCAGGGCACCCTGCGCGCCAGCGGCGACCTCGCCGCCAGCGCCGCCAACATCAACAACAGCGGCCTGATCGAAGCCGGCAACCGCCTCGACCTGCTGGCCATCGACAGCATCCGCAATGCCGCCGGCGGCATCATCAGCGGCCGCGACGTCAGCCTCACCGCGCTGACCGGCGACGTCATCAACGAGCGCAGCATCACCTCGGTCGACGCCAGCAACGACGCCCACCGCATCCACAAGGAGATCTCCAACAACGCTGCCCGTATCGAAGCCCGCGGCGACCTGGAGATCACCGCCGGACGCGACCTGATCAGTGCCGGCAGCGTCCTCCAGGCTGGCGGCAATGCCAGCCTCACCGCCGGGCGCGACCTGCGCCTGGAAGCCGCGCAGGAAGTCGACAGCTTCGACTTCCAGAGTCGCCGCATTACCGGCAACGTCACCAGCGTCACCCAGCACGGCAGCGACGTGCAGGTCGGCGGCAACCTGGAGCTGAACGCCGGCCGCGACCTCAGCGCCGTCGCCAGCCGCATCGACGCCGCCCGCGACATCGCCATGAGCGCCGGGCGCGACGTCGTCCTCGCCTCCGCCGCCAACGAAGAACACAGCGACGCCAAGTACAAGGGCGGCGGCAAGAAAGTCACCACCCAGGAAGACCACGTTGGCCAGCAGGCCACCGAAGTCATCGCCGGCGGCGACGTCCTGATCAGCGCGGGTGAAAACCTCACCCTCGTCAGTAGCAAGATCGGCGCCGGCAACGAGGCCTACCTGGTCGCCGGCGACAAGATCGAACTGCTCGCCGCCAACGACAGCGACTACTCGCTGTACGACATGGAGGAAAAGGGCAGCTGGGGCAAGAAGAAAACCCAGCGCGACGAAGTCACCGATGTCCGCGCCGTGGGCAGCGAAATCAGCGCCGGCAGTGACATCACCCTGCTCAGCGGCGGCGACCAGAAGTACCAGGGCGCCAAGCTGGAAGCGGGCAATGACATCGCCATCCTCAGCGGCGGCGAAGTCACCTTCGAAGCGGTCAAGGACCTGCACCAGGAAAGCCACGCCAAGAGCGACAGCGACCTCGCCTGGACCAGCTCCAAGGGCGAAGGCAAGACCGACGAGACCCTGCGCCAGACCCAGATGATCGCTCAGGGCAACATCGCCATCAAAGCGGTGGACGGCCTGAAGATCGACTACAAGCACATCGATCAGAAGTCGGTAAGCCAGGCTATCGATGCGATGGTGCAGGCGAATCCGAGCCTGGGTTGGTTGAAGGAGGCCGAGGCGCGCGGAGATGTGGATTGGCGCGCGGTGAAGGAGATTCACGACTCGTACAAGTACAGCAACTCGGGGCTGGGTGCCGCGCCGCAACTCATCATTGCCATCGTCGCCTCCTACTTCCTTGGGCCGCTGTATGGCGCCATGGCCAGTAACCTCGCGGTTGGAACCATCAACAATGGTGGTGATATTGGGCAAGGTCTTGAATACGCCACCACATCCGATGCCCTCAAGAGCTATGCGATGGCGGGTGTCGGTGAATACGTCATCTCGCCGAAGCTGGATAGTTATTTCAAGGTCTCCACAGACACCGCCAACCAAGTCACCAAGGGATTCGACCTTAGTACTTGGGCTGGCGAGAAAGGCATTGGTGCCTTTGCTGCCTATAACAGTGCTCAAGCCCTGTCCCAGGCAGTCATGCAGCAAGCAGCGTTCGGCGGCAGCTTCGCCGATAACCTGATGGATGCCTTTAGTACTCAGGCCGGCAACCTGGGTATGGCAGTCGGGTTCAATGGTGTGGGGGATTGGGCGGCGGGGCAGTATGGCGGCAATGTTTATCGGGACGGCAGCCTGCAGAAAATCGTTGCCCATGCCTTGATGGGAGGCCTGCTCGCCGAAGCAACCGGCAGCGATTTCAAGACCGGCGCCATGGCCGCCGGGGTCAATGAGGCCCTGGCCAACGTGCTACATGGCTGGGCTAAGGGCGATCCGAAGTTCGAGCTGATGGAGTCGCAAATCGTTGGCGTACTGGCTGCGGCAGCGGTGAATGGCGACGTAGGCAAAGGCGCGGAAATTGCGAAGAACGCTACCGCCTATAACCGCCAGCTCCACCCGGAAGAGCAACGGCAGATTCGTGAAAAGGCGAAGGAGCTGGAGGCCCAATACGGAAAGATCGACCTCGGGAGCCTGACTTGGGAGGACATGCTCACTCTCAGCGCTGGTACTGCCGTGGACAAGACGCAGAGCGAGCAGTACCTGAGCTTGCTCAAGCAATTGGATGGCCTCAATCCGGACAGCAGTCTGAGGGCCAATTTCGACCACATCAGTGAAATTGCCTTTAACTCCGTCTCTACGATGGGTATGGGCAGTGAGCCGTTACGCTGGGCCAACGGCGAACCGATCATTGCGCACGGCCAGCCGGTGTACGCCTTCCAGGCCACGGCGGAGCAATTTGCCGACAGCAACCTGTTCAACCAGCCGTATCTGGGCAATCAGTCCAGCGCCGCATGGGCCAACTTGCAACGCGCTTTGGCTCAGTACGGATCCGATCAGACCGGTACCCACAACGGAGAGATCGGGAGCTTCAAGGGTCAGATCGATCAGCAGCAGTACATCCGGGAGGCACTGGGGCTCGCCGTTGGCGACGGCATCCTCATTAGCACGCCGGAGGATTACCTGATACCGGCTGGAGGAGCTGCCAAAGGCGCCGCGACAGCGACAGGCAAGCTGGTTAAGGGATTTGGAGAGGCTCTTGCTAGCAAGATTGAGGCTAAGCTGGCAGAGTCGGCCGTGGCCAACACGGTTGCAAAAGGAACTGCTGTAGTTCCACGCCAAGGGACCATTACCTTTGAGTCTGGCAAGACGCTCGAAGGTTTGAGTGCATCCGAACAGCAAGGGCTGAAGGCTATTCAGAATCTTGGCTACGATGTCCATGTTCCGTTGGAGGCTAGTAAGAAAGGGATTTCTGGAGTTCCCACCTCTGAGTTCCAGGTGCAGGGTTTAGGCAAAATTGATGTGTATAAGCCGGAGCAACTTAAGCCTACGACAATTGCACGGGAAATTGAGGTGAAGGTTGTTAGTGGTCAAGCTGACTCTGTGGTGGTTGTCGTTCCAGAAACGTTTAGTAAATTCGATATGTACAAGTCAGCAGCTATGGCTTTTGGTAAAATAAAAGGCGGTCAGCCTATTCCTTTGAATCAAGTTATATTTTCTCAAGGAGAAAAGACGATTCAATTGGATAAGTCGGCAGTTAATAGTCTATTGGGGCGATGATTCATGGCTAAATTCTTATGTAGATGTTCTCATCTGATTAGCCTGATTAGCTCGCCTACTCCGGATCAGTTCACGCTTGTTCCTAATATTTTGCTATATGAATTGGCGGAGCGTGCGAGTAAAGAGAAGGTTCCATTTGATGACTTCTTTGAACGTATAGACGCCGTAAGCAAAGATGTTCTCAAGTGCCCTTCGTGTGGCCGGGTCTGGATTAGAGATGGAGAGGGGCCAGAATACTGGCCTTATCTTGCAGAGAAGGAATAGAAGTAACCCCGGCTTAGCCGGGGTTATTTATTTCTCCGTCACCGCCCTCGCTTCCGACCGAAAAGCGACCGAAAAGCGACCGAAAAGGGGACAGATTTATTTTTCTACTCTAAAGCTGGACGCGGAGTCAGGATTAGAGTTTCGAAAATAAATCTGTCCCCTTTTTCTCTTGTCCCCTTTTTTCTCTTAATGAGCTTCGATGTACTTCAGTGGGGCGAGAAATGAATCGAGAGGTTGTGAAGAGTTGGATCGCTGCTGGAATAGTCTTGGCTAAAGATTCCAACGAGGATGTTGATTGCCCTGTGTGTGGAATGGCAAAGCTGTTAGTGAGGGATATCAGGAGAAGTACGGGCTCTTCCGAATTTGAGCGCCTGTTGAAATGCCCGTCTTGTGGAGCCAGAAACGCGCTCAGGATGAGTGACGAAGCACCCTGGTAATCGCAAAACAGGGCTCAGGGGCAGAGCATGTCTTAGGTGGACAGTCAGAGTCCGCGCGCTCCGGAATAAAAAAGCCCGCCATTCGGCGGGTTTTTTCATGGGCGTAACGCTCAGCGCCGATTAGGCAGCGCAGCAATCACATCCTCTGCCTGCAATCCCTTGTCGCGCTGAACGACGGAGAACTCCACGCGCTGCCCTTCAATCAGGATGCGGTGGCCCTCGCCGCGGATGGCGCGGAAGTGGACGAAGATGTCCTCGCCCGAGTCGCGGGAGATGAAACCGAAGCCCTTGGAGGTGTTGAACCACTTCACGGTGCCGGTTTCGCGGTCGACGCCTGCGAAGGTTTCGATGGCAACGCTGGCGCTCGGTTTGTTGAGGCTCGCTATCCATTGCAGGACGACGGCGCCGGCCAGGCTCAGCAGCGGCAGCACGATGGCCGGTTGATCGCCGATGAAGGGCAGCGGGGCGAGCAGGATCAGGATCTGCAGGACCACGGCCAGCACGACCAAGGCGGTGGCGAGGCTCTGCAGGGCGGAGGGGTGTTTCAGGTTGCTGCTCGGGGCGAGCAGGAGGCTGGTCAGACCGAGCAGTGCCAGGTAGATGGCATCGCTCTGTTGCAGGTAGGGCAGGGCATCACTACGCAGACTCGGGATCAAGGACAGCAAGAGTGCGGCGACGCCCGTCACGAGATGGACGATCTTCAACATGGCTACGGATTCACCTTGAGCGGGTAACGAAATAAAGAAGCAGCCAGCCCCGGGTGCGACGCCAGAAAGGAAAAATGAAAGCGTGCCGGGCGGCCTATGCGAGAAACGCACGGCGGGTATTTAACCGCAATCCAGTTGCCTTCTCAAATCAACCGCTTAGGCCATTCGTAGGGGGAGGCAGCCGGTTTTCCGGCCGGCTGCTTATAGAAGGAAGGGGTTATTCGGCGAGCAGGCTGCGCAGCATCCAGGCAGTCTTTTCGTGTACCTGCATGCGCTGGGTCAACAGGTCGGCGGTGGGCTCATCCGCCACCTTGTCGGCCAGCGGGAAGATGCTGCGGGCGGTGCGCACCACGGCTTCCTGGCCCTGAACCAGCAGGCGGATCATTTCCTGGGCGTCCGGTACGCCTTCTTCTTCCTTGATCGAGGAGAGGCGGGCGTAGGCGGCGTAGGTGCCGGGCGCCGGGAAGCCCAGGGCGCGGATACGTTCGGCGATGCTGTCCACGGCCAGCGCCAGTTCGTTGTACTGCCCTTCGAACATCAGGTGCAGGGTGTTGAACATCGGCCCGGTGACGTTCCAGTGGAAGTTGTGGGTCTTCAGGTACAGCGTGTAGGTGTCGGCCAGCAGGCGGGACAGGCCGTCGGCGATGGCGGCGCGATCTTCTTTGGCGATTCCGATATCGATGTCCATGGCGATCTCCTCATCGTGCATGAATGATTTAAAACGCTGGATTCGAGGCTATCACCGGGACAGGTGCGAAGCTCTTGGTCTATATCAAGGCAATCGATTGAGGTTTTCTATTAAAAGGCTGTGCGCCCGGCAGGCTTTTCCGCCACCGGAGCCCGGCTGCAACCTGCGGATTTTTCAGGCTATAATCGGCCTCTTTGCCGCGGGACGCGGACCCGTGGCGTTACACAGCCAAGGTGTTCCATGCCGATTTACGAGTACCAGTGCCAGTCCTGCGCGCATCAGCTGGAATCGCTGCAGAAGATCAGCGATGCGCCGTTGGTCGATTGTCCGGCCTGCAAGGCTCCCGAATTGAAGAAGATGTTGTCGGCTCCGGGCTTCCGCCTGGGCGGCAGCGGTTGGTACGAGACCGACTTCAAGACCGGAGCGAAGAAGAACCTGGCCTCCGGCGATGCCCCAGCGGCCTGTCCGGCCACCGGTTGCGGTGCCGGCGCCTGCTCCGCCAGCGAATGAGCGGTTCCCTAGAATTCAAGACTTTCGAGAAGCGAAACACACCATGATGCGCAGCCACTATTGCGGCCAGTTGAACGAGAGCCTGGACGGCCAGGTAGTCACTCTTTGCGGTTGGGTACACCGTCGCCGCGACCACGGCGGGGTGATCTTCCTCGACGTGCGTGATCGTGAAGGTCTGGCCCAGGTGGTGTTCGACCCGGATCGCGTCGAGACCTTCGCCAAGGCCGACCGCGTGCGCAGCGAGTACGTGGTGAAGATCACCGGCAAGGTGCGCCTGCGCCCCGAAGGTGCGCGCAACTCGAACATGGCTTCGGGCGCCATCGAAGTGCTGGGTCACGAACTGGAAGTACTGAACCAGGCTGAGACCCCGCCGTTCCCGCTGGACGAATACTCCGACGTGGGCGAGGAAACCCGCCTGCGCTACCGCTTCATCGACCTGCGTCGCCCGGAAATGGCCGCCAAGCTGAAGCTGCGCGCGCGCATCACCAGCAGCATCCGCCGCTACCTGGATGAGAACGGCTTCCTGGACGTGGAAACCCCGATCCTCGGTCGCCCGACGCCGGAAGGCGCGCGTGACTACCTGGTGCCGAGCCGCACCTATCCGGGTCACTTCTTCGCCCTGCCGCAGTCGCCCCAGCTGTTCAAGCAACTGCTGATGGTGGCCGGCTTCGACCGTTACTACCAGATCGCCAAGTGCTTCCGCGACGAAGACCTGCGTGCCGACCGCCAGCCGGAATTCACCCAGATCGACATCGAGACCAGCTTCCTGGAAGAAAGCGACATCATCGAGATCACCGAGAAGATGGTGCGCCAGCTGTTCAAGGAAGTGCTGAACGTCGAGTTCGATGAATTCCCGCACATGCCGTTCGAAGAGGCCATGCGCCGCTACGGTTCGGACAAGCCTGACCTGCGTATCCCGCTGGAACTGGTCGACGTCGCCGATCAACTGAAGGACGTCGAGTTCAAGGTCTTCTCCGGCCCGGCCAACGATCCGAAGGGCCGCGTTGCCGCCCTGCGCGTTCCCGGCGGTGCGAGCATGCCGCGCAAGCAGATCGACGACTACACCAAGTTCGTCGGCATCTACGGCGCCAAGGGCCTGGCCTATATCAAGGTCAACGAACGCGCCAAGGGCGTGGAAGGCCTGCAGTCGCCGATCGTGAAGAACATCGCCGAGCCGAACCTGAACGAGATCCTCGATCGCGTCGGTGCGGTCGATGGCGACATCGTGTTCTTCGGCGCCGACAAGGCCAAGATCGTCTGCGACGCCCTGGGCGCGCTGCGCATCAAGGTCGGCCATGACCTCAACCTGCTCACCAAGGAGTGGGCGCCGATGTGGGTCGTGGACTTCCCGATGTTCGAAGAGAACGACGACGGCAGCCTGACCTCGCTGCACCACCCGTTCACCGCGCCCAAGTGCACTCCGGAAGAGCTGGAGGCCAACCCGGCCGGCAAGCTGTCCCGTGCCTACGACATGGTGCTCAACGGCACCGAGCTGGGCGGTGGTTCCATCCGTATCCACGACAAGGCCATGCAGCAGGCGGTCTTCCGCGTGCTGGGCATCGACGATGCGGAGCAGGAAGAGAAGTTCGGCTTCCTGCTGGACGCCCTGAAGTACGGCGCACCGCCGCACGGTGGCCTGGCCTTCGGCCTGGACCGCCTGGTGATGCTGATGACCGGCGCGGCCTCGATCCGCGAAGTTATCGCCTTCCCGAAAACCCAGAGCGCCGGCGACGTCATGACCCAGGCTCCGGGCACTGTGGATGCCAAGGCTCTGCGTGAGCTGAACATCCGCCTGCGCGAGCAGCAGAAGGCCGCCGAGTAAGTCGATTCGGATTGCAGCGGCGCCCGCAAACCGGGCGCCGCGTGCGAAGCAAACAAGCGATACGGAGTGAGTTATGGCTGGTCATTCCAAATGGGCCAACATCAAGCACCGCAAGGAACGTCAGGACGCCAAGAAGGGCAAGATCTTCACCAAGCTCATTCGTGAGCTGACCGTTGCTGCCAAGCAGGGCGGCGGGGTGCCGGCGGACAATCCGCGCCTGCGCCTGGCCGTGGACAAGGCGCTGACTGCCAACATGACCCGCGACACCATCGACCGTGCCATCCAGCGCGGCGTGGGTTCCAGCGAAGCGGACAACATGGCTGAGCTGACCTACGAAGGTTACGCGCCCAGCGGCGTGGCGATCATCGTCGAGGCCATGACCGACAACCGCAACCGCACCGCAGCCGAAGTGCGCCATGCCTTCAGCAAGTGCGGCGGCAACCTGGGTACCGATGGTTCGGTGGCCTACATGTTCGAGCGCAAGGGGCAGATCAGCTATGCGCCGGGCGTGAACGAAGAGGCCCTGATGGATGCCGCGCTGGAAGCCGGCGCCGACGATGTAGTGGTCAACGACGACGGTTCCATCGACGTCTTCACCACCTTCGCCGATTTCATCTCGGTCAACGAAGCACTGATCGAAGCGGGCTTCAAGGGCGAGGACGCGGAGATCACCATGATCCCGTCGACCGTGGCGACCCTGGACCTGGACACCGCGCAGAAAGTCCTCAAGCTGATCGACATGCTGGAAGACCTGGACGACGTGCAGAACGTCTATTCGAATGCGGACATCCCGGACGAGGTGATGGCCCAGCTGGGCTGATCCCACCACCGGCGATGTGCTGAAGCCGGAAGCGGGAGTGGTCGTCAGCGGCGCCTCCCGCTTCCGGTTTTTGTTATCTGAAATGCGCGTTGCAGACTAGGTGTGATCGAACAGACATGACCCTGATTCTCGGCATCGACCCAGGTTCACGGATTACCGGTTTCGGCGTGGTGCGCGACACCGGCCGCGGCTGCGAGTACGTGGCCTCGGGCTGCATCCGTACCGGTAACGGCGAGTTGTTCGAGCGCCTGCAGATCGTCTTTCGTGGTGTGCGCGAGGTCATCCAGACCTACCAGCCGACCATGATGGGCATCGAGCAAGTGTTCATGGCGCGAAATGCCGACTCGGCGCTGAAGCTGGGGCAGGCGCGCGGCGCGGCCATCGTCGCGGCGGCGGAAGAGGGATTGCAGATCGCCGAGTACACCGCCAGCCAGGTCAAGCAGGCCATCGCCGGCACTGGCGGCGCGGACAAGCAGCAGGTGCAGATGATGGTGATGCACCTGCTCAAGCTGGTACAGAAGCCACAGATCGACGCCTCCGACGCCCTGGCCATCGCCCTGTGCCACGCGCACACGCGGCAAAGTCTGGTGCCGCATGGCCTGATGGGCGCCCGCCGTCGCGGCGGACGTCTGCGCCTGTGATATCCGGAAAAACATTGAGCAAGGACAAACACCCGTGATTGGACGCCTGCGTGGCACCCTGGCGGAGAAGCAGCCGCCGCACCTGATCGTCGACGTGAACGGCGTGGGCTACGAGCTGGAAGTGCCGATGACCACCCTGTACCGCCTGCCGAGCCTGGGCGAGCCGGTGACCCTGCACACCCACCTGGTGGTGCGCGAGGATGCCCACCTGCTCTACGGCTTCGCCGAGAAGCGCGAGCGCGAGTTGTTCCGCGAGCTGATCCGCCTCAACGGCGTGGGGCCGAAGCTGGCACTGGCGCTGATGTCGGGGCTGGAGGTCGATGAGCTGGTGCGTTGCGTGCAGGCGCAGGATACTTCGACCCTGGTGAAGATTCCGGGCGTCGGCAAGAAAACTGCCGAGCGCCTGCTGGTGGAGCTGAAGGATCGCTTCAAGGCGTGGGAGAATATTCCGTCCATTGCACCGCTGGTGGTGGAACCCAGGCTGGTTGCCGCAGTCTCAAGCGCCGAGTCCGATGCGGTCAGCGCGCTGATCGCCCTGGGTTTCAAACCCCAGGAGGCGAGCCGCGCCGTGGCCGCCGTGCAGGAGGAAGGCTTGTCCAGCGAAGAACTCATCCGCCGTTCCCTCAAGGGCATGGTCTAGGTAGATATTGATGATCGAAGCCGATCGCCTGATTTCCTCAGCCTCCAGTCGCGACCGCGAAGAGCAGTTCGACCGCGCCATCCGCCCGCTCAAGCTGGCGGATTACGTCGGTCAGCCTGTGGTGCGCGAGCAGATGGAGCTGTTCATCCAGGCGGCCCGCGGGCGTCAGGAGGCCCTCGATCACACGCTGATCTTCGGCCCGCCCGGCCTGGGCAAGACCACCTTGGCGAACATCATCGCCCAGGAGATGGGGGTGTCGATCAAGAGCACCTCTGGCCCTGTGCTGGAGCGCCCTGGCGATCTGGCGGCGATTCTGACCAATCTCGAACCGAACGATGTGCTGTTCGTCGACGAGATCCATCGCCTGTCGCCGATCGTCGAGGAAGTGCTGTACCCGGCCATGGAAGACTTCCAGCTGGACATCATGATCGGCGAAGGCCCGGCCGCGCGCTCGATCAAGCTCGACCTGCCGCCCTTCACGCTGGTGGGGGCGACGACCCGCGCCGGCATGTTGACCAATCCGCTGCGTGACCGCTTCGGTATCGTGCAGCGTCTCGAGTTTTACGGCGTGGATGATCTGACCACCATCGTTGCTCGCTCTGCGGGCATCCTGGGGCTGGAGATCGAAATTGCCGGGGCCTACGAAATTGCCCGTCGGGCGCGCGGCACGCCGCGGATCGCCAACCGATTGCTGCGCCGGGTGCGCGACTTCGCCGAAGTGCGCGGTACTGGCCATATCAGTCGCGACATCGCCGACAAGGCGCTGAACCTGCTGGACGTGGATGAACGCGGCTTTGATCACCAGGATCGCCGCCTGTTGCTGACCATGATCGACAAGTTCGACGGTGGTCCGGTGGGCGTCGACAACCTGGCGGCGGCCATCAGCGAAGAAAGACACACGATTGAAGATGTGCTGGAGCCCTATCTGATCCAGCAAGGCTATATCATGCGCACACCGCGCGGCCGTGTAGTGACCCGGCATGCGTACCTGCATTTCGGCCTGAATGTGCCGAAGCGGATGGGGGAGGGGGCGACACCGGATCTGTTCGCCCCTGAAGATGGTAATTAATTGCATTTGTAGACGATTGCCGATTGGCAAAGTCTTTACTTGGTTCTAGAGTATGCGCGCGCAACACGGGGGGCAGCCGTTCCAGCAGCGGTATCGGGTCTATTACGAGGACACCGATGCCGGCGGCATCGTCTACTACGTCAATTACCTCAAGTTCATGGAGCGGGCTCGTACCGAGCGGCTGCGTGATCTGGGCTTCGCCCAGTCGCAGTTGGCGGGGGAGAACCTGCTTTTCGTCGTTCATTCGGCCGAGGCGCGTTATCACGCACCGGCACGCCTGGACGACGAGCTGCTCGTCAGCGTCGAAGTGGAGGAATTGAACCGCGCGAGCCTGAAGTTTCGTCAACAGGTTCGGCGGGCTGCGGATTCGACCTTGCTCTGCGAGGGGCGATTCCTGGTGGCGTGCGTGCGGGCGGACAACCTGAAACCCCGCGCTATCCCAGATGTGTTGCGTGCGGCATTTGCCGGCAGTCCGGACACCCTTTCAGCAGGAGATTAACGTGGAACCGAACGTCGTCGACCATACTTCCATGTGGAGCTTGATCAGTAACGCCAGCGTCGTGGTACAGCTGGTGATGCTGACCCTGGTGGCCGCATCGGTCACTTCCTGGATCATGATTTTCCAGCGCAGCAACATGATGCGCTCGGCGAAGAAGGCCCTGGAAACCTTCGAAGAGCGCTTCTGGTCGGGCATCGACCTGTCCAAGCTCTATCGTCAGGCGGGCAGCAACCCCGATCCGGATTCGGGGGTCGAGCAGATCTTCCGTGCCGGTTTCAAGGAGTTCTCCCGTCTGCGCCAGCAGGCCGGCGTCGACCCGGATGCGGTGATGGAAGGCGTTTCCCGCGCCATGCGCGTCGCCATTTCCCGTGAGGAAGAGAAGCTGGAAACCAGCCTGCCGTTCCTCGCCACCGTCGGCTCCACCAGCCCGTACATCGGTCTGTTCGGCACCGTATGGGGCATCATGAACTCCTTCCGCGGTCTGGCCACCGTTCAGCAGGCCACCCTCGCCACCGTGGCGCCGGGTATCGCCGAAGCGCTGATCGCCACCGCCATCGGCCTGTTCGCGGCTATCCCCGCGGTCATCGCCTACAACCGTTTCGCCGCTCGCTCGGAAATGCTCATTGGCCGCTACTACACCTTCGCCGACGAGTTCCAGGCCATCCTGCACCGCAAAGTGCACACCAGCGACGATTGAAGACGACCAAGAGGTAAGCCGTCATGGCAAGAGTTCGTCACAAGCGCAAGCCGGTCGCGGAAATGAACGTGGTGCCCTACATCGACGTGATGTTGGTACTGCTGGTCATTTTCATGGTGACCGCGCCCATGCTCAACCAGGGCGTCAAGGTCGACCTGCCCAAGGTTTCCAGCGAAGCGCTGCCGCAGGATAACGATTCCCGCGTGCTCACCATCTCCATCAAGGCCGACAAGACCTACTACTGGAACATGGGCTCGGAAGTGGACCCGGATCAAGGCAAGGGTAGCCAGACTGCCGTGGACCTCGATCAGCTGGTCAATGCTGCCTCCGGCATCATGGCCGAGAACAGCCGCCAGGGTAAGAAAGTCCAGGTCTTCGTCCGTGGCGACAAGGCAGTCGACTATGGCTCGGTTATGGCCGTCATGGGCGGTCTGCAGAAAGCCGGAGTCGGCAACGTCGGTCTGATTACCGAGGCACCAGGTAGTTGATGCACCAGCTCGAGCGCTCTCAATCGGAAGGCTACTTCTGGCCGACGGTCCTGGCCGTGGCCCTGCATGTGCTGATTTTTGCCATGTTGTTCGTCAGCTGGGCCAGTACGCCTGAACTGCCGCCTTCGCGGCCGATCGTCCAGGCTACGCTGTACCAGCTGAAGTCCAAGAGCCAGGCGACCCAGCAGACCAACCAGAAGATTGCCGGCGAGGCGAAGAAAACCTCGGCCAAGCAATACGAGCAGGAGCAGCTCGAGCAGAAGAAGGCTGAGCAGCAGGCATTGGCTGCTGCGAAAGCCGAGGAACAAAAGAAGGCCGACACGGCTCAAAAGGCTGCAGATGCAGCTCAGAAGGCCGCCGATGCCAAGAAGGCCGACGACGCCAAGAAGGTTGCCGATGCTGCCGCCGCCGCGAAGAAAGCGGCTGAAGCCAAGGCTGCCGAGCAGAAACAGCAGGCGGATATAGCCAAGAAGAAAGCCGAGGAAGAGGCCAAGAAAGAGGCCGCTGACGAGGCGAAGAAGAAAGCTGCCGAGGAGGCCAAGAAGAAGGCCGCCGAGGACGCGAAGAAAAAAGCCGCCGCGGATGAAGCCAAGAAGAAGGCTGCCGCGGTCGAGGCTGCGAAGAAGAAGGCTGCTGCGTCAGCCGCTGCCGCAGCCCGTAAGGCGACGGAAGACAAGAAGGCCCAGGCCCTGGCCGATCTGCTGTCTAACGACACGCAACGGCAACAGGCTCTGGCTGACGAGCAGGGTAATGAGGTGGCGGGCAACTTTGACGATCTGATCGTCAGCCTGGTGAGCCAGCAATGGAGCCGCCCTCCTTCAGCTCGTAACGGAATGAGCGTAGAAGTGCTGATTCAGATGCTGCCGAGCGGGGCTATCACCAATGTGAGCGTGACTCGCTCCAGTGGTGACAAGCCGTTCGATGATTCTGCGGTGGCTGCGGTCCGAAATGTGGGCCGTATTCCCGAACTGCAAAACCTGGATCGCGCCACTTTCGATAGCCTGTATCGTCAGCGCCGAATGGTCTTCAAACCGGAGGATTTAGATCTGTGAGTACCCTGATTCGCTTCGCGCTCTTCGCCCTGGCCCTGGTGGCAGGCGCAGCGCAGGCCGCCGACCCGCTGGTGATCTCCAGCGGTCGTGACTCGGCCGTTCCGATCGCCGTGGTTCCGTTCGGCTGGCAGGGCGGCAATGTCCTGCCCGAAGACATGTCGAACATCATCGGCAACGACCTGCGCAATTCCGGTTACTTCGAGCCGATCCCGCGCCAGAACATGATCAGCCAGCCGGCCCAGGCCAGCGAAGTGATCTACCGTGACTGGCAGGCCCTCGGCGCGCAGTACGTGCTGGTCGGCAGCATCGTGCCCAACGGTGGCCGTCTGCAGATCCAGTACGCCCTGCTCAACGTGGCGACCCAACAGCAGGTCCTGACCGGCAGCGTGGGCGGCACTACCGACCAGTTGCGCGACATGTCGCACTACATCGCCGACCAGTCGTTCGAGAAGCTCACCGGCGTCAAGGGTGCGTTCTCCACCCGGCTGCTCTACGTGACTGCCGAGCGCTTCTCGGTGGACAACACCCGCTACACCCTGCAGCGCTCCGACTATGACGGCGCTCGCCCGGTGACCCTGCTGCAATCGCGCGAGCCGATCCTTTCGCCGCGCTTCTCGCCCGACGGTCGCCGTATCGCCTACGTGTCCTTCGAGCAGAAGCGTCCGCGCATCTTCATGCAGTACGTCGACACTGGCCGCCGCGAGCAGATCTCCAATTTCGAAGGCCTCAACGGCGCCCCGGCCTTCTCGCCGGACGGCAACCGCCTGGCCTTCGTGCTGTCGCGCGACGGCAACCCGGAGATCTACGTGATGGATCTGGGCAGCCGCCAGCTGCGTCGCCTGACCAACAACTCGGCGATCGACACCGAACCCTTCTGGGGCGCGGACGGCTCGACCCTGTACTTCACCTCGGACCGTGGCGGCAAACCGCAGATCTACAAGATGAACGTGAACTCGGGCGCTACCGACCGCGTGACCTTCATCGGCAACTACAACGCCAACCCGAAACTCTCGGCGGATGAGAAGACCCTGGTGATGGTTCACCGCCAGGACGGTTTCACCAACTTCCAGATCGCAGCGCAGGACCTTCAGCGCGGTAATCTCCGGGTACTTTCCAACACCAATCTGGACGATTCGCCCACTGTTGCGCCAAATGGCACGATGCTAATATACGCCACCCGCCAGCAGGACCGGGGCGTGTTGATGCTCGTGAGCATCAACGGACGTGTTCGGTTACCGCTACCCACCGCTCAAGGCGACGTGCGCGAGCCTTCCTGGTCCCCTTACCTGAACTGACGGTTGCCAACTGTTTCAAACTTATACACTGGGGTTCATTAGGAGTTACATGATGGAAATGCTGAAATTCGGCAAATTTGCCGTTATCGCCCTCGCCATGGCCGTAGCCGTTGGTTGCTCGTCCAAGAAAGGCGATGCAACTGGTGAAGGCGCCAATGGCGGCGTTGACCCGAACGCTGGCTACGGCGCCAACAGCGGTGCCGTTGACGGCTCCCTGAGCGACGAAGCTGCTCTGCGCGCTATCACCACCTTCTACTTCGAGTACGACAGCTCCGACCTGAAGCCGGAAGCCATGCGTGCCCTGGACGTACACGCCAAGGACCTGAAAGGTTCCGGCCAGCGCGTAGTCCTGGAAGGTCACACTGACGAGCGCGGCACCCGCGAGTACAACATGGCTCTGGGCGAGCGTCGCGCCAAGGCCGTTCAGCGCTACCTGGTACTGCAGGGCGTTTCCCCGGCTCAGCTGGAACTGGTTTCCTACGGCAAAGAGCGTCCGGTTGCCACTGGCCACGACGAGCAGTCCTGGGCCCAGAACCGTCGCGTTGAGCTGAAGAAGTAAGACGTGATGCCGATGCGCCTGCGTTTTCTGACCTTGATCGCATGCGGACTGCCCCTCATGGCGGCAGCCGCGGTTCCGGTACAGGACGGTAATGGTGGCTATGCCAGCACGCCGCCCTCGGGTTATGGCACCGCAGGCGCTGATGGCGCCTATGCCGGAGGCGGGATGACAACTCCCGTCTCCGGTCAGGCTCAGCTGTTCATGCAGCTGCAGCAGATGCAGGACGAAATGTCCCGTCTGCGCGGCATGCTCGAAGAGCAGCAGAACCAGATCCAGCAAATGAAGCAGGAAAACCAGGAGCGCTTCCAGGACATCGACAGCCGCCTTTCCAGCGGTGCAGGTGCAGGAGCGGCCGGTGCTGCTGTTCAACAGAATTCCCCCGCTGCCGGCGCCAGTGCCGGAGCTGCCGCCGGAGCAGGCGTTGCCGCCGCCCAGCAACAGCAGCCCGCCGCCAGCAGCGAGCCGGGTGACCCGGCAAAAGAGAAGCTCTACTACGATGCCTCCTTCGACCTGATCAAGGCCAAGGACTTCGACAAGGCCAGCCAGGCCTTCGGCGCTTTCCTGCGCAAATACCCGAACAGCCAGTACGCGGGTAACGCGCAATATTGGCTGGGTGAAGTGAACCTCGCGAAAGGCGACCTGCAGGGCGCCGGCCAGGCTTTCGCCCGCGTCAGCCAGGCCTACCCGAGCAGCGCCAAGGTGCCGGACTCGCTGTACAAGCTCGCCGACGTGGAGCGCCGCCTGGGCAACAACGACAAGGCTCGCGGCATCCTGCAGCAGGTGGTCGCGCAGTATCCGGGTACTTCCGCTGCCCAGCTGTCCCAGCGTGATCTGAAGAACCTCAAGTAAGCTTCCTATCTCGCAGTCTGAAAACCCGCGCCTGTCGCGGGTTTTTTCGTTAGAATTCCCGCCCCCGGAAAAAGCCAGTGGTTTCAGCCGCGCTGATGTCTGCTGTGTACCGGGATTGCCGGGCGCCTCTCCAGTGCGCTCACGACTCCAACGCAACGGAGGCGGATGGCCTGTATAGCCGTCACGCCCGTGGCTGATATGCAACAGACCCTGCGCATTACCGAGATTTTCTACTCGCTGCAGGGGGAAACGCGCACCGCCGGCTTGCCGACCGTGTTCGTACGCCTGACCGGCTGCCCCCTGCGCTGCAACTACTGCGATACCGCCTATGCCTTCAGTGGCGGCGAAATCCAGAGCCTCGACGCCATCCTCGACCAGGTCGCCCAGTATCGCCCGCGCTACGTCTGTGTGACTGGCGGCGAGCCGCTGGCGCAGCCCAACTGTATCCCGCTGCTCGAACGCCTGTGCCATGCCGGCTACGAAGTGTCGCTGGAAACCAGCGGCGCGCTGGACATCTCGGCCACCGACCGCCGCGTCAGCCGCATCCTCGACCTGAAGACCCCCGGCTCCGGTGAGGTGGCGCGCAATCGCTACGAGAACATCGGCGAGTTGACGCTCAACGATCAGGTCAAGTTCGTCATCTGTTCCCGCGAGGACTATGACTGGGCGGTGTCCAAGCTGATCGAGTATCGCCTGGAGGAGCGCGCCGGCGAGGTGCTGTTCTCGCCCAGCCACCGCCAGGTGGACGCGCGCGCGCTGGCCGACTGGATCGTCAGCGACAACCTGCCGGTCCGCCTGCAGCTGCAATTGCACAAGATTCTCTGGAACGATGAGCCGGGCCACTGAGCGCGGAGGAGACCCTGTTGATGTCCGACAAGAACGCTACGAACGACAAGAAAGCCGTGATCCTGCTCTCCGGTGGCCTGGATTCCGCGACGGTCGTCGCCATGGCCAAGGCCGAGGGCTACGCCTGCTACACCATGAGCTTCGACTACGGCCAGCGTCACCGCGCCGAGTTGCAGGCAGCCGAGCGCGTCGCCCACCAATTGGGTGTGGTCGAGCACAAGGTGATCGGCCTCGACCTGAATGGTATCGGCGGCTCCGCGCTGACCGACAGCAGCATCGATGTTCCCCAAGCCCCCAGTGAAGGCATTCCGGTGACCTATGTGCCGGCGCGCAATACCGTGTTCCTTTCTTTGGCACTGGGCTGGGCGGAAGTGCTGGGCGCACGGGACATTTTCATCGGCGTGAACGCCGTGGATTATTCCGGCTACCCGGATTGCCGCCCGGAGTTCGTCGAGGCCTTCGAGCGTATGGCGAACCTGGCGACCAAGGCAGGAGTGGAGGGCGACGGCTTCCGTATCCAGGCGCCGCTGCAGTTCCTTTCCAAGGCGCAGATCATCGAGGCAGGCGTCGCTCGGGGCGTCGATTACGGTCTCACCGTTTCCTGCTATCAGGCTGATGATGAGGGGCGTGCTTGCCGCAAATGTGACAGCTGCCGACTGCGCTCCGAGGGCTTTTCCGCCGCTGGAATTTCCGACCCTACGCGATATTTCTGAAAAAAGTTTTCTCGGGGTGTTGTTTTTACGTTAGAAATCAGTATTATACGCACCACGTCGGGTCGTTAGCTCAGTCGGTAGAGCAGTTGGCTTTTAACCAATTGGTCGTAGGTTCGAATCCTACACGACCCACCATCAAATCCTGTGAAAGCCCCGTGATCGAAAGATCACGGGGCTTTTGCCATGTGCCGGAAAAAGTCCGCCGCGCGGCACTCCTCGGCCCGCCGCGACGAGGGATGGTGGTGATAAAATCGCCGGCATAATCAGACCGTGCCTGTTGAGGTTTCCACACGATGTCCCAGATTTCCGAACGCCTTCTGGTCCAGGCCCATCTGGCGGCGAAACAGCCGCGGGTGCTGAGTGCGCAGGAAGAGGCTGACTACCGCGCGGCCATCGCCGCAGAGCTGAAGGCGCAGAACGCTGTGCTCGTCGCGCACTATTACTGCGATCCGGTGATCCAGGCGCTGGCTGAAGAGACCGGCGGCTGCGTTTCCGATTCGCTGGAAATGGCCCGCTTCGGCAATCAGCACTCGGCGCAGACCGTGGTGGTGGCTGGTGTCCGCTTCATGGGCGAGACCGCGAAGATTCTCAACCCGGAAAAGCGCGTGCTGATGCCCACGCTGGAGGCGACCTGCTCGCTCGACCTGGGTTGCCCGGTGGAAGAGTTCTCGGCGTTCTGCGACAAACATCCGGAGCGCACCGTGGTCGTCTACGCGAACACCTCGGCGGCCGTGAAAGCGCGTGCGGACTGGGTGGTGACCTCCAGCTGCGCCGTGGAGATCGTCGAGCACCTGATGGACAACGGCGAGCCGATTCTCTGGGCGCCGGACCAGCACCTGGGCCGGTACATCCAGCGCGAGACCGGCGCCGACATGCTGCTCTGGGACGGTGCCTGCATCGTTCACGAGGAGTTCAAGGCCAAGCAACTGGAAGACCTCAAGGCGGTCTACCCGGACGCTGCGATCCTGGTGCACCCGGAGTCGCCGGAGGCGGTGGTTGATCTGGCCGACGCCGTGGGCTCCACCAGCCAGTTGATCAAGGCCGCGCAGACGATGCCGAACAAGCGCTTCATCGTCGCCACCGACCGTGGCATCTTCTACAAGATGCAGCAGCTGTGCCCGGACAAGGAATTCATCGAGGCGCCCACCGCCGGCAACGGCGCGGCTTGCCGCAGCTGCGCGCACTGCCCGTGGATGGCCATGAACACCCTGGAGCGTACCCTGGCGTGCCTGAAGGAAGGTTCGGGCGAAATCTTCGTCGACCCGGCGCTGATTCCCAAGGCGATCAAGCCGCTCAAGCGCATGCTCGACTTCACCCAGGCGGCGAAGCTGAAGCTGGCGGGTAACGCCTGACGCGCTCGGCACCATGAAAAAGCCCGGCAGATGCCGGGCTTTTTCTTTGAGGCATTTGTAGGAGCGAGCTTGCTCGCGAACCGCTTGATGCCAATGATTCCCGTGATGAGTTCGCGAGCAAGCTCGCTCCTGCAGGTAAGGGCTGCGTGATTACTCAGCGCCCCATCATTTCCTTGAGGATGCGCTCCTGATCGCGGAACTCCTGCTGGCGGGCATCCAGGCGCGCGGCCAGGGTGAAGTTGCCGCCGGCGCGACGCTTGGCAAAGTCCAGTTGCTCGATCGCCTGCTTGTAGTCGCCGGTGAGCGCGTAGTACTCCGCGCGGGCCTGGTATACGCCGATGGCGTTGCCGCTCAGGGTGCAGGCATCGGCCAGGCGGTTCCACACGTCCGGGTCCAGTGGGCGGCGCTGGGACAGCTTGAACAGCGTCTTCTCGGCGTCGGCGGCACGGTTGGTCTTCATCATCAGATCGGCATTGGCCTGGATCAGCGGATAGCTGTCCGGGTACTGGCCGAGCATCTTCTGCACGCGCGCCTGAGCATCGGGCAACTTGTTGGCGGTGATGTCCAGGTCGGACATCGCCAGGTTGTAGCTGATGTCGTTGGGAGCCTTGGCCAGCAGTTGCTGGAGATTGCTGCGGGCGTCGTTGAGCTGGCCGATCTTGGTCTGCGACAGCGCCAGGCCATAGCGGGCAGCATCGTTCTTCGGGTCTTCGTCGAGCTGTGCGCGGAACTGTTTGCTGGCCATGCCCGGAGTGTCCTCGAACATCTGCTGGACGCGGGCGCGCATCAGCTCGTAGCGCAGCGAGTCTTCCTTGCCGCCTTTGGGGTATTGCTCGGCGCGGTTGCGGGTGTCGGCGATACGCGATTCGGTCACCGGGTGAGTCAGCAGGAATTCCGGCGGCTTGCCCTCGTAGCGGTACTGCCGGGCGAGGCGCTCGAACATGTTGGGCATGGAGCGCGGGTCGTAGCCGGCGCGGACCATGGTGGCGACGCCGACGCGGTCGGCCTCCTGCTCGTTCTGCCGGGAGAAGCGCAGCTGGTTCTGGATCGCTGCGGCCTGGGTGCCGGCGATGGCGGCGATACCGGCGTCACCGGCACCCGCTGCGGCGGCAATGATGCCGGCGAGCATGGCAGCCATCACCGGTACCTGCATGCGCTGTTGCGCCTCGATGCCACGGGCGAAGTGGCGTTGGCTCAGGTGGCCGAGTTCGTGCGCCAGTACGGCGATGTATTCGCCTTCGGTCTGGGCATAGATGAACAGGCCGCCATTGACGCCGACCACGCCGCCAGGGGCGGCAAAGGCGTTGATCTGCTTGTCGCGGATCAGGATGAAGGCCAGGCGGTGGTCCTGCAATTCACTGGACTCCGCCAGCCGGTAAACGCTGGACTCGACATAATCCTTGAGTTGCGGGTCGTTGAGCGTGTCGACCTGGTTGCGCAGCATGCTCAGCCAGGCGCGGCCGAGCTGGAATTCCTGCTCCGGGGAGACGATGGACGAGCTGGCATCGCCCAGAGACGGCAAGTCGTCCGCCAGGGCCGGCGTGGCGAGGGCGACAGCGAGCGACAGCAGGGCAGGGCGGAGTACTTTCATGTACACGAGGCTCGTTCCGAGAAAGTCTCTACTTTAGCCGCACGCTAACGCCTATGCCTAGTTTGCAGGGCGGAAGTGCGGCGCAATTCGAAATGGGTATTGTCGCTTCGTCTTCCTTTTAGGCCCTGATGCTGACAGCTTGATTAATGAACACCGTCCTGCCTGGGCCTGGTTACTTTTCCAAGGCTTTCGGTATTCTTGGGCGCCCTGACCGGAGTTCGTTTCGATGTCCGATTCCACGCCGTCCGTCCCCGCCTGTGACGCGGAGCTGGACGCCAGCGGTCTCAATTGTCCGTTGCCGCTGCTCAAGGCCAAGCTCGAGCTGAACAAGCTGCCCAGCGGGGCGGTGCTCAAGGTGATGGCCACCGACGCTGGCTCCCAGCGCGACTTCCGCGTTTTCGCCGATCTTGCCGGGCACTCGCTGCTGCATGAAGAGGTCGAAGCCGGCGTCTATCGCTACTGGCTTCGCAAGAAGTAGCCCTGAAGTTTCCGGGTAACCGGGACGTTACCCTTTGTCGTTTTGTAGGTCCTTACATGCTCAAGGTTTTGCAGGACTGGATGCAGCGCTATTTCTCCGACGAGGAGGCGATAGTGCTGGCGGTCATTCTCGGGCTCGGGTTCACCGTCATCCTGGCCTTTGGCGGGATGCTCGCTCCGGTGCTGGCGGCGATGGTCATCGCCTTCCTGATCCAGGGCATGGTCGGTGTGCTGGAGCGCCTGCGCGTGCCCCACCTGTTCGCGGTGTGGCTGGTGTATTCGCTGTTCCTCGGCTTGCTCGCGGTGTTCCTGCTGGTGCTGGTGCCGCTGCTGTGGAAGCAGCTCTTCACCCTGTTCAACGAGCTGCCCGGCATGCTCGGCGAGTGGCAGGCGACGCTGCTGATGCTGCCCGAGCGCTACCCGGACATGGTGACCGAGGAACAGGTGCTGCGCACCGTCGAGGCGGCGCGCAACGAGCTGGGGCAGCTTGGCCAGTGGGCGCTGACCTTCTCCCTGTCGGGCCTGCCGGTGGTGGTCAACATCATGATCTACCTGGTGCTCGTGCCGATCCTGGTGTTCTTCTTCCTCAAGGATCGCCGGCGCTTCTACCACTGGTTCCGCCGCTACCTGCCCCGCGAACGCGGCCTGATGAAGCAGGTGTGGAACGAGATGAACCAGCAGATTGCGAACTACATCCGCGGCAAGGTCATCGAAATCTTCATCACCGGCGTGGCGACCTACATCGCCTTCGCCGTGCTGGGCCTGAACTACGCGGCGCTGCTGGCTCTGCTGGTCGGCCTGTCGGTGGTCGTGCCTTATATCGGCGCGGTGGTAGTCAGCGTGCCGGTCGCGATGATCGCGCTGTTCCAGTGGGGCTGGAGTGACCAGTTCATCTACCTGATGGCCGCCCACGCAATCATCCAGGCACTGGATGGCAACGTGCTGGTGCCGTTGCTGTTCTCGGAGGCTGTGAACCTGCATCCGGTGGCGATCATCTGTGCGGTGCTGTTGTTCGGCGGGCTGTGGGGCTTCTGGGGAGTGTTCTTCGCCATCCCGCTGGCGACCCTGGTGAAGGCCGTTCTGGACGCCTGGCCGCGCCAGCCGGCGGTGGGGCCGCAGGTCAGCCCGATGATGTGACGCCGGGAAAGGAAAAAGGCCGCTGATCAGCGGCCTTTTTCATGGGGCTGGCTCAGCGGATTACTGGTTCAGCGCCTGGGCGGCGGCGAGCACGGCATCCACGTGACCGGGCACTTTCACACCGCGCCACTCCTGACGCAGCACGCCCTTGGCGTCGATCAGGAAGGTGCTGCGGTCGACACCCATGTATTCCTTGCCGTAGAGCTTCTTCAGCTTGATCACGTCGAACAGCTGGCAGACGGCTTCGTCCTTGTCGCTGATCAGCTCGAAGGGGAAGCACTGCTTGGCCTTGAAGTTCTCGTGGGACTTGATGCCATCGCGGGAAATGCCGAAGACGAGGGTGTTGGCCTTGGCGAAGTCCTCGATCTTGTCGCGGAAGCCCTGACCCTCGGTGGTGCAGCCAGGCGTGCTGTCCTTGGGGTAGAAGTACAGGACGACCTGCTTGCCCTTGAGCTCGGACAGGCGGAATTCGACGCCGCTGGTGGCCGGGGCGTGGAAATCGGCGACGGGTTTGTTCAGTTCGACTGCCATTGGGCTCTCTCCTTACGGATGCTGCGGACGCCAGGGTTCGATCAGCGCGTCCAGGTTCAGCGCATCGGCGAAGTCGAGGAACTGATCGCGCAGCCAACTGATCTGGGTGCCGGCCGGCAGCGTCACGGTGAGGGTGGCGTTGAGCATGCTGGTGTTGGTGTGCGGCGCCTGGTAGGTGTCGCAGGTGAGGTTCTCCAGCTCGATGTTGTGATCGATGAAGAACTGGCACAGCTCGTTGAGGATGTCCGGGCGATAGACGGCGCTGACATAAGCCACGTAGGGCAGGGCCTGGGCGCGGGTAACGTGGACATTGCTGCGGGTGACGCTGAGGGTGAAACCATGGCGCTTGGCCAGGGGCGGCAGGCCGCCCTCCAGGCGGGCCAGGGCGTCCCAGCTGCCGGAGATCTGCAGGATCAGCGCGCTGAACTCGCCATGGCGGGTCAGGCGGCTGCTGACCACCGAGCAACGGTTTTCGACGCAGGTGCGGCATAGCACGCTGGTCAACTCCATCGGGTTCGGGCCCAGAGCGCTGATCAGGAGGAATTGTTCACGAGGGTGAGAGGCGGACATGCAGCATTCCTGGAGTGGCGGCCAAGCGGGCCGCATCGACAAAGGAAGAAGGGTAGCGAAAAGCGCCGATGAGGGGAATGTCTGGTCGTTCGCGGGTCGCTGCGTCACCTTGTGCGTGGCCGGTGGCGACAGTACCATTACGGCTTTCTTTTTCCGGCAGGAGCGGTTGCATGATTGCGGGCAGTATGGTGGCGCTGGTCACCCCCTTCGATGCTCAGGGTCGACTGGATTGGGACAGCCTCGCTAAGCTGGTGGACTTCCACCTGCAGGAAGGCACCAACGCCATCGTAGCGGTCGGCACCACTGGTGAATCGGCCACCCTGGACGTGAACGAACACCTGGACGTCATCCGTCGCGTAGTCGACCAGGTCAACGGCCGCATCCCGGTCATCGCCGGCACCGGCGCCAACTCCACCCGCGAAGCCGTCGAGCTGACCGAGGCCGCCAAGTCCGGCGGCGCCGATGCCTGCCTGCTGGTGACTCCGTATTACAACAAGCCGACCCAGGAAGGTCTGTACCAGCACTTCCGTCACATCGCCGAAGCTGTGGCCATCCCGCAGATCCTCTACAACGTGCCGGGCCGTACCGCCTGCGACATGCTGCCCGAGACCGTCGAGCGCCTGTCCAAGGTGCCGAACATCATCGGCATCAAGGAAGCCACCGGCGACCTGCAGCGCGGCAAGGAAGTACTGGACCGCGTCGGCAAGGACTTCCTCGTCTACTCCGGTGACGACGCCACTGCTGTCGAGCTGATGCTGATGGGCGGCAAGGGCAATATCTCGGTGACCGCCAACGTCGCCCCGCGCGCCATGAGCGACCTCTGCGCCGCCGCCATGCGTGGCGACGCCGCCGCTGCCCGCGCCATCAACGATCGTCTGATGCCGCTGCACAAGACCCTGTTCATCGAATCCAACCCCATCCCGGTCAAGTTTGCCCTGCACGAAATGGGGCTGATTCCAGAGGGCATCCGCCTGCCTCTGACCTGGCTCAGCCCGCGTTGCCACGAACCGCTGCGTCAGGCCATGCGCCAGACCGGCGTCCTGGCTTAAGGAGCTCCCTCGCATGAAGCGACTGGCAGGACTGACTGCGCTCGCCCTGGTTATCGGCAACACCTCCGGCTGCGGCTGGCTGTGGGGCCCGGAAGGCTACTTCCGTGACCGTGGCGACGATTATTTGAACGCCCGCGAAACGGCACCGATGAAGGTGCCCGAAGGCATGCAGAGCAAGCCGCTCGACCCGCTGCTGCCGATCCCGATGAACGTCGCCACCAGCACTGAGAAGGAAGGCGAGTTCGAAGTGCCACGTCCGCAGCCGCTGTCCGGCGCCGGCGAAGTCAGCGATTTCAGCCTGCAGAAGAGCGGTGATTCGCGCTGGCTGGTCGCTCAGCGCCCGCCGGCGGAAGTCTGGCCGGTCGCCCACCAGTTCTTCCAGGACAACGGTTTCTCCATCACCAACGAGCGTCCGCAGACTGGCGAGTTCAGCACCAACTGGCAGCCGCTGTCGCAGCTCTCCGCGCCCCTGGCGCGTCGGCTGAGCAGCCGTGTGTCGGGCGTCGAGCCTGACAGCGAAGCGCGCGTTCGCGTACGCATCGAGCCGGGCGTGCAGACCAACACCAGTGAAGTCTACGTGCTGAGCGAAACCCGCCCGGCCGGCAGCACCGCCAGCGGTGACTGGCCGACCAAGCCGGCGGTGCCGAGCCTGGATGCCGCGCTGCTCGACGAAATGATCGCCAGCATGGCCACCAGCGCCGAGAAGGGCGGCTCCGTCTCCCTGCTCGCCGCGCACTCGGACTACGACACTCCTGGCTCTGTCCAACTGAACAAGGACGGCAGCGGCAACCCGGTCCTGACCGTCGACTCCGACTTCGACCGTGCCTGGGTCAGCGTCGGTCGTGCACTGGATCGCGCCGACATCCGTGTCGACGACCTCAATCGCAGCCTGGGCGTGTACTACGTCAACATCGCCGAAGGCGCGAAGAAGAAGGACGAAGACAAGCCTGGCTTCTTCAGCCGCCTGTTCGGCGGTGGCGAGAAGACCAAGGAAGAAGAGGACGCCAAGGCCCAGCGCTATCAGGTTCGCCTGACCAGCGTGAGCAATACCGTCCAGATCACCGTCGACAAAGATATCAACACCTCCGCACCGGCTGACGTGGCGCAGGGCGTGTTGGAAAAACTCCAGGAGAGTATGCGGAATGCACTTCGCGGTCCTGGGGAGCGGAAGCCGGGGCAATTCGGCCTTGGTGAGCAGTTCTGACACCCGGATACTGATCGATTGCGGCTTCCCGCTGCGTGAAACCATCCGCCGTCTGGCACGCCTGGGCGTAGAGCCTGGGCAGTTGGACGCGGTACTGGTCACACACGAGCACTCCGATCACATCAACGGCGTCGAACTGCTGGCCCGGCACCATCGAATACCCGTGTATCTCAGCGCCGGCACCCTGCAGGGAATGCGCAAGCCGGTGGCGCCGGCGGGGCTGCTCAAATGCGGCGACCGCCTGGTACTGAAAGACCTGGAAGTCACTGCGGTGAGCGTCTCCCACGATGCACGGGAGCCCCTGCAGTACGTGTTTTCCGATGGCCGGAAGCGCTTTGGCCAGCTCACCGATCTGGGGGCCGCCACGGCGCAGGTGCTGGAATGCTATCGTGGCCTCGATGCGTTGATCATCGAGGCGAATCACGATACCGACATGCTGGCCCGCGGTCCGTATCCCTACCCACTCAAAGCCCGTGTTGGCGGCCAGTGGGGACATTTGAACAACCGGCAGGCCGCCGAACTGGTGGCCCAGCTGGGCTGGGAAAGCCTGCAGCACCTGGTGCTGGCGCATCTCAGCGAAAAGAACAACTCGCCGCAGCTGGCCCGGCAAAGCTTCGTCGACACCCTCGGGTGCGACCCGGACTGGCTGCAGGTAGCCGATCAGCATTCTGGACTCGACTGGCGCACCATCGCCTGAGCCCACCCCTTAAGCAAGCGGAGCCCATCATGGAAAAACGCGAAGAACTCTATCGCGGCAAGGCCAAGTCGGTTTACACCACCGATGACGCCGACCGCCTCGTCCTGCTGTTCCGCAACGACACCTCGGCGTTCGATGGCAAGCGCATCGAGCAGCTCGATCGCAAGGGCATGGTGAACAACAAGTTCAACGCCTTCATCATGCAGAAGCTCGAAGCCGCCGGCATCCCGACCCAGTTCGACGCCCTGCTGTCGGACAACGAAGTGCTGGTCAAGAAGCTTGCGATGATCCCGGTCGAGTGTGTGGTGCGTAACTATGCCGCCGGCAGCCTGGTGCGCCGCCTGGGCGTGGAGGAGGGCCTGCAGCTCATCCCGCCGACCTTCGAACTCTTCCTGAAGAACGACGCTCTGGGTGATCCGTTCATCAACGAATCCCACGTCCAGGCCTTCGGCTGGGCGACCCTGGAGCAACTGGCCGAAATGAAGGCCTACTCCTTCAAGGTCAACGAAGTGCTGAACAAGCTGTTCGACGACGCCGGCCTGCTGCTGGTGGACTTCAAGCTCGAGTTCGGCCTGTTCCACGGCAAGATCGTCCTGGGCGACGAATTCAGCCCGGACGGCTGCCGCCTGTGGGACAAGGAAACCCGCAAGAAGATGGACAAGGACCGCTTCCGCCAGGGCTTGGGCGACGTCATCGAGGCCTACGAAGAAGTGGCCCACCGCCTGGGCGTACCGCTCTGATCTGACGAGTGCACGCAAGCGTCTGATACCACGCAAAAAAATCCTGAAACAGGGCTTCGCCTTCAGGCTTCAAGCTGGTATCATGCGCGCCGCACGGAGAGATGCCGGAGTGGCCGAACGGGACGGATTCGAAATCCGTTGAACTGGCAACAGTTCCTAGGGTTCAAATCCCTATCTCTCCGCCATTACAGATGGCCGAAGCCCCTGAAATTCCTAGAGTTTCAGGGGCTTTGTCTTTTCTGCGTCCGGGCCAGTGTCGAAAAAGTGTCGAAGCCCTCGACGCAAGCCTGCTTCCGTTCCCTCAGCGCCTGCAGCAAAATGCCACGAGCATGGACAGCCTGAGCAGCAACGGATGCGCACTCACTACGTTTTGATCGATTACGAAAGCATTCCCGTCAGATCACTCGATCTACTGCAGGAAGCGCACTTTCGCTTGCGGGTTTTCCTGGGGCCGAACAACTCCAAGTTATCGACTGACCTCATTATCGGAATTCAGCGAATGGGGGAGCGCGCCGACTACATCCGGATCGACGCAGCAGGTCCCAACGCACTCGACTTCCACATTGCCTACTACCTGGGGCGCTTCGCCCTGGAAGATCCCACGGCGTCCTTCCACGTCATATCGGCTGACAAGGGCTTCGATCCCCTCCTGAAGCACCTGGAGAGCAAAGGCATCCTGGCGACCAGGTCCGAAAGCATCGAAGCCATGCCGTGCTTCAAGGAGCTTCCCGCCTTGCAGGCCACCCTGGCTGCCAGTGCCGCAAGTGCCCAGGCCGCCAAGCCGGTCAAGAAAGCACCGGTAAAGACCGCTCCCGCGAACGATGCGCACCTGAAGACAGTCATGGTCGACCTAGTGCGTCGCAAGGCTTCAAAACCGGCCTCCACCAAAACGCTGATCAGCACCATCCGAGCAACCCTCGGCAAGGACGTCCCCGTAATAGAGGCTGATCGCGTTTACCAGGCGCTGTGCAAGCAAGGCTTTGTGAAGGTGAAAGGGCAGAAGGTCACCTATTCACTGCCAGAGCGTGTTTAGCGTTCTCAGCGGATTGAACCGAACCGCATCCTGCAGGTGATCCGGCGACAGGTGTGCATAGCGCATCGTCATCGCCAACGACGTATGCCCCAGGATTTTCTGCAGCGTGAGGATATTCCCGCCATTCATCATGAAGTGCGACGCGAAGGTGTGGCGCAGGACGTGGGACGCTTGGCCAGCGGGAAGGGCAATACAAGTCTTGATGGTTTGATCGAAGCTGTTACGGCAGTTCGAGAAAGTCCCGTACCTGGTGAAGTGATCCTGCAGGGCGTCCTCAAGGACGCTATCGATAGGCACCGACCGAGCCCGCTTCGACTTCGTGTTCACGAACGTCACGCATCTGCCGCGCACTCGTCCAGGAACAAGCCCCTCAGCCTCTCCCCATCGCGCTCCCGTCGCCAGGCAGACCCTCGCCACCATTTCCACGTGCGGCGTCTTACAGCGCTTCCTGATGGCCTCAAACAGCGTGCGGATCTGTTCCTCAACCAACCAGGTCAACTCCCGCTCCTGGAGCTTGAGCAACTTCACCCGCTGCAGCGGGTTCGCATAGTCAATCTCGCCCAACTGGTGCAGTTCGTTGTACACCGCCCGCAGATATCCCAGCCGGTTATTCAACGTCTTGCCATGCGCCCCTGCTGCCAGCTGCTGCGCTCGGTATTCAGTGTACTGATTGCCCGTCAGCTGCAGCGCTACCGGGTCGCCCAGGTCCTCGGTCAGCTGCAGTAACAGCCGAGTGCGGTTCTCGCCGTCGCTCAGCGCATGACCATGCAGAACGCTCCAGCGCTCGACTAACTCGGACAGTCGCCGGCGATCCTTAGGCTGAGGGTTCCATTCCGGGTTCTGCGCCAAGCGCTGGCGCATCAAGGCTTCGAAGCGTTGTGCTTCGGCTTTGGTTCTGAACTGTCTCCGATAGCGCTTTCCTTTCACCGGCTCGACGTCGACCAGCCAGCGCCCATTCTCAAGGTGTTCAATCCCCATACCCACCTCCGCAAAAACGGTATAGGGAGCACACGCCTGCTACGAAATCAAAATCTCGCTCCTACAGTGCCTCTCTGTGCAAGTAGCGCGCGGTGGAAGGTGATTTCATATCGGAGCTTTCCAGCTCTGGTGGGAGTTCACTGTAGATATACAGGTCGCGTTTGAACCTGGCTCTACTCTTGGCACTGCAGCCGTGGAGGCTAACGGTGTCCAGGACAAAGCTTCCAAGGCTCACCAGAAGGGAAAGAAAAAAGCTCAAAATAAATAACCCGCCAACTGCAATGCATGCGGTGAGAGCAATAAAGTTCAGACTCTTCATGTTGCTTAGTTCGGAGAAATTGAATGGACCGCTACTTGTGATTAGGCTCTGTCCCGCGAAGGTAAGTAGGCCGCCCATAATTGGAAGAAGAAAAAGTATAAGCAGCTTGGGGGCTTTTACGATGTGCCTTAAAAAACGTGTATCCAGACCAGAAAGTAATTTCTCCTGCCGGGAGATCTGCTCTTCTATTTTTTCAAACTCAGTTGCAAGGAGAGGGTAGCTGGAAGCTGGTACGGAAAATTCCCTCGCCAGCCAGGCGCGACGGCATTCGGAGTCGTCGAGGATGAGGCCTTTCTCATCGGGCGGGGGAAGTTTTGCTCTTCGAACTTTCTCGGTGACTTGTTCTTCATCGTGGGCAGTCTTAAACGCTAGACCTATTGCTTCAAATATGTATAGCAGAATAAGTGGAATCAAAGAGAGCAGAAAATGGCCGTTTTTAAGTAGAAGAAAATCTGCGTAAAAGCATAACGACATAAGCGCCGCGAAGACTATCGAGAGCCAGAATTTTTTGCTCTTAAATGAGCGCTTGTTTAGATGGTTTTCAAAGATATTGTTGTACTGCTTTGCTGCTTTTTTTAAATCGGTATATTGAATATTCCTTTTCATTACTTCTCCGTGCTTAAATTTTCTTGATTTTTGTGCTCATATGGCCCCCTTAAACGGCTGGAGCTGGCCGTTTTAGGAGGGAGTGGAGAATTTAGTCTTCTATATACAGACTCGGCTTAATAGCAAATACTAATACCGGACATCCGCCGGCACCTCCACCGAGAATTCGGGGCTTCAGCTTGTTGAAATGTGTAGTTGAAGCGCCGTAGGACGCACCTTTCCCGAGTTCATTAAAAATGCGCTGCAGCTCGCTGCTTCTGGTAATGATTACGCCGACACTGAGTGTCTTGAGCTCGAATAGAAGCCGGAAGTTATTCAAGTCACGATCATAGAACGGGTCTTTGTTATTCCATTCAATTTCGAGACCTATTCTATTCTTAAAGCAGTCAATGCTGTGCGTTGGTGTGATGCGCTCGATGTCGTCGACTTTGATCCTGGTGTCGAATTTCTTTTCCACCCATCCCATCTCATAGAGCGTGCCATCGAGGCCCTCAGATATTGGCGACTTTCTACCTCCGGGCTGCAAAACAGCGCTTCTATGCAGTCGAAAATTCGTCAACACATTGCATATTTGCTCCCACTCTTCTGGGAAGTCTTTTTCCAGAATGGCAGTTGCGTGGTGCCACTCAAGTATCTCGTAGTTGTCGCGAATGAATTCTGGAAGAGCAGAAAGCGCCATCGGTGGTAAACCTGTCCTTTGTGTGCTGGAAAGTGCACGCCCGTGCACAGCGTGGATCCAATAACACAGAACTGGAAAAAGATCTAGCTTTTCTGTAGAATGCCGCCGCAATGTATGCGCTTAAATTGCGCAAGGTTTTAGGTGTAAAAATTAGTATGAATAAGCTAGTCGAACGTGTTGATTCAGAATTGGATGCAGTCTCTGTAGATTGCGTCAATAGTGTCACGCGTTTGCTAGCGCCTAGAACGTATCCCCAGGTGATCAAGTACATGGGGTCGAAGGCGGCTATTCTTAACTTCATTGGCGAAGGTTTTTCGCGGCTTGATACTCAAGGGAAAACCTTAGTCGACCTTTTTGCTGGTGCTTGCTCTATTTCTGGTGGTTTTGGTCACAGCCACAGAATGATCTCTAACGATATTCAAAGCTATTCGGCATCTATCGCGTCGGTATATCTACGTCGAGCGACTCACATTGGTGAATTTGATATTGTCGAGCTTGCGCGCCCTATTGTCGCTGAGAACCTAAAGTCAATCTCTGTTGATGTGAGCTATCCGGCGACATGCTCGTTGGCTGAATTCAACGAGATCGAGGCGAGAAATAAGTCGCTCATTAATCATGAGTTCTCGTCGCCTTACCATCTTTTCACGAAGTACTACTCCGGGACCTGGTGGAGTGCAGAGCAGTGTGTCTGGATTGATGCCATAAAGCAGGTGATTGATGGGCTCGCTTTAAGCGGAAAGATCGATGAGGCGGACAAGGCGCTTGGGATAACCTGCTTGATGCATGCTATGGCTTATACAAGTCAAGGGACAGGGCATTACGCGCAATATCGAGATGCAAAGACCTTGTCGTCGATGAAGGATATTAATAAGTATCGTCAGGCATCGGTGGGTGGGTATTTTTCTAGGAAGTTTAATGCGCTGTTGAAATGGAATATTGATAACGTTGTCGATCTAGGTCACAAGATCGTTGCGATGGACTATAAGGAGTGTCTGAAGGGCTTGGATGGTGCTGTGGTCTATGCTGATCCCCCTTATGCTTTTGTTCACTATAGTCGCTTCTATCACGCGATTGAAACTCTGGTAAAGTATGACTATCCCGAGCTTCAATATAAGGCTGGCAACCTTGTTAAAGGGCGCTACCGCGAGGATCGCCATCAATCGCCCTTCTGTATCAGCTCGCAGGTAAAAGGCGCCTTCACCGATCTATTTGACGGTGTGAAGGATTCGAATAGCGAGCTTGTGCTCAGCTATTCGAATACTGGGATGATTGATATTGACGATCTGATTGATTTGGCGCACCAGGAGCTGGGCGCGCGCTATCAGGTCTGGTATGAGAATATCGACCATGATCATATGACCATGGGTCGTCGCGAAGACAGGACTCGAGAAGTAAAAGAGTCGATTATTCTGGCAAAGCATATTTAGATTTTTTGTCGTAAATACTTTATTGGAATTCCAAATTCATTTCTGAGATATCGGAGATACTTTTCGCTGTCTAAGTCAATCTTGAATTGGCTTACGACTACCAGTTCTCTGACTTTTATTTCTTGGTCAGGCCAGTAGGCGTACTCTAGAAGTTGAGATATCGCCTGTCTAATGGAGGCCTTTACTGAGATATTTGATTTTATCTCATAAATAGTAATTGTGCCGTCATGGTGGCGAACGGCTACGTCAATGTATGTCCCGCTGCCTGTATGAAGCTCCGTTCCGACGTACTGCTTTCCATGCTTTTCGACAAGTGAATCGTACAGCTTGTTCTGAATTGCATTGTGCACTAGCTTGAGTTCATACGCGGATCGGGGATTGGCTGCTTGAGCTTCTCCTTCTTTTCTGGGTTTGTGCCCAGCGATAAACTTAAACTTTTCGTGAATTGAAGTGTTTCCTGCGTCAAGGAAGAACTCCAAGTCTTTGGATGTCTCTACTTTGACAAGGCTTACATCTGAGTCGTCAATGTCCAACCAGTTGATTAGTCTATTGAAGCTAACGCCAAATAGCCTGTCGAGTTCGAGTCGGCTTATTTCTTCTAATAGCGAACTCTCTGATGGTAGCCAATTGGCTTTTTTAAGGCGTCGTTCAATGAGGTCTTTTACAAGTGGGCCTAGTTTCTCCAGTTCAAGAATTTCTCGGATGTCGAACTTGAAATACACTGGAGAGCTTTCTGTGCAAAAGCCTAAGTTTTGGACGCTACTGGAGAGATTAGTAAATTTTTTTGTTGTAGAGTCACTTGGCTTCCTTTCCGGGTTGTTTTGTTCTTCTCTGCTGAAGAAGAATTGCTTGTAGATTATACGATTGAAATCAGATTGATGCTCTGATCTCGTGAATGCGGATATATAGTCTTCATGGCTGAAGATTATTCCTATCATTGTTAGCGCATTCAAATAAAGTGGGCCGAGTTCTCGCGCGATATCCCATATTTTGGCGGGTTCTTCGTTCTTATTGGTTGCGAGAACTGCACTTGCTTGACTTAGGTCGAGCTTGTCTTGTGTCTCATCTTCACGGATTAATCTATCGAAGATGCCTGCAGTACCATGTTCTTCAATGATCCTGGCGATCTTATATGCGCCGTATTTTGTATGAGAGGTATTAAGCCTTCTAAGCTCGATCATCCAGGCTCCTAGCCTTTGTTTTTCATGTCTAACTTCTGAGTGTCGCTCTTATCCCTTGCTGAACCAACGCAGCGCTGCTTTCCGTGTCAGCCTTATCCCGCGTTGGGAGCTTCTAATTTTTCATTTGCTTCGTCGTACGCTGGACTAGTTTGGCCTATTTCAGGGGCAATATTTCCTGTTGTAAGCCAGTAGGCGTATTGAGGAAACAGTGTTACCACTGCTTCAATTTCTACTTCTTTAATTTCTCTTTCAGCTTTATTGCGGACGTTTTGCCATGTATAGCGGCTAATCCCCGTAGCCTCTTCTAATTCAGGGTTCTTGATTCCTGATTCCTTCAAAATGGTTATAAGCCGCTCTTTTATCATCTGAAAAAATTCTCAGGGTCCTGTAGCCATTTTGGCTTAAGTTAAGTAACTTAAGCTGAAACGGCTAAAGCGATTAGCGCTTTAGCCATGCAATTCCAATAGAAAAGAATAGTGCAGGAATGTGCATGGAACTGGAAGGACTCAAGCCCGAGCAATTCGTGAACTGCCCGCCTCTGATGCCATGGCGGGAATTTGCAATCTGGATCCATATGGGGGAAGACCAGGACCGCGTTCGCGGTTGGATCGACAAAGGCTATCTGCCGACGATTCGCCTGGGCCGCCACCGCATGGTCAACGTCGCCCTGGTGGTTAAGCAACTGCTGGAGCAGGAGGACTACTGATGAAGAGTGGGCCTCTCTGGATCGGTAAGGAGGCGGCAGCATGCTGAATTACTTGCTTGTGACCGCTGCTCTCGCAATGGCACTTGGCCTGGCCTTTGAAGTCCTGCGTCCGGTCGAAGAGAGCCTTACCTTCCACCTGGTCACCAGTACCGTCCGCGCACTGGTGCTCTGGGTCATACCCGCGACGGCAATCGCCACTCTGTTCTATGGCGCTTATTGGCTCGCAATACAGGGGAGGGGGCTATGAGTCATGCAGACCCTCTCGCAATACCTGTATCGCCCGCACGCACCGGACTGCGACTGCTCTGTGTGCTTTGTCACAAGGCTGGGGCCCGTATTGCTCAACCAGTCTGTGTGCGCCGACTGCCAGCCCCCTGGGCGCCCTTATCTACTCGATGGCCGCTGGCATTGCCGTCGCCGTTCTTACTGCGTGAAGCACGACCCAAGCCGCCGACCGCCGAAGTACTGGCACGTTGTCTACGACAGCGGCAAGCCGACTCCATTTGTTCCCATCCTCGAACCCTTCGAGCTGGAGGGCTGAACCATGGTCAGTAACCCCATCCCGCACCTGATCTTCTGGCTGCTGCTGGTGGCCTGCGTGCTAGTGGTGGGCCGCTACCACGCTCGCCACACCGTCCGCGCCTGGGCTGATCCGGTCAAGGGCCGCCGTACCGGCTTGTCCGAACACGCTTTACCGCTCGGACAAACGGAGCGCCGGGCGAAGCGAACCCTTGAACGCGCACCACCCTGAACAGCCTGACGGTGGGTGGCTCCGGGGGCTCTGCACCCGGGCCACCTGCCTCCCGGCGAGGGCGGGGATGACAAGGGGCAGCGCCCCTTTGTCTTGACCTGACCTGCAACCAGCACCACCGCAATCAACGAGCACCAACACCCCCGCTGAATGAACGGCAAAACGCGCCGCATTGCAGCAGTGGGCTAACTCACGCCCGAAAAAGGCGAACCAGGAGAAACACCATGCAATTCGAACTCATTGCCCTGTGCCTCAACGTCAAGAAAGTCACCGTCGAAGGCCGTACCTACTGCTCCGCGATCATCGCTCGTGAACCCATGACTGAACAGGAACGCCTGCAGAACCGCGGCTACCTGGTGCAGAAGGTCAGCGCGGAAACCACCGTCTTCGACCAGATCACCGACCTCGATAAGCCTGGCCAGCGCAAGTTTCTGGCCACCCTCGTCAACGCGGCTGGCGGCAAAAGCCAACCGCACTTGCTCGGTGTCGTGCCCATGCCTTCGAACAGCAAGGCTGCCGCGTAAATGACCGGCGTAGTTGCCGTTCAGGTCTGCACCAGCTGGGCGTCCACGGCGGACGGCCTGATGCGCTGCCAGCAGATCGAGTGGCAACAGGCCTATCTGATTCCGCCCGAGGCCGCTGGAGCAATTGAAATCCTGGTCAATGGCGGGTTCTCCCTGGAGGCCTTCAGCATCGGTGCTGCGGGCGTTCTCGGAGCTTTCGTGACGGGGCTTTTGACTGGCTGGGTCGCGTCACTTCTTCGTAAAGCCAAGTAGAGAGGAAACACTATGAACGCCATGAAACAACAGATCGCCAAGTTCAACCCGATCCGCTCCTTCCGCAACGTCTGCATCGCCGGCACCGTCACCGCCGTGACTTCGGTTCCGGCCTTCGCGGCCAGTGTCATCGACACCACCGCCGTCGAACAGGCCATCACCGACGGCAAGGGCGACATGTCCAACATCGGCGGCTACATCGTCGGCGCCCTGGTCATCCTGGCCGTCGCAGGCCTGATCTACAGCATGTTGCGCAAGGCGTAAGTGCTCTGGTCGGTGTGGTTGGGGGCGTTCTTCGCCGGCGCCTTCATCACCGGGTACCGATGCGGCGAATTCTTCTAACCGCCTGATGGAAGCGGAAAGCCCCTCGGTTGATTCCGCAGGGGCTTTTTTCTTGTCCGGAGTGGGGAATGAACAGATTTCTAAGGGGGCTGCTGTGGTGTTTGCCAGCACTGCTGTTGCCGCAGCTGGCCCAAGCGGCGCTGTACGGATTCCAGTACGGCAACCAGATGTACAGCTCTGCCGGTGCGGTCTGTGAGGCTTACCGGGCTTTAAACCAAAAGAACGCCCCTGGTAGCCCGCTGGAAGTCATTGTCACGATGACTAATCCAACGACGGTGAAGTGTCAGCTCAAGTTCACCAACTCTGGTTTCAGCGGCAGCACCACGTTTGGCCGAGCGGGTGACTCCTGCGGCACCGGCGCAGCCTGGAGCGCCACCAACGGCCAGTGTGAATGCCCGGCCGGTCAGCAACAGGATGCGTCGGGTAGCTGCGTGGTGCCGCCTACCTGCGAAGTTGGCATGCCGCTGCTGACCCGTGGCCCGGACTCACCGACCACCACCATCGCCGGCCGCGTCACCATTCTCAGCACACCGCCTTCATCGGTGTGCAGCGGCAGTTGCCAGTATCAACTGAGCTCCAGCAAGGCCACCTCCTGCTATCTCGTTCCTGGCTCTACTAGCCAAGGCTTCTGCAACTACTCGATGTCCAGCGACGGCCAGAACTGCGCCACCGATAACGCCCTGCCGCCCTCAGTAGGCGACTCACCGAATCCGGCACCGCCCGGCGAGACCGATCCCAATACCCCGCCTTCCGATCCCAACGACCCTGGCTGTCCGGACGGCTATTCGTGGTCCGGCACCACCTGCGTCAAGACCCCGACCGATCCCGGTACCGATCCGGGCGAGGGGGGCGGAACAGATCCCGGCACGGGCGGTGGCAATGGCGGGGGAGACGGTGGCGGCACTGACCCAGGCACAGGCGGCGGTAACGGCGGTGGAACCGATCCCGGTACCGGTGGCGGTGATGGATCCGGGTCAGGCAGCGGTAATGGAAACGGCTCCGGTAACGGAAACGGGGATGGCGATGGCGAAGGCCAATGCGACCCCGCCAAAGACCCGAACGGCTGCCAAGGCAATGGCCCCTCCAGCGAACTGAGCGAGCCCAAAGCTGGCAACTGGGAGGAGGCCAACAAGGAGTGGGAGCAGAAGGTTCAGGACGCCAAGAAAGACCTCAAGGACGCGGTGAAAGCCAACATCGATCAGCTCAAGGGCTCCTTCGATCTTCAGCTGTCCACCGGCGGCGGCCAACTGCCCTGCGACTCCTTCACCGTCTGGGGCAAGTCCTACCGCCTGTGCGTCGCCGACTACTCCACCCAACTCTCCTACATGCGTTTGGCGCTGCTGCTGATGGCCGCGCTGATCGCTGCCTTCGTCATCTTGAAGGACTGACTTATATGGAATGGCTCTCCGGCTTTCTCGACCAGATCATCGGCTTCTTTCAGTGGATCTGGGACTTCTTCGCGCAGGGCATCTACGACTTCGTCAAAGACGGCCTGGTGGTCGTAACCAAGGCGATCATCTACAGCACCCTGCAGACCTTCATCCTGCTGCTCGATGTCAGCTTCACCGTCGCTCGCGAACTGATCGACGGCCTCGGTATCCCCGCCATGGTTCGAGGTATGTACGCGGCGCTACCGGCCCCCATTGCGGCCGGCCTCGCGTTCTTCGGCGTGCCCCAGGCGCTCAACATCATCATGACCGCCGCCGCCACCCGGTTCTGCATGCGCTTCGTGCCGATCATTGGGAGGTGAGTCATGTCCATCAAGATTCACCACGGCCCCAATGGCTCGTACAAAACCTCCGGCGCGATCCAGGACGATGCCGTGCCCGCGCTCAAGGACGGCCGCGTCATCATCACCAACGTCCGGGGCTTCACCCTGGAGCGCGCCTACACCGTGTTCCCCGATCTGCCCAACTCCGCGCAGATCATCAACCTCGATCTTGAATCGCTGGCCGACCTCGAGCAGATGCGCACGTGGTTTCAGTGGGCACCGCGGGGCGCGTTCCTGATCTTCGATGAAACCCAACTGCTGTTCCCCAAGTCCTGGCGCGAACGCGACCTGGAGAAGTTCGACTACCCCGGCGGCCCCGAGGCAGCGCACGAAGCGGATCGGCCGATGGGCTGGCTGGATGCCTGGACCCGGCACCGGCACTTCAACTGGGACATCGTCCTGACTACCCCGAACATCAGCTACATCCGCGACGACATCCGCATGACCTGCGAGATGGCCTACAAGCACTCCAACCTCGCCGTCATCGGCATCCCCGGCCGGTACAAGGAGGCCCAGCATGACGCCCAGCTCAACCGCCCACCCGCTGACGGCACCATCGTCGAATACAAGCGAATCAAGAAGCAGACCTTCCGGCTCTACCAGTCCACCGCCACCGGCAAGACCCAGGACACCAAGGCCGGCAAAAGTCTGTTCCGGTCGCCTAAGTTGGTTCTTCTACTGGCACTGCTGGCCGGCACTATTGGCTTTGTCAGCTATATGGGACCTCTCAAGGTCATCGGCGGTAAGCCTCCTGAAACCGCTTCCGCGCCTCACATGGCGGCTCCTGCGGCTAGCCCTGATCCCGCTGCGCAAAGCCCTGCTGTGGCTAATTCGGCGCGTCCTGCTGCGAGTAGCTTTGTTCCTGCTGGTCTTCTACCTGCTGGGCCAGCTGGTGCGCCTGTTGACCTGAGCGCTCATCCCTTCGCCGACCGCCGCATCAGCATCCTCGCCCACGCCTACCGACAGTCGAAGGGCGACATCTACATGTTCGGACTGGATGACCCGGAAGGTCGGCATCTGGAACTGACCAGTTGGCAATTGATGGGGGCGGGCTACCGGGTTATACCCAAGGGCGAGTGCATGGCCGAACTCGCCTTTGAGAAGTGGAAGCAGACCATCACCTGCACCGGCTCACCGCCCAGAACGATGGCCGGCGTGAATCCCTCTGCACCCATCGCAGCCGCTACCAGTCCGCCGCCGAGCACTGCCCCATCGCTAACGGTGGTGCCCGACTCCGAATACGCCTCACGCCCCTGGAGGAAGCAATGACCCTGCACGGACTGATCAACGCCCTTGGGCTGCTCGCACTCGCTTATGCGCTCGGCTTTCTCACCGCCCTGCAGGTGATGCAGCCGGTGTCGGCGTTTCCGTTTTGAGTCGGCGAGCCGCGCCGCCGGCCGGGAGCGCCAGGCACGAGCGGTAGGCCGAAGGCGCGGCCTAGACGGCCCTGTAGCACGTCTTTAAACAGTCTCTGTATCGACACACACCAGCACATGAAGGCATTAACAATGAAGGCACCCAAGGACCTGATCCGCATCCACTTCGACGACACGGGCAACTTTGAAGAGTCTGCCTCCGGACGGTTCTTCCTGGACCCGGGCAACGGATCCTCAGTCGACCTTTCTGCCGTACGAATCCTCGGCTGCCACGTCGACACGGTTCGTCAGCTGTACACCGGAGTGCTTCGTCCTGAGGTCCTGGCCCTGTTCGAAGCCACGGAGCTGGTCAACTTCGCTGAACGGCAATGGCATCCCGGACGGGTAGGGCGGGACTCCGGCTACCAGTTCAAGCTGCAGAACGCAGACCTTGGCCTGGTCCTGCTGATCAAGAACTACAACGTCAAAGCCGAGTCACCAGGTCCCCACCTGAAGATCGAAGTCAGCCCCCACCTGATCGAGCAGCATTCCCCGGCCAACCTGCAGGTGATGCTCGATGACCTGGCTCGCGAGATCCTAATCGCAGTCGAGCCCCGGCAATGCGCAGTCCACCTCGCCGTGGACTTCCAAGGCTGGACGCCACCTTCCAGCCTGGTCAGCCGCATGCGTTGCAAATCGCGCAACGTGCGCCAGTTCGATGGCATCGGCGACGTGGTTTTCGACGAGCTGGCAGCCACCTACAGTCGTGGCCAGTCCTTCCTGTTCGGCTCAGCCTCCGCCATGCAGTGCGCGCTCTACAACAAGACCCGCCAGGCTAAGGCGGTAGACAAGCTGGATTACTGGGAAAACCGCTGGCAGGACCAGGACAACCCCTTCGACGCGGATCCGTCAAACTACGATCCGGACCAGGAGGTCTACCGCCTGGAGTTTCGCTTCCATCACTCGGTGGTCGAGCAGTTCGCGCAAGGATCCTGCGACCCATCCGGTGCAGTACTTGGATCCACCACCTTCGCCGAACTGTCCACCCACCTGCAGGGACTTTTCGAATACGGCTTGGACAACTTCCGCCTTCTGCACCGACCAGGCTACGTGGACCCGCTGTGGACACTGCTGCACAGCGACGCCAGATTCCTCGCACCGGTCGACCGTTTCTTCTACCGCCGCTACTACAAGACTGCTCGGGGCTTCTCGGGAAAGAACATAGAGCTGATGCTGGGCAACGCCATCACGCTCTTCGCGCGTAACCGCATGGACTTCCTGTCCTGCTGGGCCGCACTCAAGTCGTTGCCAATATTCCCGCTGATCGAGGAGTACTACCGGGAAAAGGGCAGGTCCACTACCTGGCTGAAGAAGCACTTGGCCAAGAAGTTGGAGGAACGGTACGTCCGCTATGGAATGGCCGCTTGATCCGGGCGTGGTTGCTATTCGGTCTAAATTTGGCCTAACCTGCCGACACAGTTCCAAGCGCCTCCGACATCCACGGCGCTCCCAGTAAGGAGGTTCAACCATGCGGGTTGAAACGATCAGCTACCTCAAGCGGCATGCCGCAGATCTCGACCTGGACGAACCAATGGTCGTCACCCAGAACGGCGTACCCACCCTGGTAGTGGAGTCCTACGCCGAGCGTAAGCGCCGCGACCAGGCTATCGCCCTGGTCAAGCTGCTCGCCATGGGATCGCGTGAGTACGCCGAAGGCAAGCACTGCTCTGCAGACGAGCTGAAGGCCCGCCTGGCCAAGCGACGTAGCCAGCAGTAAGCCTCGATGACAGCACGCGAGATCCGCTTCACTGAAACGGCAGTCTTCAGCATCCAGGACCAGGAAGAACACCTGGCCGAGTACCATCCTCCCGAACTTGCTGCAGCAAAGATCGATGGCTTGATCGATGAGATCCTGACCAGGCTGCAGGATGCTCCCGTGGGCTACCCCGTCAGCCGCCAGGCCTCCGACCTGGGAGTGACCCGCTACCGGGAGCTCAACCACGACGGATACCGCGTGTTCTACGAGGTGTACGAGCACGACAACGTGATTGCCGTCGAGCTGGTACTGCGACAGAAACAGGACGTCGAAGCAGCCCTGATCCGCTACTGCCTGGTCGGTATCTGAGCCCTGGAACAGTGTCGAAAAAGTGTCGAAAACGCAGTGCGATACAGTGGCTAAGAGTGCGCTGCGCCAGTCGTAACTAATTGATAGTGAAGGAAATGTGCAGGCATGTGCGGATTTTTGAAGGGTTCAAATCCCTATCTCTCCGCCATTATTGCAACGGCTGAAGCCCCTGAAATTCCTAGAGTTTCAGGGGCTTTGTCTTTTGCGGTGTCTAATTCTGGCGTTCGCTAGGCATGCGCGAGGCGGCTTCCTGCGCGATGCCGCGCTTGAATTGGGCGGGGGCAGTCATGGAGGCGGTCGCGGCTCTGCCCAAAGTACGCAGGTCGCAGGTACTTATCAGGTGGGTGTTTTTTATCGCAAACCCATCTTTAATTTCAGCCGCAATCTCATATTGTAACTCATGCGAAGAATGTTGTTGGCGATCAGCTGCCAACCCTCCTCTTTCCACTCTTTCTTGCAGGGTAAGGCAAGGTGGTGTGGTGTTCTGACCCTCTCGCTTGTTTTCTCGATTATGATGAATTGATCGTCCCCGCGGTCGCTCGATGCGTAGTTATGAGTCTTCATGAAATCTTCAATATGCTTGAAGTTCCACAGATGCCATGAAAATTCAGTATTGTGAGCGACAATTTTAAAGCCCGAATACTCAATGATTTTTTTCATTTCGGACTTCGTGAACTCTCGGAAATGCCAGTCGTACATCAGCGGCGCTTTGTGCGACAGCGCTTGCTGGATCGCCCAGAGACTGGCGGCGTTTGGCGTCGTGATCAGGGCGCGCCCGCCAACTCGAAGAACCCGATAGACCTCGTCCAGAAAGAAGAATATGCCGTCCAGTGTCGTGGCTTGTTTGTAGTTAATGTCGGAAATGTGCTCTATTACTTCCGTGCACAAGATGTTGTCTACCGAATTGTCGGCAAATTGCAGTGGGCGCTTACGGAGGTCATTTGATGTCCCGGTCACAGTGGCGTGTGGAAAGAAGGACCAGATGACTTTGGAGCTGAGATAATTCAGACTGCCTATTTCAACGCAATAACCGCTGTGAATATTGAACTCCCGGATGTAGCCGACTGTCAGGGCGAAGCGACGGGTGTCGAAATGCAGGCCGCCACCGCCAACTCCTAACTGGGCGCCTTCTTGTTCAACCGCTTTAGCGACTTCTTGAAGGGTTTCCTCATTTACGAAATCGGACGAGAAGTCGGTACCACTACTTACCTTTTCTATCTGCATCAGTCTTTCCATACGCTAGGCGGGCTCTTGCAGGGTAGTATTTGAAAGTCGAGTACTTACAGCATAGTGAGGTGAATTGGTCAAGAACGTTACAAAGTCGATACACTACGCGACACGCTCTCGGAGCGACTTTGATGTCAAATCGCCTTGGTCACTCCCTACCCCATCTTCCGGGTTGGTCTGCTCGTATTTCATATTGTTGGCTTGGCACCTAAACTGCTCCATCACCCGCAATACCCATCCATCTTCTCTCGATTCTTCTGCGTTGGGTCCGCTTGATACTGCTGCAGCCAGAACTGACATGGCGCGCTGTTGAAGCGTTTTTCCTGCTCCGATTTCTCTATCTGACGATTCTGCTGCTCCTGCAGGGACTGCTGGCGCTGCAGGTATTGCTGGAACATTTCTTCGTTGCTGCGCGTTGGCGGCGGCGCCGTGGGCGTTGTCGTTGGTGACGGGGCGAGGTGGGGGGCGAGAGCGAGCGGAGCGTCGCGCCAGAGCAGCCACGCGGTGGCGGCGACGGCCAGACAGCCGAGCCAGATGCCGGCGGCGATGGCGAGGGTGAGCTTCCAGTAGCTGAGGGTAGGCTGGGGCATGGGCAGCGGCTTTGGTTGGCTGAGCAGCACAGATAACCCATCGCACCCCTCAAGGGAAAGAGGTAGGCCCGCGGCGCCGAAGCGTCGCGGGTACAGGCTCATTTTAGCGCGGCGGCGGACTCGTAGGCTTCGAGGGCGCGCAGGGAGTAGATGTAGGCAGCGCCGGCATTGAGCGAGATGGCGGTGGCCAGGGTCTGGGCGATCTCGGCTTCGGTGGCGCCAGCCTTGCGGGCGGCCTCGGCGTGGACGCCGATGCAGCCGTCGCAGCGGGTTGTGATGGCCACGGCGATGGCAATCAGTTCGCGGGTCTTGGCATCCAGGGCGTCACCGTCAGCGGCGGCGGCTTCCAGGGCCTGGTAGGCGGCGATCATTTTCGGGTGTTTCTTGCCCAGGGCGCCGAAGGCTTTTTTCACGGCGGGGACGTACTCGGACCAGTTGAACAGCATGATGCTTCTCCTTGAGGCCGGGAGTGGGTGTGGCCTTGAAGCTTAGTCTGCGTCAGTCCGCGTGCCGGGTATTGTCTGTTCCGCTCAGATTTTTCATCGATGCGCTCGACTGCTGCTTTGCAGGGCGCAAGCGTCAACAGACGTCGAGGATTTCATAGCGTTGGCGTGCGCTGCCGGTTCCCACTTCGACTTCATCGCCGGGGTGACGCTGAAGCAGGGCGCTGCCCAGTGGGGCGCGGGTGGTGATGACCAGGATTTCGGTGCCTTCGTGCTGCACCTTGAGGCCGGCTCCGTCCGGGCCGAGGAATACCCAGCGCTGCTGGTCGCGCTCGTTGATCAGTTGTACCAGGGCACTGGCCTGGATGCCCTGTTCCTCGTCGAAATCGCGCAATTGAAGGTTCTCGAACAGCGAGAGGGCCTGGCGGATTTCTTCCACGCGACGTGATTGGCCTGCGGCGAGGTAGGCCGCTTCCAGGCCGAGGGTATCGTACTTGTTCTCGGCGATGTTTTCCTCGTGGGTCGCGGTCTCGTGGGCCGTCTGGGCGGCGCGCACGGCAACCTCCAGGTCTTCGGTGAGGCGAGCGAGGATCAGTTGGTAGACGCGTTTCTTGTCCATGGCGGCAGGCTGGAAATAAAGCCGCCTATCCTAGGGCCTTTGCCCAGTCCTGCGAAGGCGCTTTCAAGATTTTCCGGCAGCAGCCGATAGAGCGGCTGAACTCCCGGTACAAAGGACATCCGGCATGAGCCTTTCGATTACCTCGGCGAACCAGGCTTTCGCCAGTCAGCTACGCGTTGCCACCTCAACTACCACTGATACGCAGGCCGACAGCGCCAATGAAAGCTCCGGCAGCCCGCGTCTGCAGGCCGGCGGAACGGCGCAAAGCGAGAAGAGCAGCAGCTCCGCCAGTTCCGGCAAAGCCAGCACCACCGTTGAGCAATTGCAGAAGCGCCTGAAGGAATTGCAGAAGCAGTTGCAGCAGGAGCAGCGGGAGCTGGCCGACGCACAGAAGCGTCACTATTCCTCGGATGCCGAGCGCACCGCGGCGCTGATGGCCCTGCAGAGCCGCATCGCCAGTACCAGCGCAGCCATGCAGCAGACCGCCGCGGCGTTGGCCGAGGCGATCCGCAGGGCCGGTGGCAGTGGCGCCGGCTCGATGCTCAGCGCCAGTGCCTGAAGTAGATCAATAGCCGGCCAGGATGTTGACGATCAAGCCGCTGGCGATCGCTACCAGGATGTAGTCGCCGTTCACGTACAGCCAGCGATGGTCGTGCGGCGGTGCGTACAGGTGGCGCGCTTGCCAGTCGGTGACCCAGTAGCGGTCGCCGCGATAGTTCGGCTCCACGATCACGCCGCGGCGCCAGTCGCGGTGGGGCACGGGCATGCCGGCCTGAGGGCGGTAGTCCGGGTTCCTGTAGTAACGCGGATCCGCGTGGCCATTGCGCCCCTGGTTGTAGTTGCCGTGAGGCTGCTGTTGCTGGTCCGATCGTTGCTGCTGCTGGGGCGGCCGCTGCTGTTGTTGCGGCGGTCGATTGTCCGGATGGTTCGGGCCATTGTCCGGGCCGCCCCCCGGCTGGGCGAAACTCGCCAGCGGGCTGCCGAGCATCAGGGCGGCACAGAACAGGGCGACAGACTTCTTCATGGTGTTTCTCCTGGCGCAGCCGGCGTTGCCGGTGCGTGGCTCCTGCTTTCATCTCCCGGACGATCCGGGTGCTTCATGAGACCGCGTCGTCGGGTCAATGAATGCCAAGCCTAAGTAAATGTTCGGTAAAGAAATTCTCCGCTTTGTCAGCGCTTTGATACGGGGCTGTCGGGGGCGAGCGGCAGGTGACTTTTACCGCACTGCAGTCTTTGTGTGGTTACAGCATTTGGTGATATGTTTGCAGCAAATGCACTTGTTGGAGCTTTGCCATGAGCGCACTGCTGAAGGAAAACCCGGCTGCCGATACCGTCCTCGCGAAGGCGGTGTTGACTGCCCGCGAGCACCTGGCGATGACACAGCAGGAGCTGGCTGCCATCGTCGGTGTGGACCGCAGCGCGGTGAGCCGCTGGAAGCAGAATGGCCTGCGCGTGGACAGCAAGACCGGCGAGCTGGCGTTGCTGCTGGTGCGCATCTACCGCGCGCTGTTCGCTCTGTTTGGCGGTAATCATGAGGACATGCGCCACTTCCTGCGCACCGAGAACCGCCACCTGGGCGGCGTGCCGCTGCAGTTGATGGAGCGGGTGCAGGGGCTGGTCGCAGTGGTCGAGTACCTGGACGCCATCCGGGGCAAGGTCTGAATGTCCTTCGAAGCCGGCGCTCGCCTGTGGGCGAAGTATGAGGACTCGGTCGTCGCTCCCATCCGTGGGCGTCTGGTGCGACTGGTGGAGAGCCAGGGCCAGGTGGCGACGCTGCAACTGGTGGACACTCTGGAAGAGCAGGCACTGCTGGAAGAGTTGCTGGAAACCAGCAAGCCGCGCATGCCGCCCAGCGCCGAGCCGCTGCATTACCTGCTGAAGACACCGTTTCGCTACCCGCCGCTGCGCTGGGGCTCGCGCTTCGGCCGGCGGCATGAGCCGAGCCTGTTCTACGGCGCGCTCAAGCTGGAAACGGCGATGGCGGAATCGGCGTTCTACCGCTTCGTGCTGTGGGAGGGGATGGCCACGCCGCCGCCCAGTGGACGGATCCTTTCCGAGCACGCCTCCTTCGAGGCACGCTTCCAGGTGCAGAAGGGAGTGCGGCTGCACCTGCCGCCGTTCCGCGAGCACGCGGCCCTGCTCGATCCACAGGATTACAGCGTGACGCAGGGGATGGGCAGTGCGATGCGCGATGCGGGGGTGGAGGCTTTCGAATATCGTTCGGCGCGTTGCCCGCAGGGGGGCATCAATGTGGCGTTGTTCGTGCCTTCGGCCTTTACCGAGAAACGCCCGCGCAACCTGATGCCCTGGCTCTGCGAGACGACTTCGGAGTATGTCGCCTTCAAGCATGCCCAGGTGCCCGACAGCCCACGCATCTACCGGCGCGAACAGTACCTGGTGGACGGCAGGCTGCCCCATCCGGCCTGACCGTTCATCGTTTCGCCACTTACGCGTCATGTTGTGCGGTGTATGTTTCGGGATGGCCAAGCAGGGAGTGCCAGACCATGGATATACGGATAGCCGTCCATCCCAGCGACGATCGTCGCTGGCGTGTGTACCTCAATCAATTCTTCTATGACTGCAAGAGCCGCAGTTCGGCCGAGCGTATTTATGCGCGGGTCTGCGCCGCGGAGCAGTTGGCGATTCAGCTTCCCGAACCACCTCGCATCATCCGGCCGCAGCGTGTGCCGCGGCGCCAGGTTCAGATCGCCTGAAGTTTGCCGGGCATCGGCGTCGGAAAACGGACCTTCCGGCCTGTGCAGTGCCCGGCAGCAAGCACTGCCTGCCTGAGAACACTTCTTATCCACTGCCCTGAAACGGGGCGGTCGGCTGCTGCGTGGCGCGCACTTGTGCACAATGCTGACGCACTCTGTCAAGCCCCCGAAACATTGCACTTGGCCACCCCCTGAATTTCCTTGCGTTTTTTAACTTATTGAAAAATAAGGAGAATTTTGATTGGTGAAAAAATCACCAATCTGTCACACGGCCCCAGTTCACTGGGGGTATGGGCTGTTTTCAGCAAGTTCTCCACCGAGTTATCCACAGCTTCTGTGGATTGTCCCGAGCGCTTGCTCAGGAGCCTTGTCCCAGGGCCTTTACGGCGGACGAGGCCGCTCCCGGCGAGCGGCTGTTAGACTGGCGCGATCCTTTGCCACACCTCGGAGTCCTGCATGCCCCTCGATCTGTCCGCCCTGTTGATCGGTGCGCTCGCCGGATTGCTGCCCATGGCCGCGCTTGCCTGGCGTCTGCAAGCGCGAAGGGTGGAGGTGGAGCAGGAGGCGACCCTGCTGCGCGAGCGGCTGGCGACGGCGCAACTGGCTCAGGACGGGCTGTCCGCGCGGGCTGAGGCGGATCGCGATGCTTTCCAGCGCTTGAGTGGCCGGCATGGCGAACTCTCCGCCGAGGCGGCGGCGCTACGCCGCGAAGTTGAACTGGGCAAGGAAGAGCGGGCCCGCCTGGGTAACGCCGAGCAGGACTGGCAGGCCGAGCGCGCCGACAAGGAAACCGAGCTGCGCCGTCTTTCCGCCGAGCACGCGGCGCTCTCTGCCGAGCTGCGCGAGCAGCAGGACAATCACCAGCAACGCCTGGGCGACCTGCAATCGGCGCGAGACGATCTGCGGGCGCAATTTGCCGAGCTGGCCGGGAAGATCTTCGACGAGCGCGAACAGCGTTTTGCCGAGTCGAGCCAGCAGCGTCTCGGACAGTTGCTCGACCCGCTCAAGGAACGCATCCAGTCCTTCGAGAAACGTGTGGAGGAGAGCTACCAGGCCGAGGCTCGGGAGCGTTTCTCTCTGACCAAGGAGCTGGAGCGCCTGCAGCAGTTGAACCTGCGCCTGGGTGAAGAGGCCACCAACCTGACCCGCGCGCTGAAGGGCCAGAAGACCCAGGGCAACTGGGGCGAGCTGGTGCTGGAGCGCGTGCTGGAGCATGCCGGCCTGGAGAAGGGCCGTGAGTACGAAACCCAGGTCAGCCTACGCGCGCCGGATGGCGAGCGCTTCCAGCCGGATGTGCTGATCCGCCTGCCCGGCGACAAGCAGGTGGTGGTGGACGCGAAGGTCAGCCTGACGGCTTACCAGCAGTTCATTGCCGCCGAGGACGAGGTGATCCGCCAGCAGGCTCTCAAGGCCCATGTGCTGTCACTGCGCAACCATGTGAAGGGGCTGTCCGGCAAGGATTACCGACGCCTGGAAGGGCTGCACAGCCTCGACTTCGTGCTGCTGTTCATGCCAATCGAAGCGGCTTTTTCGGCGGCGCTGCAGGCCGAGCCGAACCTGTTCCAGGAGGCCTTCGAGCGCAACATCGTGATCGTCAGCCCGACCACCCTGCTGGCCACGCTGCGGGTGATCGACAGCCTGTGGCGCCAGGAGCGGCAGAACCAGAACGCCCGCGAGATCGCCGAGCGCGCCGGGGCGCTGTACGACAAGTTCGTGCTCTTCGTGCAGGACCTGGATGAGATGGGGACCCGCCTGCAGCAGTTGGACAAGACCTACGCCGCTGCGCGCAACAAGCTCTGCGAAGGGCGCGGCAACCTGATCAGCCGCGCCGAGCAGGTAAAACTGCTGGGTGCGCGGGCGAGCAAGAACCTGCCGTCGGAGTGGCTGGAGCGGGCATTGAGTGACGATGCGCCGCTGGTGGAAGAGGGCGAGTAGGCCCGGCTTGCAAACGGACCTGTAGGAGCGAGCTTGCTCGCGAACCCCTATCTCTCGTACACATCCATGGCCGACGGGGCCTGTTCGCGAGCAAGCTCGCTCCTACGAAGAGCCCAGCGTTGTTTCCGCGGTGGGGCGTATGCGCTCCGTCAGAACAGGGAGTAGGGCTTGCCCGCCGTGCCATCGGCGAATCGCTGCAGCCGGAAGGCGTGCAGGTCCATTCCGGGATCGCCCCTGTGTATCCACTGGCTCATCAACTGGCCGACGATCGGCCCCATGGCGAAGCCGTGGCCGCAGAAGCCCGTGGCGATCAGCAGTCCGGGTACTTGCGCGGGTGCATCGAGCACCGGAATGCCATCGGGCAGCACGTCGATCAGTCCCGCCCAGCTTTCCACGACTTTCACATTGCGTAGTGCCGGGAAGGCCTTCGCCAGATTCTGCTGTGCCGTGAAGACACGCGCGGTGTTTGCCTTTACCTGTGGATCGCGCTCGCCGAGTACTGGGCCGTTCACGCTCCTTTCCGAACCGGGCAGGCGCTGGCGCAAGTCGTGGAACAATGCGCCGTTGAGCTTGAAGGAGAAGCCCGCACGATGCTCCGGCAGGTGCGGCAGGTAGTATTTGGCGCCGCGCAGGTAGTCGAGGTTCAGGTCGATGTCGGCCTGGGTTTCGTCAGCGAGGTTGATGCTGCCATCGGCACGCTGGCGGAAGCCGATGCCGTGGCCGATGAAGCTTTGAGCGCCAACGTCCGGGCCGGGGCTGGTGCGCGAAACGGTGCAACGTACGGCCTGTTGCGGCAGTTCCAGGCCGAGGCTCTGCACCAGGCGCCAACTGCTGGCGCCCGCGCAGATCAGCAGGTGTCGGGTTTTCACATAGCCGCGTTCGGTCTGTACGCCGCAGACGGCGCCGGCGGCGCGGTCGATGCCGGTGACGCCGCAGCCTTCGACGAACATGGCGCCACGCTCAATGGCACGCAGCGCATAGCCGGGCGCCACGCGTCGCGGCTCGGCCTGGCCGTCATTGGCGGTGTACAGGGCGCCCAGGGCGGGATCGCTCAACGCCGGCATCAGCTGCGCGACTTCCGCGCGGCCCAGCAGCCGGGTGCCGAGGCCGAAGTTGGCGGCGACCTTCAGCCAGTCTTCGTACTTGCGCTGCTGCTCGGGTGTTTCGGCCAGGTACAGGCAGCCGCCCTGGCGCCATTCCAGCGGCAGTTGCAGCTCCTCTTCCAGGCGTTCCCACAGCGGGATCGCCGCCATCATCAACGGCACCTCCGCCGGATCGCGCGCCTGCTGGCGGACGAAGCCCCAGGCGCGGGTGGATTGCTGGCTGGCGATCCCGGCCTTGTCCAGCACCAGTACGCTCAGGCCCTGGCCGGCGAGCTGCCAGGCGGTGGCGCAGCCCATGATGCCGCTGCCGGCGATGACCACGTCCACCTGCTCCGGCAGGCGCTCCACACGGGAGGAAAGGGCGGGGTGAAGCGGATAGGTTCCCATCGGCATACGGCGGCATCCTTGAGTCCAATAACGGATGCCGCAGTATGCGATTGACGTGCGCCGCGCATCCACTGCGCGGGCGCGCCGACAGGCCCTATGAAGCGCGCGCGGCCCGGCTGGCGGCCGGCGAGCGGGCCAGGTAGTCCAGGGCTTCCTGGGTGTTGGCCTCGTGGTCCGGGTGGTACCAGGGCTTGAAGTAGCGCAGGAAGCTGGTGGCCAGGGAGCTGATCTTCGGCAGCACGCCAGACTTCGAACCATCGCGCCAGATCGCGGCGAAGGAGCGTGGTTTGGCGATGGTCGGGTCCTGCCGCGACAGGGTGCGGGTGCCGAAGGCGAACAGATAGATGATCAGCGGCCACACCACGAACATCCACAGCTGCCGGCTGACGAAGGTGCCGCCCAGATGCACGTGCAGGTCATGGGCGACATTGCGGTGCTCCACTTCCTCGGCGCCGTGCCAGCGGAAAAGGTCGAGCAGCACCGGATCGGCCTTGGCGCGGTCCAGCGCATCGGCTTCGAGAATCCACTTGCCGAGGATGCAGGTGAAGTGCTCCACCGCCGCGACGATGGCGCAGCGCTGGCCGATCCACCAGCGCTTGAGCCAGGGAGTGCGATTGAACAGTTCGATACCCAGCGGCGTGTCGCTGAGCAGCTGTTCGAACAGGTAGTCCATGACTTTCAGATAGCGCGTGGAGTCGATGCCGTGGTGGCTCAGGTAGCGCTCCAAGGCACCCGAGTGGGCGCGGGCGTGCATGGCTTCCTGGCGGATGAAGCCCTGCACGTCCTCGCGCAGCCGGCCTTCCTTCACGAAGGGCAGGGCCTTGTTGTACAGCCGGCAGAACCACAGTTCGCCCGCCGGCAGCATCATGTGGATGACATTGATCGCGTGGGACGCCTCGGGCTCGCCGGGAATCCAGTGCAGCGGCGAATCGGTGTAGTCGAACTGCACCTTGCGTTGCACGAGCTTGTGATGATGATCGTTCATGGCAGTTCTCAGGCAGTGAGATTAAGGCGGGCGAACAGGCGCGACAGCCAAGGCATGAAGCGCCATTGCAGGGCGCCCAGGTGCACTTCGCTGCCGACTTTCACCACCGGCTGGTTGCGTTCCACCGCGCGGGTGATGCGTTCGCCGACGGTGTCCGGGCTGAGCCGGCGCCGACGGTAGAAGCGCTGCACCTTGGCGCGGTGTTTCGCCTGTTGTTCGTCATCCAGGCCGGCGAAGCGCGTGGCCTGGACGATGCCGGTGTCGACGAAGCCCGGGCAGGCCGCGCTGACGCCGATGCCATGGCCCGCCAGTTCGGCGCGCAGGCACTCGCTGAGCATCAGCACTGCGGCCTTGCTGGTGGCGTAGGCCGGATAGTTGCGTGATGGCGCGAAAGCCACGCCGGAGGCAACGTTGACCAGGTGCCCCGGCTTGCCGGCCTCGACCATCTGCTTGCCGAACAGCCGGCAGCCGTCGATCACGCTCCACAGGTTGATGCGCAGCAGGCGCTCCCATTCCTGCGGGGTGGTCTTGAGCATCGGCCCGGCCATGCCGATGCCGGCGTTGCTGACCACCACGTCGGGCACGCCGAGGCTGCTCTTCACCCACTGCGCGAAGCGCTCCATGGCGGCGCTGTCGCCCACATCCACGCAATAGCTGCGAGCCGTGGCGCCGACCGCGCGGGCCAGCTCGGCACTACGTTCGGCAGCGGCCGGGTCGATGTCTGCGGCCAGCACGCTGGCGCCGCGTTCGGCGAAGCTCAGCAGGGTCGAACGACCGATACCGCCGCCCGCGCCAGTGACCACCACCAGCTTGCCGGCAAAGGGGCCGGCGCCGGGTTTCAGTGCCGCGCGCTGCAGCTCCGGGGTGGCTTCGCCGCCCTCGATGTGGCTGACGAATTCGTCGATCCACTTGCCCAGCCGGGTCGGTTCGGCGAGTAGTTGCCAGTGGCCGGCAGTGACATCGCGGCGCCACAGGCGTGGCGCCCACAGCGAGAGCTGCTGGAAGAGTTGCTGGCCGACGTAGCGGTCGCGGGTCGGCACGATGAGTTGTACCGGCACCTCGGTGTGGCGCTTGCGCGGCTTGAAGATCGAGGTGATGAAGTTGGCCCGGTAGAGCTTCACGCCGTGCTCGCCATCGCTGGCCTGGTGCGGGTTGCACACCGGGTTGCGGATGCCTTCGACCTTGCGCAGGTACTGCGGCCACGCCTTCGCCGCGCCGAACCGCCAGGACAGCGATGGCAGCAGCGGCAGGTGGAAGTAGTAGATGTACCAGGAATGCAGCAGCTGGCTGGCCATCTGCAGCAGCGCGCGCGGCGTCTTGCGGCGCAGGCGATCGCGCATCCAGAAACCGACGTGGTCCAGGCAGGGGCCGGAGACACTGGTATAGGACGCGATGCGGGCGCGAAGTTGTGGATCGGTGACGCTTTCCCAGGTCTGGATCGAGCCCCAGTCGTGGGCCACCAGATGCACCGCGCGCTGCGGGCTGACGGCATCGAGCACGGCCTTGAGGTCCTGGCTGAGAAGTTCCAGGCGGTAGTCGCGGGTCTTGCGCGGCTTGTCCGATTCGCCGGCGCCGCGCACGTCGTAGGCCACCAGTTGGAAGCGCCCCGAGAGGTGGCGGATCAGCGGCAGCCAGGTTTCATGGTTGTCCGGGTAGCCGTGGACGAACAACACCATCGGCAGGTGCGCCTCGCCCCAGCGCCAGACGGCCAGGCGTACGTTGCCGGACTGCACGTCCAGCCGTTCCGGCGCCGGCAGGGTCTTCTCCAGCATGGCGTTCATGCCACCTCCCGCCGCGCCGGGGCGCTGATCAGGCCTCGCTCGGTCCAGCGGCGCACGTGGGGCAGGTCGTCGTCGAGCCAATAGGCGTCGTCCTCGGTGACCACCAGCAGCTCCTCGAACTTGGCGCCCACGCCGCGCAGGCCCAGGTGCGGCTCGACGGCCCAGAGGCCCGGCGTGGGCGCATGTTGCGAACGATCATTGCTCGACCACAGCGGCGACCAGCCCTCGCGGCGGCCGGTGATCAGGGCGTTCTTCATCAGGGTGGCGATGTTGCGCACGCCAAAGCGCGCGACCGACGGGCCGGTGTTGCGCGCGCCAAGTTTTTCCACGCGGTGCGCCAGCACTTCGAAGGGATAGGCCTTGTGCCGCGGCAGGGTGCCCTGGCGGTGGCAGAGGCGGTCCACCGACTGGCTGACCTCGGCCAGAGGCAGGCGCTGGCGCACTTGTTCGACGATCAGGTTGCGGTGTGCCAGCAGGTCGTCCATCAGGCGCTCCACCAGCAGGTTGTGGCCCAGTGCGCCGGAGTAGCCGACGTCGGCGGTGTAGGCGCCCAGGGTCGGTGCGCAGTCGAGGATGAAGGGCATGCCTTCCTCCAGACGCTGCTTGCCGGGGTAGAAGGCCAGGTTGAAGCCGCCCAGGTGGCGCAGGCCGTCGAAGCCCTTGAAGGAAGTGCGGGTGCCGAACCAGGCGAAGGGTTGGTGGAACCAGTCGCGCACGCCGTGATCGAGCAGCCAGGTCTTCATCAATGCGGCGGTCTCGCGCTCGCTGATGCCCGGGCGCAGCTCGCCGGCAATGGTTTCGCAGCAGCGGTAGGCCAGTTGCTGAATCTCGCGGAAGTGCCGCAGGTCTTCGGGGGTGGGCACCCAGGCGCCTTGGGACATGACTTTCTCCAGGCTGGTTGTTGTTATCGTTACATCGAGCGATGTCACGATCGATGCTGACCCATCGGCTGCCATTGCGCCATGCGTGCGTGGCGGGCCTGGAGTGTTACCGGAGCGGAGAGCCGCTGGCGGCGCGGGTTGTGGGCGGGAGCGGGGAATCCGGTGGGTGCAGTTCCCGTCTTTGGTTGGGCCTCGGGGATGAGAAGGGGATCACCGAAGGATTAATCCTTCCGATTGTTCCGCGGGCATGTCGATGGCTATCATCCGGCCATGAGCACACCCCTGAACCTCCTGCAGCGCCTGCTGCAGCGCCCGGACGACGCGCCTTCCGCGCTGGAAGACGAGCGCGAGTATTCCGTGGATGAACTGGCCCGCGAGGGCGGCACCACGGTACGCAACCTGCGCGCCTACCAGGATCGCGGCCTGTTGCCGCCGCCCGAGCGCCGGGGCCGCGCCGGGGTGTATTTCGCCAGCCACCTGCGCCGCCTGCGGCTGATCAACCGCCTGCTGGAACGCGGCTACAACATCGCCAATATCAAGGAGCTGCTGCAGAGCTGGGAAAGCGGCCATGACCTGGACCATGTGCTCGGCCTCGACGAAGCCATCGTCGGGCCATGGAACCTGGAATCGCCCGGCAGCATCGAGTTCAGCGACCTGCAGGCGCTGTTTGGCGATGAGCTGAACGACGCCGTGATCGACCAGGCGCTGGCGCAAGGGCTGCTGGCGTTCGATGGCGAGCGCATCAGCATTCCCAGTCCGCGTCTGTTCAATGCCGGTGTCGAACTCTACCGTGCGGGTATTCCGTTGGCGTCGTTGCTGGATCATCTGGCTGTATTGCGCAGTGATACGGAACACTTGGCCGCCGGCATCGTGCGCCTGGTGGTGACCCACCTGGTGGACAAGCCCGGTGCCGATCTGCTGCCCGGCGCGGCCGATCTGGAGCGCCTGGCCGAAGTCTTCCAGCGCCTGCGGCCGGTGGCCGAACAGGTGGTGCTGGTGGAGCTGGCGCGAGGCCTGAAGCGCTCGGCCAACGAGATGCTCGGCGAGCGCGTCGGGGAAATCCTCCGTCGCCTGGAAACTCCGGAATAAGCAGTCAGCTGGCTGCCTGGGCCAGCCTGCCACGCAGCCAGCGTCGCGCCGGGTCATCCTCGCTGGCCTCCGACCAGATTTGCACGAAATCGAACGGTGCCAGTTTCAGCGGCGGCTCGAAGCTGGCCAGGCCGTGGCTTTCGAGATCCTCCGGAAGCATCCGCGCAGCAATCGTCAGCACCAGGTCGGTGCCCGCCAACAGGCTGGGCGCCACGCTGAAATGCGGCACGGTGGAGGCCACCTGACGGCGCCGGCCGAGTTTTTCCAGATGACTGTCGATCTCTTCCGCCGGGCTCTGCTGCAGGGCGACCCGCAGGTGCGGAGCGGCGAGGTAGGCGTCGAGGTCCAGGCGCTTGCGGCCGCCCAGGGTTTCGCTTGAGCACAGGCAGACAAAGCGTTCCTCGAACAGGCGCTGCACGCGCAGCCCTTCCGGCAGCATCGGGAAGACCCCGAGGGCGCCATCCAGTTCGCCGCTCGCCACCTGCTCGGCCATGCCCCCGCGCGAAGCCTGGCGGACGTCCAGGTGAATGCCCGGCGCCTCGCGGCGCAGGACCGGCAGCAGCGTCGGCAACACCACCCAGGCGCCGTAGTCGGACATGCCCAGGCGCAGCTCCAGCTCGGCGCTGGCCGGATCGAAATCATCGCCCAGCACCAGCCGACGTACGCCACCGAGGATTTCCCGCAGCGGGCCGGCCAGCTCGAAGGCGCGGCGGGTCAGTTGCATCTGGTTGCCGGCGCGCACCAGCAGCGGGTCATCCAGCAGGTCGCGCAGGCGGTTCAGCGCGTGGCTCACCGCCGGCTGGGTCATCGCCAGCCGCTCGGCGGCGCGGGAGACATGGCGCTCTTCCAGAAGGGCATCGAGGATCACCAGCAGGTTGAGGTCGATGCGGCGCAAGTCATGAATCGAGTGCATTCAGGCTGTACCAATCATTCATTTCCATGCGCTGGATGGATAGCAGAAGCTGAGCCCCATCGACAAGCCATGGAGAATCTTCGATGTCGAAACTGCTTCTGCTATTGCCTGCCATTGGCGTGGGCGCTCTGGTTGCCTTGCAGGCCGGCAGCAACTCGCTGCTGGGGCGCCAATTGGGTCATCCGCTGAGTGCCAGCCTGACCTCGCTGGGTGTCAGCCTGGCGGCGGTGATCGTTGCGTTGCTGGCGTTCCGCGTACCGCTCCCGGCCGCCGCCGGAATCGCCACCACGCCCTGGTGGGGCTGGCTGGGTGGGCTGTTCGGTGCGGCGTATCTGACGGTGGCGGTGATGCTGGCGCCGCAGCTGGGCGCGGCAACCTTCCTCGCCTGCGTGGTGGCGGGGCAGATGCTGATGTCGGCGCTGTGCGACCAGTTCGGCTGGGCCGGTTTTTCGGTGCGGCGGTTGTCGCCCGAAGGCTATCTGGCCATCGGGCTGATCATTGCCGGGGTGGTGTTGTTGCAGTGGCGGGGGAGGGTGGTTTGAAGTATCGCTGGCTGCCGGCGTTGGGCGGGTTCGCGAGCAAGCTCGCTCCTACAGTCAATGCTGACTTTGGAGCGTTTTTTGTAGGAGCGAGCTTGCTCGCGAACCGCGCGAACCGCGCGAACCGCCGCCGCTGCGAACGAACGGCGGGCGGACTTATCTCAGGCTCAGATGCCGACTCAACAACGCCCGCAGCGCCGCTGGCTTCACCGGCTTGGGCAGGAAGTCCAACCCAGCCGCATGGATCTGCGCCACCAGTTCGGGGCGGGCGTCCGCGCTGATCACCACGCCCGGCACCGGCTCGCCCAGGCGAGTGCGCAGCCAGGCCATGAGGTCAGTGCCCAGCTCGCCGTCGTCCAGGTGGTAGTCGATCAGCGCCAGTTGCGGGCGCGCGTCGCCGTCGAGCAGGGCCTGGCATTCTTCGCGGCTGCGTGCGGTGAGCACGCGGCAGCCCCAGCGGGTCAGCAGGCTGTTCATGCCGGTGAGAATGCTGTCTTCATTGTCGACGCAGAGCACCTGCGCGCCGTTGAGCTGTTCCGGGGTTTCCACCTTGTGCCCGTTCAGTGGCGCCGGGGCAGGTTGGCGAGCCAGCGGTACGCTGACGCTGAACACGCTGCCCTTGCCCGGCCAGGAACGGACTTCCAGGCGATGGTCGAGCACCTTGCACAGCCGGTCGGCGATGGCCAGGCCCAGGCCCAGGCCCTTCTCGGCGCGGGTCTGGTGGCTGTCCAGGCGTTTGAATTCCTCGAAGATCACCTGCAGCTTGTCCGGTGGGATGCCGGGGCCGTGGTCCCAGACTTCCAGGCGCAGGTGCCCGGCCTCGCGGCGTACACCAAGCAACACGTGACCCTTGGCGTAGCGGAAGGCATTGGTGAGGAAGTTCTGCAGCACGCGGCGCAGCAACTTGATGTCGCTTTCCACGCGCAGCTTGCTGCCGCGTACGTGGAAGTCGATGCCGTGCTCCTGGGCCAGTACGCGGAATTCTACGCCGAGGGTGTCGTACAGGTTGCTCAGCGGGAAGGCCGCGACGTCGGCGCTGACGCGGCCGCCTTCCAGGCGCGAGATGTCCAGCAGGTCGGTGATCAGGTCTTCCGCCGAGCGCAACGAGGAGTCCAGGTGGCGCACCAGTTCGGTGGCTTCCTCGGGCAGTTTTTCCTGATGGGCGAGGGCGGCGGAGAACAGTCGAGCGGCATTCAGCGGCTGCATCAGGTCATGACTCACCGCGGCGAGGAAACGCGACTTCGACTGGTTGGCCGCCTCGGCCGTACCCTTGGCCTCGGTGAGGGCCTGATTGAGCTGCGACAGCTCGAAGGTGCGCTCTTGCACGCGCTGCTCCAGGCCTTCGTTGGCGTCCTTCAGGCCCTGCTCGGCGTCGCGGTAGTTGGTGATGTCGGTGAAGCTCATGACGAAGCCGCCGCCGGGCATCGGGTTGCCGATCAGCTCGATCACCCGGCCGTTGGGGAACAGCCGTTCGGAGGTGTGCGGCGTGCCCTGGCGCATCCAGTACAGTCGCTTGGCGACGTGCAGGTCCGGGTCGCCCGGCCCGCAGAGGTTGCGCTCGGCGTTGTAGCGGATGATGTCGGCAATGGGGCGGCCGACGTAGATCAGCCCGTCCGGGTACTCGAACAGTTCGATGTAGCGGTGGTTCCAGGCCACCAGGCGCAGCGACTGGTCGACCACGCTGATGCCCTGGGTGATGTTCTCGATCGCGCCCTGCAGCAGCGCGCGGTTGAACTGCAGCACCTCGGAGGCTTCGTCGGCGATCTTCACCACGTCCTCCACCTGCATCTCGCGGCCTTCGATGGCGGCCTTCACCACGGCGCGCGCAGAAGAGGCGCCGAGCACGCCGGCGAGCAGGCGTTCGGTGTGGGCGATCCACTCGTCGTTGGCGTTCTGGCTGGGGGTGAAGCCCTTGCCCTGGCGGTAGGCGAAGCGGATGAAGCTCTGCCGCGCACGTTCCTCGCCGACGAAGCGGGCGGCGAGCATCAGCAGGTCTTCCAGCTGCACGGCGAGCATCGAGCGCGAGCTGAGCTTCTGGGAGATTTCCTGGCCGATGAAGCGGCTGGCCTGCCAGTGCTCCGAGACGCGGGTGCGGGAGAACACCGAGACCAGCCCGAACAGCGCGAAGTTGCCGATCAGCGAGAGCAGTACGCCCAGGGTCAGCGGCTCGATGGACAGGCCGAACGGGCGGCCGGCGAGCCAGGCCAGGCCGGGGAAGGTTTCCAGCGGCCAGCCCAGGCCCTTGGCGACGACCGGCAGCACCAGGGTATAGGCCCAGAGGAAGGAGCCAGCGGCGAGGCCGGCGAACACGCCGCGGCGGTTGGCCTGCTTCCAGTACAGCGCGCCGATCATTGCCGGGCCCAGCTGGGCGATGGCGGCGAAGGCGATCTGGCCGATGGTGGCCAGGCTCGCGGTGGAGCCCAGCAGGCGGTAGCTGACATAGGCCAGCAGGAGGATCAGCGCGATGCTCACCCGGCGCACGGTCAGCAGCCAGTGGCGGAACACCTCGAAAGGCTGCTCGGCCTCGCCTTTGCGGCGCAGCAGCCAGGGCAGCAACATGTCGTTGGAGACCATGGTGGACAGCGCCACGCTGGCGACGATCACCATGCCGGTGGCCGCCGAGGCGCCGCCGATGAAGGCCAGCAGCGCCAGTGCCGGGTGGGCTTCGGCCAGCGGCAGGCTGATCACGAAGGAGTCCGGCATGACGCCAGCCGGCAGGTGCATCTGCCCGGCGAGGGCGATGGGCACCACGAACAGCGCGGCCAGCACCAGGTAGATCGGGAACACCCAGCGCGCCAGGTTCAGATCGCGCGGCTCGATGTTTTCCACCACCAGCACGTGGAACTGGCGCGGCAGGCACATGATCGCGGTCATCGCCACGCCGGTCTGCAGCAGCATGCCCGGCCAGTGCACGGTTTCCTTCCAGTACTCGTTGAGCTGCGGGGCGACGCGGGCCTTGTCCAGCAGGTCGCCGAAGCCGTCGTAGAGGCCGTAGGTGACGAAGATGCCGACGGCGAGGAAGGCGGTCAGCTTCACCAGGGATTCGAAGGCGATCGCCAGCACCATGCCGCGGTGGTGCTCGGTGACGTCCAGGTTGCGGGTGCCGAAGACGATGGTGAACAGCGCGAGGATCAGCGACACGATCAGCGCCGTGTCCTGGGCGCGGATGCCAGTGGAGTCGGGGCCGGCGCCGATCAGCAGGTTCACCCCGAGGACGATGCCCTTGAGCTGCAGGGCGATGTAGGGCAGCACGCAGACCACGCAGATCAGCGCCACCACCACCGCCAGTGCCTGGGACTTGCCGTAGCGCGCGGCGATGAAGTCGGCGATGGAGGTGATGTTCTCCTGCTTGCTGATCATGATCATCTTCTGCAGCACCCAGGGCGCGAAGAGCATGAGCAGCACGGGGCCGACATAGATCGGCAGAAACGACCACAACTGGTCGGCGGCCTGGCCGACGGCGCCGAAGAAGGTCCAGCTGGTGCAGTACACGGCCAGCGAGAGGCTGTAGACCCAGGCGCGGACACGCGGCGAAAGAGGGGCGCGACGGCGGTCGCCATAGAACGCGATGGCGAACAGGACCGCCATGTAGAGCAGGGCGACCGTTGCGATCAACCCACTGGACAACGACATGCTGACTCCGGAAATGAACTGGCTCCCCCGCAGGAGCACTGGCAGCAGTTTCGCACCAAAGTCCGGAACTGTCAGACGCCTGCTACCAATGTCTCAGTGGCGCTGTGTCGCGCTTCTCACTTGAGGGGCAGGCGCGGTACTGGTAGCTTGCCGGGCTTTTCGCGGTCCGTCCGTCGCGCCCGGCTGGGTACGCGGCACTTCGCCGGGCCGCTACGCTCTGATGTGAGCGAAGATTTCGCGTCGTGTTTCGAGGAGGGCGCCATGTTCAGACCGTTACCCATCACCTTGCAGCGCGGGGCCCTGCGCCTGGAGCCGATGGTGGAGGCCGACGTGCCGGACCTGGTGACGCTGGCGGAACAGAACCGCGACGTCCTGCAGTTCATGAGTGCGCCGGGGCGCCCGGACTGGTACCGCCAGGGCCTGGCCGATCAGCGCGAGGGCCGCGCCCTGCCGCTGGTGGTGCGCCTGGGCAACCAGATCGTCGGCACCACGCGCTTCATGGACTTCCTCCCGGCGCTGCCGGCCTGCGAGATCGGCGCCACCTGGCTGGACCAGGGCCAGCACGGCAGCGGCCTCAACGCCACCATGAAGTACCTGATGCTGCGCCACGCCTTCGACAGCTGGAAGATGGTCCGCGTGCAGTTCAAGACCGCCGCCAGCAACGAACGCTCCCAGCGCGCCATCGAGAAGCTCGGCGCCGTGCGCGAGGGCGTGCTGCGCAACCACCGGCGCCTGGCCGGCGGGCGGCTCGACGACACCATCCTGTACAGCATCACCGACCAGGAATGGCCGCAGGTGAAGGCTGCGCTGGAAGCTGGGTTCGCCGGCTGAGTGATACTCTGCACCGCTTGCCCCCTCACCCTAACCCTCTCCCCAAGGGAGAGGGGACTGTTCGGCGCAGGAGGAAACTATCGTGTCAGCCGGCACAGACGCCTCCCTCTCCCTCTGGGAGAGGGCGGGGGTGAGGGAAAGCCCGGACGCCATTTTCCAGTAATGGCTGATATGCCTGCAGGGCACGGCATACGAAGAGTCCCTTGACGGGAGTGGTAGATGGCAGAAGACCACGCAAGCGGCGAACGCACCCGCTTCTGGCGCGCCCAGGAGCTGGGCGGCGTAGAGCTGCTGCACGCGCGCTATATCGAGCAGGTGTTCTCGCCCCACGTCCATGAAGGCTTCGCCTTCGTCATGATCGAGCAGGGTGCGCAGCGCTTTCACCATCGCGGCGCCGAGCACTTTGCCCCGGCTGGCAGCGTGGTGCTGATCAACCCCGACGAGGTCCACACCGGCTCCAAGGCCGACGAGGCCGGCTGGCGCTACCGCGGTTTCTATCCGGAGCTGGCGCAGGTTTCCGGAGTGCTGGAGGAGCTTGAACTGGGCAAGGGTGGCACGCCATCTTTCGATGCCAGCGTGGTGAATGATCCGGAACTGGTGCAGGCACTGTTCGCCGCGCACCGGTTGGTGGATTCCGACGCCACTGTTCTGCAGCGCCAGACCTGCTGGCGCGAGGCGCTGCTGTTGCTGTTCCAGCGTCACGCGCGAATTCCTGAAGCGCCGCCCGCGGGCAACGAACCAGTGGCGGTAGCGCGGGCCCGCGAGCTGCTCGGCTCGCGGTTGATGGAACCGCCGTCGCTGGAGGAACTGGCCGCGGCCGTCGGGCTGTCTGCCTTCCACTTCGCCCGCGTGTTCCGCAAGGCGACCGGCCTGCCGCCCCATGCCTGGCTCAAGCAGCGTCGGCTGGAGCAGGCGCGGGCGCTGCTCAAGCAGGGCTGCATGCCAGTGAACGTGGCGATGCAACTGGGCTTCGCCGACCAGAGCCATCTCAGCCGGCAGTTCAAGCAGGCCTACGGTGTCGGCCCTGGCGAATATCGCCAGGCTTGTGCACGGTCGTTCCGCCAGGCCTGACGTTTCCGCCGTATTCCCCTGAAGAACCCTGCCCTTGATGGGGTGCCGACTTTTTATCGACACGCCATTGAGCGATCGTTCGATACGACGAAAAGAGAATCTGAGTCAACCGGAATATTTTTTCATTTGCGATATATTTGCATTTACAAAATTTACATTCGGTTTTAATTTGCCGCCCCTTCACGAAGTACCCGGGGAGGGGGAAGCATGTCGCACGTTCGTTCGTGGTCGCGCCTGGCGATCGCCGTTGCCCTGGCCACGCCGCTGCTGCCGGCGCAGGCCGAAGAAGACACCAAGGAACTGGAGACCGTCACCGTCGTCGGTGACTGGCTCGGCGAGGCCGATCAGCAGGTGGTGCAGAACCACCCCGGCGCGCGCACCGTGGTGCGCCGCGAGCAGATGATCGAAGAGGGCGCGCAGAACGTGCGCGACGTGCTGCGCGGTATTCCCGGCGTGCAGGTGCAGGACAACAACGGCACCGGCGGCAGCGATGTTTCCCTCAACGTCGGCGTACGCGGCCTGACCTCGCGCCTGTCGCCGCGCTCCACCGTGCTCATCGATGGCGTCCCGGCCGCCGTGGCACCTTACGGCCAGCCGCAGCTGTCGATGTTCCCGCTGTCGGTGGGCAACCTCGACAGCGTCGATGTCGTGCGTGGCGCCGGTTCCGTGCGCTATGGGCCGCAGAACGTCGGCGGGGTGATCAACTTCGTCACCCGGGCGATTCCCAAGGAATTCTCCGGTGACGTCGGCAGCACCGTGGAAACCGCTTCCCACGGCGGCTGGAAGAAGCTCTACAACGCCTTCCTCGGCGGCACCGCCGACAACGGCATGGGCGCTGCGCTGCTGTATTCCGGCGTGAAGGGCGCGGGCTACCGCGACAGCAACGACGCCACCGACATCGACGACGTGATGTTCAAGACCCACTGGGCGCCCACCGATGTCGACGAGTTCTCCGCCAACTTCCACTACTACGACGGCAGCGCCGACATGCCCGGCGGCCTGACCCAGGCGCAGTTCGACAAGGACCCGTACCAGTCGGTGCGCGACTACGACAACTTCAGCGGTCGTCGCAAGGACGTCTCGCTCAAGTACAAGCGGCAGATCGACGACCTCACCCAGGTCGAAGTGCTGACCTACTACAGCGACAGCTTCCGTGGCAGCAACATTGCCAACCGCGACCTCAAGACCCTGGCGTCCTACCCGCGCGACTACCACACCTTCGGTATCGAGCCGCGCGTGTCGAAGATCTTCATGGTCGGCCCGACCACCCAGGAAGCCAGCATCGGCTATCGCTACCTGAAGGAGGCGATGCACGAGCGCGCCAGCCAGGTCGGCCTGGTGAACAACATCCCGACGCCGATCCCCGGCGCCGACGGCCACACCTACCAGGACCGCACAGGCGGTACCGAGGCGAACTCCATCTACCTCGACGACAAGATCGACGTGGGCAACTGGACCGTCACCCCGGGCATCCGCTTCGAGCGCATCTCCACCGACTGGCACGAGCGCCCCGTGCTCGACAACAAGGGCAAGCCGGTCCAGGAGAAGAACCGCAGCAAGGACTACAACGAGCCGCTGCCGGCGCTGGCGGTGATGTATCACCTGTCGGACGAGTGGAAGCTGTTCGCCAACTACGAGACCTCCTTCGGCAGCCTGCAGTACTTCCAGCTCGGCCAGGGCGGCAGCGGCAACGACACCGCCAGCGGCCTGCAGCCGGAGAAGGCGAAGACCTACGAAGTGGGCACGCGCTATGACAACGGCACCTGGGGTGGCGAAGTCACGCTGTTCTACATCGACTTCGACGACGAGCTGCAGTACATCAGCAATGACGTGGGCTGGACCAACCTGGGCGCTACCAAGCACCAGGGCATCGAGACCTCCGCGCACTACGACATGGCTGCGCTGGACCCGATACTCGCCGGACTGACTGCCTATGGCACCTTCACGTATACCCGCGCTACCTACGAAGGTGAGATCCCTTCGTTCAAGGGCCGTGATCTGCCGCTCTACTCGCGCCAAGTGGCAACCATCGGCCTGCGCTACGAGCACGACCGCTGGACCTACAACTTCGACGGTTTCGCCCAGTCGGGGCAGCGCGCGCCCGGCCCGACCACCAACTCCAACGGCAGCTTCACCGGCAACTACATCACCGAGCCGAGCGCCGATGGCCAGTACGGCGACATCCCCGGCTACGTGCTGTGGAACGCCCGCGTGGGCTACGACTTCGGCCCGCAGGCGTCGAACCTGAAGGTCGCCGCCGGGGTGAAGAACATCTTCGATCAGATGAACTACACCCGTTCCAGCGACAACAACGCCGGGATTTACCTGGGCGAGCCGCGCACTTTCTACGTGCAGGGCAGCGTCGGCTTCTGACGTCTTCCCGGCTCATTGAAAAGCCCGTCCTTCGCGACGGGCTTTTTCTTGCACGGATTACGGCGTTCGAATGGATTTGTGCGGAAAATGTGGCTTTTCTTCACGCTGTTGCCGTCATATCCGTGCTGTCATTCCGGCTCAAGGCCGCTACGCAGGTAAACAAGGACGATGTCTCAACACTCGCAATTCGCCCTGCTGGGCACCAAGCGATTCCTGCCCTTCTTCATCACCCAGCTGCTGGGTGCCTTCAACGACAACATCTTCAAGCAGTCGCTGATCCTGGCGATCCTCTACCACCTCACCGTCGGCGGTGACCGCAACCTGCTGGTCAACCTCTGCGCGCTGCTGTTCATCCTGCCGTTCTTCCTGTTCTCCGCCCTGGGCGGCCAGTTCGGCGAGAAATTCAACAAGGACGCGCTGATGCGCGCGCTGAAGCTGGCCGAGATCGTGATCATGGCGGTTGGCGCCGCGGGCTTCGTGTTCGGCAGCCTGCCGCTGCTGTTCCTCGCGCTGTTCGCCATGGGCACGCACTCGGCGCTGTTCGGCCCGGTGAAGTACTCGATCCTGCCGCAGCACCTGCGCGAGGACGAACTGGTGGGCGGTAACGCGCTGGTGGAGATGGGCACCTTCCTCGCCATCCTCTGCGGCACCATCGGCGCCGGCGTGCTGATGTCGCGGCAGGACTATGCAGCCGGCGTCGGCATCGCCGTGGTGCTGGTGGCTGTCTGCGGTTTCCTCGCCAGTCGCAAAATTCCCCGTGCGGCGGCCGCGCTGCCGGACCTGAAGGTCGACTGGAACATCTTCCGCCAGTCCTGGAGCATCCTCCTGCTCGGCCTGCGCCAGCGCCCGGCGGTGTCGCGCTCGCTGGTGGGCAACTCCTGGTTCTGGTTCCTCGGCGCGGTGTACCTGACGCAGATCCCGACCTACGCCAAGGAGCTGCTGCACGGCGACGAGAGCGTGGTGACACTGATCCTCACCGTGTTCTCGGTGGGTATCGCACTGGGCTCGATGCTCTGCGAAAAGCTTTCCGGCAAGAAGGTGGAGATCGGCCTGGTGCCCTTTGGCTCCATCGGCTTGAGCCTGTTCGGCATCCTCCTGTGGTGGCATTCGGGCGGCTTCCCGCAGGGCGAGCAGCCCTACAACTGGCTGGCCGTGCTGGAGCATTCGCAGTCCTGGGCGGTGCTGGCCGACATCCTCGGCATCGGCATCTTCGGCGGCTTCTACATCGTGCCGCTGTATGCGCTGATCCAGGCGCGCACCGAGGAAGACAAGCGCGCGCGGGTGATCGCGGCGAATAACATCCTCAACGCGCTGTTCATGGTGGTGGCGGCGATTGTCTCGATCCTGCTGTTGTCGGTGGCGAAGCTGACGATCCCCGAGCTGTTTCTTGTGCTCTCGCTGATGAACGTCGCGGTGAACGTGTACATCTTCAAGATCGTGCCCGAGTTCACCATGCGCTTCCTGGTCTGGCTGCTGACGCACTCGATGTACCGGGTGGATCATCGCAATCTCGAAGCCATCCCCGATGAAGGCCCGGCGGTGCTGGTGTGCAACCACGTATCCTTCGTCGATGCGCTGCTGATTGCGGGGTCGGTGCGGCGCCCGGTGCGCTTCGTCATGTACTACAAGATCTTCCGCATCCCGGTGCTCAATTTCATCTTCCGTACGGCCGGTGCGGTGCCGATCGCCGGGCGTAACGAGGATCCGGAGACCTACGAAAAGGCTTTCGCCAGGGTTGCCGAATACCTGCGCGAAGGAGAGGTGGTATGCATCTTCCCCGAGGGCATGCTGACCCTGGACGGAGAGATGAACGAGTTCCGCGGCGGCGTGGAGCGCATCATCAAGGAAACGCCGGTGCCGGTGATCCCGATGGCGCTACAGGGGTTGTGGGGCAGCTTCTTCAGCCGTGACCCGCACAAGGGCTTCTTCCGTCGGCTGTGGTCGCGAGTTTGTCTGGTGGCTGGTCAGCCAGTGGCGCCGGAAGAAGCCAGGCGCCTGCTGCTGCAGGAGCAGGTGGCCGAGCTGCGTGGCGCGGTACGCTGAGCCTGGTGGCGGAAAAGAAAAAGCCCCGGCATTGCCGGGGCTTTTTCGTGGTGCAGGACGAGGATCAGATAACCTGAACTTCGTCAGCCTGCAGGCCTTTCTGGCCTTCAACAACGATGAAGGAGACCTTCTGGCCTTCCTGCAGCGACTTGAAGCCATTGCCCTGGATGGAGCGGAAGTGAACGAACACATCGTTGCCGCTTTCCGGGGTGATGAAACCGAAGCCTTTAGCGTCGTTGAACCACTTGACGGTGCCGGTCTGACGATTGGACATGGAATTACACCTTGAACTATTGAAGATTGTTTTGCGGAAAAGGTCCGCGCTCGTCCTGAGTTGCAAGGTGCAGTCGAAGCCGGGTGGTGGGGAATGGCCCCACCAGGTCACGAGCCACAGTGACCCTAGCAAACACAGTGGCCCGCAGCATACCGACAAATTTTCGGGAAAGCGACAGCCCGCCGGTATCGAGAACCGATACAGCGTCAGTGGCTCATTTTCAGTCCGACCAGTCCGCACAGAATCAGCGCGACGCTGAGCATGCGCATTGGCGCCATGGACTCGCCGAACAGCACGATCCCGACGATCACGGTGCCGACAGCGCCGACGCCGGTCCAGATCGCGTAGGCGGTGCCCAGCGGCAGATTTCTCATGGCCAGGCCCAGCAGGCCCATGCTGGTGATGATCGCCAGCACGGTGAGAATGGTCGGTATCGGTCGGGTGAAACCTTCGGTGTATTTCAGGCCGACGGCCCAGCCCACTTCGAACAGGCCGGCGACGAACAGAATGATCCAGGACATGGAGCTCTCCAGACGGTGGATGGAATGGAGGGCCGTCCCCGCTGGAGCACCGGAAGGTGGTGAGGTCGTCCTCACAATGTGCATTATTTTGCACAAAAGCAGTGCGCCGGGCAACCCGGCGCCGGATGATTGCCCTATTGCGGGGCTTCTTTCTGGACGGATGGCTCGTCGGTCATGCGACGGAACCAGGTGGAAAGCGTGGCGCCGGAAATGTTGTGCCAGACGCTGAACAGCGCGCTGGGTACGGCCGCCAGCGGCGAGAAGTGCGCGCTGGCCAGGGCCGCGCCAAGGCCGGAGTTCTGCATGCCAACTTCCAGCGCCAGTGATTTGCGCTGCGCCAGCGGCAGGCCGAAGACCTTGGCGGTGAAGTAGCCGAGCAGGAAGCCGAAACCGTTGTGCAGAATCACCACGGCCATGATCAGCAGGCCGGATTCGGCGATCTTCGCCTGGCTGGCCGCGACCACGGCGGCGACGATGATCACGATGGAGACCACCGAGACCAGCGGCAGCACGTCCACCACATGGCGTACTCGTGCGCCGAGCACACGCTGGGCCACGAGGCCCAGCACGATGGGGACCACGACGACCTGCAGGATCGACCAGAACAGCGCGCCGAAGGAGACCGGCAGCCAGGCCGAGGCCAGCAGCCAGATCAGCGCCGGTGTCAGCAGCGGGGCGAGGAGGGTGGTCACGCCGGCGATGGCCACGGAAAGCGCCAGGTCGCCGCGCGAGAGCCAGGTCATCACGTTGGAAGCGGTACCGCTGGGGCAGCAGCCGACCAGGATCACGCCCACGGCGATTTCCGGCGGCAGGTGCATCAGTTGGCAGAGCAGCCAGGCCATGCCGGGCATGATCACGAAGTGGGCGATGACGCCGAGGGTGACACGCCAGGGATGCCGGGCGACTTCGGCGAAGTCCTCGACCTTGAGCGTCAGGCCCATGCCGAACATCACCACGCCGAGCATGGGGATGATGGCGACGGTGAACGGGGTGAAGAGGGAGGGAACGAAGAACGCCAGGATGGCGAAGAGCAGCACCCAGAGGGCGAAAGTGTTGCCCATGAAGCGGCTGAGCAGGATGAGAGCACGCATGGGCCGTCCTTCTTTTTATGTGGGCCTTATTGTGTTGTCAGGCGCCGCGTGTGCGCGGCGCCTGAGGGGGCATCAGATGCCTTCGGGCATCGCCTCGCCGCCGAGCGCTTCGATCAGCGCCGGGATGAACTCGGCGAAGGTCAGCATCATCAGGGTGAAGCTGGCGTCGAGCTGGCCGAGGGCGTCTTCGCCGCCGTCCTGCTCCGCCTTCTCCTGCAGCATGTCTTCGAAACGAAGACGCTTGATCGCGACCTTGTCGTCGAGGACGAAGGACAGCTTGTCCGACCAGGCCAGGGACAGCTGGGTAACCAGCTTGCCGGCGGTCAGGTGCAGCTGGATTTCCTCGCTGGTCAGGTCCTGGCGCTTGCAGCGCACCACGCCGCCGTCTTCGTGGGTGTCACGCAGCTCGCACTCGTCGAGGACGAAGAAGTCGCCGGCGGCTTCCTGGGTCTTCACCCAGTCGGTCAGGGTGGCGGTCGGCGCGGTCTTCACGGTCAGCGGGCGAACCGGCAGCGAACCCAGGGCCTCGCGCAGGGTGGACAGCAGATCTTCAGCCTTCTTCGCGCTGGAGGTGTCGACCAGGATCAGGCCGAGGCTCGGGGCGATGGCGGCGAAGGTCACCGAACGGCGGATGAAGGCGCGCGGCAGCAGGGTCTGGACGATTTCGTCCTTGAGCTGGTCGCGTTCCTTCTTGTAGACCTTGCGCATCTGCGCGGCTTCGATCTCGTCGACCTTCTCCTTGAGTGCGTCACGCACCACGCTGCCGGGGAGGATGCGCTCTTCCTTGCGTGCACTGATCAGGAAGAAACCCTCGCTGGCGTGAACCAGCGGCGCGTCCGGGCCCTTGCCGAAGGGGGCGGAGAAACCATAGGTAGTCAGCTCCTGGCTGGCGCAGGAGCGCGCCGGTTTGCTGGCCAGGGCCTTTTCCAGGGCATCGGCGTCGATCTGCAGATCCTGGGTGAGGCGATATACGAGCAGATTGCGGAACCACATGAGGGGCTAACTCCTGGACACAAAGGAGCCATTATTCCGTTCGGCGCGGTTCAGGCCAACCCCGTTTCGTCATTCGCCCTCTTCATCTAAGCCTTTGGAACATCTGAAAATTTTTTTCATCGAGGGGCTTGCCAGGTGCAAATGTCCTCCGTAGAATGCGCCCCACTTCGAGACGAAGGGTGATTAGCTCAGCCGGGAGAGCATCTGCCTTACAAGCAGAGGGTCGGCGGTTCGATCCCGTCATCACCCACCACTCGAGGTCCGACGCAGCGGTAGTTCAGTCGGTTAGAATACCGGCCTGTCACGCCGGGGGTCGCGGGTTCGAGTCCCGTCCGCTGCGCCACATTTCGAAAAGCCCTCAGGTAGCAATACCTGGGGGCTTTTTCTTTGCCTGCCTTTTCTTGTCTGCAAAAGTCTTTCCTGCGAAAGCTTCCCGTCAAAGTTGCCCGCTTCGATCACAGTGATTGCGTGCTGGCCGTCTGTCTTATCCTGTTAATTTTCTTATAAGTTTGCTGTGGGAACTTCTCTCTCGGCAGTGGTTCCTATTGCCCATAGCCACTGGCCACGAGCGCCTGATAAGCTCGCGGCTTCACTACTTAAGCCATGACGGCGCAAAGACAAGGATTCAGCATGAAACAACATCGGTTGGCGGCAGCGATCGCGCTGGTCGGCCTGGTTCTCGCGGGCTGCGACAAACAGGCCGCCGAAGTGGAACTCAAGACTCCTGCGCAGAAAGCTTCCTATGGCATCGGCCTGAACATGGGCAAGAGCCTCGCCCAGGAAGGCATGAATGACCTGGATTCGAAAGCCGTCGCCCTGGGTATCGAAGATGCCGTCGGCAAGCAGAAGCAGAAGCTGACCGACGAAGAGCTGACCGAAGCCTTCACCGCCCTGCAGAAGCGCACTGAAGAGCAGGTTGCCAAGAAGAATGCCGAGGCTCTGGAAGCCGGCAAGAAGTTCCTCGAGGAAAACGGCAAGCGTGATGGCGTGGTCACCACCAAGTCCGGCCTGCAATACGAAGTCGTGAAGAAAGCCGACGGCGCGCAGCCCAAGGCTACCGATGTCGTCACTGTTCACTACGAAGGCAAGCTGGTCGACGGTACTGTCTTCGACAGCTCCATCCAGCGTGGCAGCCCGATCGATCTGCCGGTTGGCGGCGTGATCCCGGGTTGGGTCGAAGCCCTGCAACTGATGCACGTCGGCGAGAAGATCAAGCTCTTCATCCCGAGCGAACTGGCCTACGGCGCGCAGAGCCCGAGCCCGACCATCCCGGCCAACTCGGTCCTGGTGTTCGACCTCGAACTGCTGGCCATCAAGGACCCGAATCAGCCTGACGCGGCTGAGGCTCCGGCCGCTTCGGCAGAGCAGCCCAAGAAGTAACTGAGTACCTTCGTACCAGTGGAAACGCCCCGTAACCTGCGGGGCGTTTTCGTTTGTGCGGGGAACGCTCTGGAACGGCGCGCTGACCGTCGGGTCTGAATGGGAGTAACCTTCAGCTCGGTGTTACCCTTATGCACATATTTGACGCAGTTGAAACAATCCCCTCCCCTTGACATTGCCGGGCCCTTCGCTTAGCCGCAACTGCATGATTTTTAACGCATTTGTAGGGGTGAACAAAAAATCGCCGATCTGTCTCCAGCCCTCGTGGCACGGGCGTTTGGGCGATATCGAGGGTGTCTTTCAACAGAGTTATCCACAGGAAAGGTGGATAACCTGAACCTGCTCTGTACGAATCTTCCTATCGAGGTAAATCGATGAAAAAGCCTCCGGGATTTGACCGTTTCCTCAAGCTCGCCAGCCGTTTCATCGCGGGTGGGCGAGTGCCCGCGCTGCTGTTCGCCGTCGCGCGCAAGAGTGGCCGGGTGAAGCTGGCGAGGACCGATCTGAAGCTGCTGCAGGAATTGCTGGTGGCCTGGGTGCGCGGCGATTACCGCGGCATCAGTTCCCAGGCGCTGGTTTCCGTGGTGACGGCGCTGCTGTATTTCCTTTCACCCGTGGACCTGGTGCCCGACTGGCTGCTGGGCGTCGGCTTCCTTGACGACCTGGCGGTGCTGGCCTGGGTGGTACGTCGCTGGCAATCGGAGATCGATGCCTTCAAGGTCTGGCGCGACGCGCAGGGCGTGGAAACCCGCGAAGCCCTGAAGCAACTGCCGCCGCCGGAAGCGATTCAGCGTCTCTGACGCAGCCGTGCGCTCTGCTCGCCGAGCAGGCGCTGGATGGAACCGTCGCTGACCATCGCCTGTAGCACGGCATCCAGTCGTTCGGCGGGCAGCGGAAGCGCAGGGCCGTACGAGCAGTAGATCGAGTAGTGCTGCACGTTGTTGCTGTGGATCGCCACTGGCAATTTGTGGTGCTGGGCAAGGAGAAACTCCAGCGGTCGGCGCATCTCGATCAATGCATCCAGGCGGCCGGCCTCGAGCATGTGCAGGCGCGTATCCAGGTCGCGGACATCGGCGCGCTTCACCCGTCCTTCGGCGAAGGCCTGCATCAGAGGGGCGGGGTAGACGTAGCCCAGGCTGGTGCCGATGCGGATGTCGTGCAGCTGCGCGAGGTTCTCCACAGGCGGCACATCCGCCCGCTGGGCCAGGGCATCTTCTTCCTCGAACAGGCTGGGAGACCAGTGCAGTTTCTCCGGCGCTTTCATCCACTGTGGATTGTTGATGCACAGCAGGTGGATCGCGCCCTGGGCGAGGGCGGGCTCGGCGCGCTTGTCCGGCGTTTCCACGAAGCGAATATCGAGCCCCAGGCGCTCCCCGACGGTTTCACCCAGATCGCGGATGAAGCCAGGTGCCAATTCATGGTCGATACTTTCCGCATAGGGCATGCCGTTGCTTGGCGAATAGCCCCAGCGCAGCTCTTCGGCGCCACACAGGGCGCTGGCCAGGCACAGGCAGAGTGGAATCAGGCGCTGCAAATCGTTCCCCCGATTTGTGGGCGTGACGGCGAGCGCAGTATAGCCGGCACAGCCCGGCGCCAGGCTGTTAAGATGGCCGCCTGCAAGGAGTGTTGTCATGAACGTTCAAGTCATCATGCGTGACGGCGAAGCGGAGTACGCCGTGGTTCCCTGGGCTGAGTACCAGGCGCTGCTGGCGGCTGCCGGCCGAGGTGCTGCTCAGCTCGTCAAGCCGGATGCGCCCGAGGCATTCGACGAGAAGCCGGACTGGAAAGCCCTACGGGAAGCCCGTGGCATCGCCATCGAAACGCTGGCGCGTTCGGTGGGCATCAGCCCGTCCTACCTGGAGCTGATAGAGAACGGCGAGCGCGAGGCCAGCGACGCCATCCAGCATGGCCTGCGTCGTGCCCTGGGCACTGGGGAGTCTGCTTCTTGAGCGTGCAGATCAGTCGCAAGCATTGGGAAGGCCTGCTCGGCGAGCTGGAAGACGCCCGCCGCCAGCGCCACCTGCTCACCTACCGGGCGCTGATCGAGCGCCTGCAATTGCCCACCCCGGCCATGACCGTGCTGACCGCCGCGCTGGAACACCTGGCTGCGCTGGATGCCCGTGCGGGGCGGCCGATACGCAGCTCGCTGGTGATCAGCCAGGGCGCCAGCCGCCTGCCCAGAACCGGCTTCTTCGAGCATGTCGAACGCCTGGGCCGATTCTCCGGTGCGCCGGATGGTCCTGCCGCCGCCGGCTGGCATGCGGCGGAAGTGGTGCGCGTGTTCGAGTTCGAGTACCCCGAGGAGCTCTGACGTGGCGACGCCTCGCGAGCTGTTCTGGAGTCTACGTGCACGGCTGAGCTATGCAGCGGCGCGGCGCCTGATGGGGTGGCCGTGGATGGTCCGCCAGGCGCGTTCCTGGGCCTGGATGCAGGGCCAGTTCGCACGCATGGCCGCGCTGGGGGACGTTGGCGCACAGAGCTTCTACGGCCACCTGCTGCTGTTCCGCGGGCAGGGCTTCGGCGCCCGCGAGGAAGGCCTGCGTCTGTTGCGCCTGGCCGCCACCGCAGGCGACCACAAGGCGGCGTACCAGTTGGGCGTGCAATCCCTCAAGGGTGATACCCGTCATGCCGGCGATGCGCAGGAAGCGGCGCGCTACTGGGGGCAGGCCGCCGAGGCGGGGCATCCGCTGGCGGCACGCAAGCTTGGCGAGTTGTACCGCAGTGGCGGCCCGGGTCTCGAACCCGATGTAGCCCAGGCCGAGCGCTACGAGACGCGCGCCCGCCAGTTGGGGCTCTGAATCATTCTGCTGTGAGAATGTGCAGGCTGTAGCCGGGCATGTTCTTCGCGTGGCGCTTGGCCTCCGAGGCCAGTCCGGCCAGTTGGCTGGCGTCCAGGCGCTGACCGGCGCCACTCTTCACGTGCACCACGCCGATCGACAGGGATAGCAACGGATATTCCTCGCGCCGTCCCTGGCGGTTGTGCGCGACGAAGCAGCCCGCATCCAGGTGCTCGCGGCTGTAGAAGCGCCGGCACTGGCCCTGGAAATCTTCCAGCAGGTGGTTGAGGCGTTCGCGCCAGTCCTGCGTCCCCAGCACCAGCATGAAGTCGTCGCCGCCGATGTGGCCCACGAAGTCCCGTGTCGGGTCTACGCGTTCGCCCAGGCACTGCGCCAGGCACAGCAGAACTTCATCGCCACGGGCATAGCCGTAGAGGTCGTTGAAGGGCTTGAAGCTGTCGATGTCGACATAGCACACCACCGCTTCGCGCCCCTGTTGCAGCAGGCGCGACAGGCACTGCTGGATGGGCACGTTGCCCGGTAGCAGCGTCAGTGGGTTGGCATGCCGGGCCTGGCGGATCTTCAGTTCGGTGATCAGCTTGAGCACGTCGATCACCCGGCCCAGCCCCAGGTAGCGACCGTTCAGGGTGATGATGAAGTCTTCCTCGATGCGCTGCCGCGCGCGGCTGGTGAGCAGCCGGCTGACCTGCTGCAGCGACTGGCTGCGTTCCACCGCGAGAAAGTCGTCGCTCATCAGCCGGCTGATCGGCTTGCGCGCATACAGCTCCGGCGCGAACGGCTTGAGCAGGGTGTCCGAGAGTGCATGGCGATGGACGATGCCGACCGGTTGATGGTGGCTGTCGAGCACCGCCAGGGAGTTGAGGTTGGCCTGGGCGCGGAAGGCTTCCAGCACGTCAGCGATGGGCGTGTTGTCGCGCACCGCCGGTTGCTCCAGCAGCAGTGGCTCGAGGTCCGCTTGATCCTCGGCCAGCAACGCGCCAGCACTTTCCACTTCCGGTAGCAGGGCGCGGGCGTCGCGGGGCGGAATTTCGTTGGGACGGCCAAGCAGGTAGCCCTGCACCAGGTCCACGCCCATCTCGGAAAGCACGGCCAGCTCTTCGGGAATCTCGATGCCTTCGGCGATCACCTGGGCGCGCGAGGCGTGGGCCATCTTCAGGATCGAGCCGACGAACTCGCGCTTCACCGCATCCAGGTGGATGCCTTCGATGAAGTGGCGGTCGATCTTCACGTAGTCGGGTCGCAACTCGGACCACAGGCGCAGGCTGGAGTAGCCGGCACCCAGGTCATCCAGGGCGATGGAAAAGCCCATGGCGCGGTAGTGGTGCAGCGCGGTATCGAGGAGGGTGAAGTCCTCGATGGGTGTCTGCTCGGTCAACTCGATCACCACGTCGCTGGGCGAAATGCCGAAAGTCTGCAGTAACTGCAGTGTGCGGCCGGGCTGGTGGGTCGGTTCCAGCAGGGATTCGGGCGACACGTTGAGGAACAGCTTGCCCTCGAGCTTCAGGTCGCGAAAGCGCGCGCAGGCCTTGCGCCGGCAGAGCAGCTCCAGTTGGCTCAGGCGGCCGCTGCTGCGGGCGATACTGAACAGCGGCAGGGGCGAGTGCAGGGGGCCGTTGGACGGGCCGCGCGTAAGGGCTTCGTAGCCCACCAGGCGCCTTTCCGAAAGCGACAGGATGGGCTGGAACAGGCAGTGCAGGTCGCCGTGAGCGAGGATCTGGTCCAGCGCGCTCAACTGCTCGGTGACGGTCATGACGGTTCTCGGTGGCTGGAAAAGCAAAGGGCCGGTTTCCCGGCCCTGTGCATTTCACGACAGTGTCATGACTGTTTGATGTCATCCGATCAGTGTTTGGCCACCTGGGAGTCCAGATTCAGGTAGTCGATCAGGATATGCCCGGACTCGGTAAGGTAGGCGTCGTCCTGCGGTTTGGTCTTGTCCTCTTCCGGCAGGGCGTTCTCGTCTTCCTTCTTCAGCTCCTTGAGCGGCTCCTGGCCCTTGGATTTGCGCAGGGCGTTCTCCATGGCCAGTTGGCGGTTCTCGATGCTGGTCTGCTGGGCGCGACGCTTGGCTTCGTTGAGGCTGACGGTCTTCTCCTTCATCAGCTCCTGGGCCAGGGCGAGGCGCTCGCGGGCGTAGACGAAGTCCGCGTTGTGCTCGGTGCGCGCGTCGTGACGGGTGCGCAGCTGGTCGAGGAACGGCTTGAACGGATCGGCCTGGGCCTTCAGCACCGGCTTAATGGTGTCCCACGGCATCGAGTCGGGCAGGGCGCTTTCGCCGATTTCCTTGTCGTCGACAATGGACGGGTAGCCGATGTCCGGGATCACGCCCTGATGCTGGGTGCTCTGGCCGGAGACGCGGTAGAACTTGGCCAGGGTCAGCTTCAGCTCGCCGTGGTTCAGCGGCTGGATGGTCTGCACGGTGCCCTTGCCGAAGGTCTGGCCGCCGACGATGAGCGCGCGGTGGTAGTCCTGCATGGCGCCGGCGAAGATCTCCGAGGCCGAGGCGGACAGGCGGTTGACCAGCACGGTCATCGGGCCGGTGTAGAACGCCTTGCCCTCGTCATCGTTGAGCACGTCGACGCGGCCGTCGCTGTTGCGCACCAGCACGGTCGGGCCCTGGTCGATGAACAGGCCGGTCAGCTCGGTGGCTTCCTGCAGGGAGCCGCCGCCGTTGTTGCGCAGGTCGATGACGATGCCGTCGACCTTGTCCTTCTGCAGTTCGGCGATGAGCTTCTTCACGTCGCGGGTGGTGGACTTGTAGTCTGGGTCGCCGGCGCGATAGGCCTTGAAGTCGAGGTAGAACGCGGGCACGTCGATGATGCCCAGCTTGTAGTTCTTGCCTTCGTGGTCGATGGTGATTTCCGACTTCTTCGCCGCCTGGTCTTCTAGCTTCACCGCCTCGCGGGTGATGGTGACGATCTTGCTGGTCTGGTCGTTCGGCGCGTTGGTCGACGGGATCACTTCCAGGCGGACCTGCGAGCCTTTCGGGCCGCGGATCAGCTTGACCACTTCATCCAGGCGCCAGCCGACCACGTCGACCATCTCGCCCTTGCCCTGGGCAACACCGATGATCTTGTCGGAAGTGGCGATCTGCTTGCTCTTCTCGGCGGGGCCGGCCGGTACCAGGCGCACGACCTTGACGTAGTCGTTGTCACTCTGCAGTACGGCGCCAATGCCTTCGAGCGAGAGGCTCATGTTGATGTCGAAGTTTTCCGCGCTGTCCGGCGACAGGTACTGGGTGTGCGGGTCGTAGGTCTGCGCGAAGGCATTGATGTAGGCCTGGAAGATGTCTTCGCTGCGGGTCTGCTCCAGGCGCATCAGCTGATTCTTGTAGCGCTTGGTCAGCTGTTCCTGGATGGCCTTGTTGTCCTTGCCGGCGATCTTCAGGCGCAGGACTTCGTCCTTCACCTTCTTGCGCCACAGGTCGTCGAGCGCCGCGCTGTCTTTCGCCCAGGGCGATTTCTCGCGGTCGATCTCCAGCGATTCGTCGGTCTTGAAGTCCATCTTGTCGACGCCCTTGTTCAGGGTGGCCAGGGCGAAGTCCAGGCGCTCCTTCAGGCGGTCGAGGTGACGCTTGTAGATGGTGAAGCCGGGCTCCAGTTCGCCGCTCTTGAGGAAGTCGTCGAACTGGGTGCGCCAGGGCGCGAACTGGTCGATGTCGGCCTGGGTGAAGTACATCCGCGCCGGATCGAGCGTCTTCAGGTAGCTGTCATAGATCTTCGCCGAGCGCTCGTCGTTCAGCGGCGGCTTGTTGTAGTGATGGCGCTTGAGCAGCTCAACGATGTTGAGGCTGGCGATCACTTGATCCCGGTCAGGCTGCAGGCCGTCCCAGACGTTCGGGCTGGTGGTTGCCGCGAACGAGGAAAAGGCGGTTGCGCCGAGGATGAACAACAGGGCGGTACGGGGCAAAAATCGCTTCATGCTGATTCGACTGATCGCGGAGTTATGACGCATATTAGGCCTTAATTGGCGGCGCCGGGTTCAATCGCAGGTGAATTCGGCGCGAAGAAAGGGCCCGACCTTTCGGGTCGGGCCCTGCAGGATCACTATGGAGGCAGCGTGAACGCATTGCAAGGCATCGAAGGGCGAGTGGAGTGGGCCGAGCGCCCCAACCCCGCTTGCGCACAAGGACAGATCCGCATCCAGGTCGCCGCCGCGGGACTCAACCGCGCCGACCTGCTGCAAGTGGCCGGGCTCTACCCGCCGCCGCCGGGGGCTAGCGACGTCATCGGCCTGGAATGTGCCGGCGTGGTGACCGAAGTCGGTGCCGGCAGTACCTGGCAGGTGGGCGACCGCGTCTGCGCCCTGCTGGCCGGCGGCGGCATGGCCGAGGAAGTGGTGGTGGACCAGCGCCATGCGCTGCCGGTGCCTGCCGGCTTGAGCCTGGTCGAGGCTGCTGCGCTGCCGGAGGTGTACGCCACCGCCTGGCTGAACCTGTTCATGCTTGGCGCTCTGCAACCCGGTGAAAAAGTCCTGCTGCACGCGGGCGCCAGCGGCGTAGGCTCGGCTGGCATCCAGCTGTGCAAGGCCTTTGGCAGCCCTTGCTGGGTCAGCGTCGGTTCAGCCGATCGCCTGGCCTACTGCGAGGCGCTGGGGGCCGAGGGCGGTGCGCTGCGTGGCGAGAACCTCGAATCGCTTCGGGATTTTGCCCCCTTCGATGTGATCCTCGATCCGGTGGGCGCCAACTACGCCAAGCTGGACCTGGAAATCCTCGGCCGCGATGGTCGATGGGTGGTCATCGGCCTGATGGGCGGTCGCAAGGCCGAGCTGGACCTGGCGCTGCTACTGGGCAAGCGTATCCAACTGATCGGCTCGACCCTGCGTTCCCGCGATGCCGACTTCAAGGCGCAGCTGATCGCCGAGCTGGGACAGAAGGTCTGGCCATTGTTCGAAACCGGCAAGCTGAGCCCGCAGCTGGAGCGCACCTTCCCGGTCCGCGATGCGCAGAGCGCGTTCGATGCGCTGGCGAGCAACCAGGTGCAGGGCAAGGTAGTGGTCGTGATCGATGAGAGCCTGAGCTAAGGGTCGCGAGCAAGCTCGCTCCTACAGGCGCCGCCAATGAAAAGGGCCGCATCAGCGACCCTTTTTTCGGGTGCAAACGTCACTTCCAGTTCAGAACGTCCCAGCCCATCTTCTGTGCGTGCTCCAGCAACACCGGGTCGGCGTTCACCACGTGCGGCTTGCCCACCAGCTTGAGCAGCGGCAGGTCATTGCGCGAGTCGGAGTAGAAGTGCGCATCGGCCAGTTGGCTGTCGTCGCCTTCGAGCAGGTCGAGCAGGCGCAGCACCTTGCCCTCGCGGTAGGTGAGGGTGCCGACGGTGCGGCCGGTGTAGTGCCCGTTCAGCACTTCCAGGTCGATGGCCAGCACTTCGTCGATGCCGATGCGTTCGGCGATGGGTTTGACCAGGTGCACGCCGGAGGCGGAGATCACCAGCGGGCGGTCGCCGGCTTCGCGGTGGCGGGCGAGGGTGGCGCACGCGTCGCTATGGATCAGCGGCTCGATTACGTCCTCGACGAAGGCTTCCACGTCGCGTTCGATTTCTTCCACGCTGCGCCCGGCCATCGGTTCCAGGGCGAAGGCCATGTAGTCCTCCATGGGCAGTTTGCCCTGCGCGTACAGCGCCATCAGTTCGGCGTCGCGCTTGAGGAACGACTCCGCGTCGACCCAGCCGAGATCGGCCATGCGCTTGCTCCACAGGCTCGCGCAGTCGCCGTCGATCAGGGTGTCATCGAGGTCGAATATCACCAGGGCCATCAGGCCACCTCCCGAATGCTTTCAATGTCTACGTGCAGGCCGAGCGTGGTGCCGGCCGGGTACAGGCGCTCGGCGCTGCGGTTGAGGACGTCCACGGTCAGCTCGACGCCATTGGCGTCCACCCGGTAGCGGATCACGTTGCCCAGCAGGCTGTGGGAGAGTACCCGAACCGGAATGCCCTCGCTCGCTTCGGCGCTCAGGCGCAGGGATTCGGGGCGGATGGCCACCTGTTGGCGGAAGGGACGATCCAGCAGCCTGGTTGCCTGGGCCGCGTCGAGCAGGTTGTAGTTGCCGATGAAGCCGGCGGCGAAAGCGTTTTCCGGGGCGGTGTAGAGCGTCTCGGCGTCACCGCTCTGGACGATGCGCCCGGCGTTCATCAGCACGATGCGGTCGGACAGCGTCAGCGCCTCTTCCTGGTCGTGGGTGACGAAGACCGTGGTCAGTTTCAGTTCCTGCTGAATGCGGCGGATCTGCTCGCGCAGGTGCTTGCGGATGCGTGCGTCCAGTGCCGACAGCGGCTCGTCGAGCAGCAGCAGGCGCGGGCGGGTGACCAGCGAGCGGGCCAGGGCCACGCGCTGGCACTGGCCGCCGGACAGCTGGTGCGGATAGCGTGCGGCGAGCGGGCCGAGTTCGACCATTTCCAGCACCTCGGCCACGCGCTGGGCGGATTCCGCTGCCGGCACCTTGTGCATGCGCAAACCGAAGCCGACGTTCTGCTCCACGGTCATGTTGGGGAACAGCGCGTAGCTCTGGAACACCATGGCGATGCCGCGCTTCTGCGGGCTCTTGGGCACGATGTCCTCGCCGTCCAGCAGGATGCGCCCGCTGTCCACCGCGGTGAGGCCGGCGATGCAGCGCAACAGGGTGGACTTGCCGCAGCCGCTGGGGCCGAGCAGGGTGACGAACTCGCCGCTCTCGGCGGCGAAATCGATGTCCTGGAACACCGTGGTGCTGCCGTAGCTCTTGTTCAGTGTCTCGACGCTGAGGAAGCTCATGCCTTGTCCTTGCTTAAACGGTTCGCCGCCCAGGTGAGCAGCAGGACGAAGAGGAAGTACGAGACCACCACCGCGCTGGTGTAGTGGCCGCTGCTGTTGCGCATGTTGTTGAGGAACACCTGCAGGGTTTCGTAGCGGGTGCCCACCAGCAGGTTGGCGAAGACGAACTCGCCGATGAGGAAGCTGAAGGACAGGAACAGCGCCACCATCAGCCCCTTGCGCAGGTTCGGCAGCACCACCAGCAGGGCGGCCTGCCAGGTGCTGGCGCCGAGCAGGTGGGCGGCGTCCATCAGATCGTGCAGGTTGATCGCCTGCAGGTTGTTGCTGATCGCCCGGTACATGAAGGGCAGCGCGATGGTGAAGTAGCAGCCGATGAGGATCCATGGCGTGCCGACGATGGGTACCGGGCCCGAGGCGTAGAGCTGTAGCAGGCCGACCGACGACACCACCGGCGGCACCGCGAAGGGCAGCAGGATCAGCACGTTCATCAGTGCGTCCAGGCGCGGGAAGTAGTAGTGGATGACGAACATCAGCGGCAGCACCAGCGCCACGCTCAGGATCAGCGCGCCGAAGCACACCAGCAGCGACTGGCCGAAGGCGACGAGGAAGCGCGGGTCGCTCCACAGGGTCAGGAACCACTTCAGGGTCAGCCCGTCCGGCAGCACGCTGGCGCTCCAGGAGGTGGCCAGTGAATAGAGCAGGGTGGCGGCCAGCGGCACCAGCAGGATCAGGAACAGCGCATAGACCACCACGCGGTGGTACAGCGCGTTAGCGTTTCTCGACATGGTAGCTCCGGCGCAGCAGCCACTGGTGGGCCAGGGTAATGATGCTCATCAGGCCGACCAGCACCATCGCCAGGGCGCTGGCCATGTTCGGGTCGAGGAACACGTCACCTGAGACCAGCCCGGCGATGCGGATCGGCACCACGTTGAAGTTGCCGGTGGTCAGCGAATAGACCGTGGCGTAGGCGCCCAGCGCGTTGGCCAGCAGGATGACGAAGGTGCCCAGCAGCGCGGGGGTCAGCACCGGGATGCCGATGTGCCGCCAGAACGCCCACTGGCTGGCGCCCAGCAATGCGGCGGATTCGCGCCAGTCTTCGCGCAGGGCGTCGAAGGCCGGGTAGAGCAGCATCACGCCCAGGGGAATCTGGAAGTAGGTGTAGAGGATGATCAGGCCGGTCTTCGAATAGAGGTTGAAGTCCTCGATGATCCCCGCCTGTTTCAGCAGCAGCGTGATGGCGCCGTTGAAGCCCAGGATGATGATGAAGGCGAAGGCCAGCGGCACCCCGGCGAAGTTGCTGGTCATGTTGGCGAAGGCCATCACGAAGTCGCGCAGCCTGCTGTCAACCTGGCGCAGCGAGTAGCTGCCAAGGATGGCGATGAACAGGCCGATCAGGCTCGACCACAGCGAGATTTCCAGGCTGTAGCGGATCGCCTGGAGGTAGAAGGGCGAGCCGAAGATCTCGCTAAAATTGCCCAGGCCCCAGCCGTCGCCGGTGCGCACGCTGTTGATCATCACCCACAGCAGTGGGGCGAGCTGGAAGGCGAAGAAGAACAGCGCGAAGGGCAGGAGGCAGAGCAGGGCGAAGAGTTTTCCGGTGTTCGATCTCATGCCTTGAGCAGCTCCCGGCAGACCGGTTTGTCGTGGGGCGCGCCGAGGATCTCGCACAGCGTGCCGCAGAGTTCGACCTGGCGCGGGCGTGCCTGGTCGTCGAGGCTGAATGCCTCGCCGAAGACGAACAGCGGCACTTCGCGCTCCTCCGGGAGGATGCCGCCGTGGCTGCGGTCGTCGTTCATGCCGTGGTCGGCGGTGACCATCACCTGGTAGCCGGCGGTCAGCCACTGGTGCAGGTATTCGGAAAGAATGATGTCGGCATGCCGTGCGCTGTTGCGGTACTGCGGCGTGACGAGGCCGTACTTGTGGCCGGCGTCGTCGATGTTCATCGGGTGCACCAGCAGGCAGTTGGGTGCGTGCCGGCGGCGCAGCGACTCGGCGTCGGTGAACAGGTGCGAGTCGGGGTAGTGATCCGTCCAGTAGAAGTGGCCGTGCTGGATCGGCAGGGATTCGTCGTCGGTATGACGATCGCGCGCCGGGTCGAAGGGCGTGCGGTTGTACAGCTCGCTGACCCAGTGATAGGCCGCCGCGGCGGTGGTCAGGCCGGCGTCGCGGGCGTAGTGGAACAGGCTGCGCTGGTTCGACAGGCGCGATACATCGTTGTGCAGGATTCCGCTATCGATGGGGCGCACGCCGGTGAGGATGCATTCATAGAGCGGGCGGGACAGCGACGGCAGCTCGCATTCGAGCCGGTACAACTGGCCGCGGCCGGCGTTGCACAGGGCTTGCAGGTGGCCCATGCAGTCGTGGGCGACGCTGTAGTTGAGGCCGTCGAGAACGACCAGGATGACGTCGTGGCGCATGGGCGGGGCCTTGGTCGGACGCGGCCGCCCCGGCGCGAACCGGGGCGGCTGGGCGTCACTGCATGTTGATGATGACGTTTTCCTGCCACTGGCGCGGCAGGCGCTTGGAGGTTTCTTCCCAGGCCTTGGGATCCTTGATCGGCTGGGCCTTGGCGTACTGCTCGTTGGGCAGCAGCTTGGCCTTCACCTCGGCCGGCAGGGGCAGGTGCTCGGCGCGGATCGGGCGCGCATTGCCCTTGGCCAGGTTGATCTGCCCGGCGTCGCTGAAGATGTACTCACGTGCCAGCTTGGCGGCGTTCGGGTTCTTCGCGTACTTGTTGATGATGGTGGTGTAGCCGGAGATCACCGAGCCGTCGGAGGGGATCAGCACCTCGAAGCGCGACGGGTCGATCTGGTCGCGGTAGCTCAGGCCGTTGAAGTCCCAGACGATGCCGACTTCCACTTCACCCTTCTCCAGGGTGTTGATCACCGGGTTGGTCAGCGACAGGCGGCCCTGCTTGGCCAGCTGGGCGAAGAACTCCAGGCCCGGCTTGATGTTCTTCTCGTCACCGCCGTTGGCGATGCTGGCGGCCAGCACGCCGTTGACGGCCTGGGCGGCGGCGCTGACGTCACCGATGGTGACCTTGTACTTGCCCTTGAGCAGGTCGGCCCAGCTGTGCGGAACGTCCTTCACCAGTTGCTTGTTGACGATGAAGGCGATGGTGCCGGTGTAGGCGAGTGCCCAATGGCCGTCCTTGTCCTTGGCCCATTCCGGGACCTGGTCCCAGGTGCTGGGTTTGTAGGGCTGGCTGACGTCCATCTGCATGGCGATGGGGCCGAAGGCGGCGCCGACGTCGCCGATGTCGGCGCTGGCGTTTTCCTTCTCGGCCTTGAACTTGGCCAGCTCCTGGGCCGAGCTCATGTCGGTGTCCATGTGCTTCAAGCCGTACTTGCTTTCCAGGTCCTTCCAGGTGTCCTTCCAGTTCGCCCAGCTGTCGGGCATGCCCACGCTGTTGACCTGGCCTTCCTTGCGGGCGGCGGCTTCCAGCGATTGCAGATCGGCGTTGGCCGCCATGGCGAGGCCGCTGCCAAGGGCAATGGCCGATCCCAGCAGTGAAGCAAGCAAGCGTTTCATTCGGTGCTCCTTCGGTTCAGTGTTTTCAGGCGTGGTCTAGATCAGCAAGACGCAGGCCAATCTAAGCCGGGCGGATGACAGTTTGATGTAAGCCCCTGGCGCGTCGGCCCGGCCTTGAGCGCCCAGCGGGTCGTCGGGGAAAAGCGTAGACCATGGCCAACGCCTTGATCCGCCTGGGCTACGCTGGTGTCGTTAACTGGCATGAGCGCTGCTTGCAAAGGCACTGTCACGGGACGGTCATCGGGCTTTCCTAGGATGACGACACCCCATCGGGGGTAAGAAATGCCCTGTTCTGGGGCTGGACTAGTCCAAAAGAGGGAATCGAATGCGCGATACGGCGCTACCCACGGTCACGGCGATCTGCCGCGCACTCATCGAACAGATCGACAGCGGCCTGCTCAGCGCGGGCGGCAAGCTGCCGGCCGAGCGCAAGCTGAGCGAGTTGTTCGATACCACGCGCATCACGCTGCGCGAGGCGCTGGGGCAACTCGAGGCGCAAGGCCTGATCTACCGCGAGGAGCGCCGCGGCTGGTTCGTCTCGCCGCCGCGCCTGCTGTACAACCCGCTGGTGCGCAGCCACTACCACGCCATGGTGGAAGGTCAGGGGCGTGTGCCGGCGACCGAGGTGCTGTCGGCGCGGCAGGTGCCGGCCAGCGCGGCAATCTGCGAGCTACTGGAGCTGCCGGCGCTGTCCAGCGTGTACCAGATTCGTCGCGTGCGACGTGTGGATGGGCGGCTGGTGCTCTACGTCGAGCACTACCTCAACCCGGCTTACTTCCCCGGTATCCTCGACAGCGACCTGACCTGCTCACTGACCGAGCTGTATGCCAGCCGCTACGACATCCGCTACGGCCGCGTGCGCTTCGACATGGTGCCCACTGCGTTGCACGGTGAAGCCGCCAGCGTGCTGCGCGTCGCCGAAGGCAGCCCGGCGCTGCGCATCACCCGCATCAACGGCGACCAGCACGGGCGCATCATCGATTGCGACCTGGAGTTCTGGCGACACGATGCCATTCACGTGAGTGTGGAAGTGCCGGATTGATCGCCTGCCATCGAGCCTGATTTGTAGGAAGTTATGGACTCGCCGGCTAACTTCGATCTATCAGCTTGCGCCGAACGGCTCCCTCTCCCTTCAGGGAGAGGGCGGGGGAGAGGGGGCTCCACGCCATTCCGAGGCTGGGTGGTTCGCGAGCAAGCTCGCTCCTACAGGATCAAAGGCTGATTCAGCGGTCCGGATTCCACTCCGGATAGGCTGGAATCCCATCCTGCGCCAGCCAGGGGCGGTCATGGGACACCCAGATATGCCGCGCCGGCCGAGTGCCCGGATCCTCGTCCAGGCTGGCTACCCGCACGATGACGTGAGGCTGGCCATCGCGCTCGGCGATCAGCTGCGTGCCGCAACGCGGGCAGAACTTGCGCAGCTTGCCGGGCGAGGATTCATAGGCTGCCAGCTTGTCCTCGCCGCGGGTCCAGCGGAAGTGCTCGCGCATGACTCCCGCCGTGCTGGCAAAGGCCGCAGCGTGCGCCTTCTGGCAGGTCCGGCAGTGGCAATGGCCGATAGGCATGTCCAGGCCGTCGATCTCGTAGGCAATATCGCCGCACAGGCAGCTTCCGCTGAAGGGCATGGCTGGCTCTCCTCGAAGACTCTTCATACAAAAACGCCCGGCGGTGCCGGGCGTTCGGGTCAGGGCAGGTCGGCGCTGTCGTAGAAGGCGCTGAGTACCTTGGCCAGATAGTGCAGGTCCTGGCTGCCGGCCAGCTCGCGGATGGAGTGCATGGCGAAGGTCGGCAGGCCGATGTCCACGGTGCGCACGCCGATCTGGCTGGCGGTGATCGGGCCGATGGTGGAGCCGCAACCCATGTCGCTGCGGGTTACGAAGCTCTGCACTGGCACTTCGTTTTCCAGGCAAAGATGGCGGAAGAAACCGGCAGTCTCGCTGTTGGTGGCGTAACGCTGGTTGCTGTTGATCTTGATCACCGGGCCGCCGTTGAGCTTCGGGCCGTGGTTGCCGTCGTGCTTGTCGGCGTAGTTCGGGTGTACGCCGTGGGCGTTGTCGGCGGAGACCAGCAGCGAGCGCTGCACGGTGCGGGTGAAGGCGTCGCCCTCGGGCAGCAGGCGGCGCAGCACCTGCTCCAGGAACGGACCGTCGGCGCCGCAGGCGGAGCAGGAGCCCACTTCCTCATGGTCGGTGCAGACCAGCACGCCGCTCTGCTCGTCACTGCTGCCCAGTAGCGCCTGTAGGCCGGCATAGCACGACAGCAGGTTGTCCAGGCGGGCACCGGCGATGAAGGCCTGGTCCAGGCCGATCACAGCGGCGCGCTGGGTATCGTAGAAGCTCAGCTCGTAGTCGAGGATGGCGTCGGCGGTGATGCCGTGTTCCAGCTGCAGCTGTTCGCCGAGCAGGTCGCGGAAGTCGCGGGTTTCGCCGGCGGCGACCTGGGCGAGGATCGGCGGCAGCTCAGTCTGCGCGTTGATCGACCAGCCGAGGTTGGCTTCGCGGTTGAGGTGGATCGCCAGGTTGGGGATAACGGCGATGGGCGCCCTGAAGTCGATCAGTTTGCTTTCCACCTTGCCGGCCAGGCGGAAGGTGACGCGGCCGGCCAGGGACAGGTCGCGGTCGAACCAGGGCGCGAACAGCGCGCCGCCGTAGACCTCGACGCCCAGTTGCCAATAGCCGTTACGCACCAGCTCGGGGTTCGGTTTGACGCGCAGGCACGGGCTGTCGGTGTGGGCGCCGACCAGGCGCAGGCCGTTCTCCAGCAGCGGCGCGGTGCCGAGCTTGAAGGCGATCAGCGAGGAGTCGTTGCGGGTGACGTAATAGCGGCCACCAGCTTCGGTGCGCCAGGCATCGCGCTCGTCCAGGCGCTGGTAGCCGGCCTCTTCAAGGCGGAGGGCGAGGGCCTGGGTGGCGTGGAAGGGGGTGGGGGAGGCCGCGAGGAAATCGATCAGGCCCTGGTTGAGTTCTGCACGCATGGGTAACTCCGGACAGCGAATGGCCGGAAGTTTAACGTAAATGGGCAAATCTGCGGCCAGGGGTCGCGCCAACAGATGGGGCGAGCGTAGGAGCGGACTTTGTCCGCGATCGTTTCCCGCCGGCTCCGAGCCGGCCGGACATACATCGCGGACGGAGTCCGCTCCTGCGAAAAAGGAATCAGAACGGTGCAGGTGACTCGAAGCGCAGGCGCTCGCCGGTCTGCGGGTGGGTCAGGGCCAGCATGCTGGCATGCAGGCACAAGCGGTCGCGCAGTTCCAGGGCCTCGCCTTCGGCATAGAGGCGGTCGCCGAGCAGCGGGTGGCCGATGGTCAGCATGTGCACTCGAAGCTGGTGCGAGCGGCCGGTGATCGGCGTGAGTTCGACGCGGCTCCAGTTGCCGTGGCGCTCCATGACGCGCCAGAAGGTCAGCGCATGGCGGCCCTGCTCGAAGTCCACCACATGGCGCGGCTTGGTTGGCGGGTCGTAGCGCAGCGGTGCCTCGATGCGGCCACTGTCCAGTTCCGGCTCGCCCCAGCACAGGGCGGTGTAGGCCTTCTCGGTCTCGCGGTCGTGGAACTGGCGGGACAGCTCGCGGTGGCTGTCGGCGTCACGGGCCAGCACGATCAGCCCGGAGGTTTCCCAGTCCAGCCGATGGACGATGCGTGCTTCCGGGTAGCCGTTCTCCTGCAGGCGGGTGATCAGGCAGTCCTTGTTGTCGTCCGCGCGACCGGGCACGGAGAGCAGCAGGGTGGGCTTGTTCACCACCAGCACGGCGGCGTCCTCATGGACGAATTCGATCTGGGAAAGCGGCATGGAAGCTCTTGCGCGAATAAGAATGACGAAAACGACTGCGGCGGCCGAAGCCGCCGCAGGTTCACCAAAGCCGGATCAACGCTCCGGCAGGGTGATGTTGAGTTCCAGGATCGAACAACTGCCCTGGTTGGCCAGCTCGACCTGGACTTGTTCCTGGTCGATGGGCACGTATTTGCGGATCACTTCCAGCAGGTCTTTCTGCAACTGCGGGAGGTAGTCCGGTTGCGAACGGTTGCCGCGCTCGTGGGCGACGATGATCTGGAGTCTTTCTTTCGCGATGGATGCGCTGTTTTGCGCCTTCCGGCTGCGGAAGAAATCTAAAAGGCTCATTCACGTCCTCCGAACAGTCGTTGCAGGAATCCTTTCTTCTGCACATCGAGGAACCGATGGGGCATTTCCTTGCCCAGCAGTCGCTCGACGGCGTCGCTGTACGCCTGGCCGGCATCGCTCTCTTCGTCGAGGATGACCGGTACGCCCTGGTTGGATGCCTTCAGCACGGCCTGGGATTCCGGAATCACGCCGAGCAGACGGATGGCCAGGATTTCCTCGACGTCTTCGACGCCGAGCATTTCGCCCTTGGTGACGCGCTCGGGGTTGTAGCGGGTCAGCAGCAGGTGTTCCTTGATCGCGTCCTCGCCTTTCTCGGCGCGGGCGGACTTGCTGGCCAGCAGGCCGAGCATGCGGTCGGAGTCGCGGACCGAGGAGACTTCCGGGTTGGTCACGACGATCGCCTCGTCGGCGTAGTACATGGCCAGGTGGGCACCCTTCTCGATGCCGGCCGGGGAGTCGCAGATCACGTAGTCGAAGGTCTTCTTCAGTTCTTCGATGACCTTGCCGACGCCTTCCTGGGTGAGGGCGTCCTTGTCGCGGGTCTGGCTGGCAGCCAGCACGAACAGGTTCTCGAGGCGCTTGTCCTTGATCAGGGCCTGGGTGAGGGTCGCTTCGCCGTTGATGACGTTGACGAAGTCGTAAACCACGCGGCGTTCGCAGCCCATGATCAGGTCGAGGTTACGCAGGCCCACGTCGAAGTCGACGATGACGGTCTTGTGGCCGCGCAGGGCCAGGCCGGTGCCGATGGCTGCGCTGGTGGTGGTTTTACCGACGCCACCCTTACCGGAAGTGACTACGAGGATCTTGGCCAAGGTGATTCACCCCAAAGAAAAAACGAAGAATTCTGGTCCCTGAAAGTCGCGGCAGTATCCGTTAAAGGCGGGTGATGTTCAACACGTCACCCGACAGGCTGACGTGCACCGCCTGCCCCCATTGCGGACTGCGTCGAAGGTCTTCGGCGACCTTGTAATTACCAGCGATGGACACGAGTTCCGCGGCCAGCTGCTGGCAGAAAATACGTGCGCTGGTATCGCCCTTGACACCTGCCAGGGCGCGTCCGCGCATCGGACCGTACACATGGATATTTCCGTCGGCGAGAAGTTCCGCACCCGGGCTGACGGGGGCGAGCACGATCAGGTCGCCGCCAGCGGCGTAGATCTGCACGCCGCCGCGTACCGGGGTGGTTACCAGCTTGGTCGGGCGGACGACCGGTGCCGGCGGTTCGGCCGGCTTTTGCTCAGCGGCTTCCTTGGCCGGCTCCAGCGATTCGGCAACTGCCTCGGCGGGCGCTTCTGCGGCGTTCTCCGGCTTGGCCTCGGCGGGCTGCTCGGCCGGTTTCTCGGCCTGCACGCCAGCGCCGGCGGCCTGCTCGACCACCTTTTCCGAGAGTTTCTCGCCGCGTGGGCGACGTACCGGCGCTGCGCCGGTCACTTGCGGGACGGCGTCCTTGGGCTCGACCGTACGCTCGCGAGAGGAGCCCGACGGCGGCAGCACGGGGATGTCGAACATGGTGGCCAGGCGGATGTCTTCTTCGCGGCTGGCGCGAATGGCCAGGGTACGCAGGCCATGGCGGCGGCAGATGTCCAGTACGCCTTGCAGGTCGAGCTGGCCTTCGCCGTCGGGCAGCTTGTCCAGCGCCAGCACCAGCGGGGTGTCTCGGAAGAAGTTGGGGGCCTGGGCGACCTTGTCGGCGAGCTGGCGGTCCAGGCGCGGCAGGTCATTGTGGGCCAGTTCCAGAACGGTGACGGCCAGCATGCTGCCCTTGAGCTGGAATACGGGATCGTGGTCGAGAAGGTCGGCTTGGCTCATGGTCAGGCTGCATCACTAAATGGTGTGGACTTATAACGGAGCGCCCCGGCAGCCGCAAGCGTGGCGGAGGGCCAGGGCGTGAAGGCGGGCGCGGTGTGCGTCGGCAAGGTAGAATGTCGGGCTTTGACCTAGCCGGAAAGTTCCATGGACCGCCCCACCTTTCGCCGTGAGTTCCTCCATCCCCGCCACTGGCCGCTCTGGCTCGGTCTTGGCGTGCTCTGGCTGGTGGTGCAGCTGCCGTACCCGGCGCTGCTGGGCCTGGGCCGCGGACTGGGGGCGCTGATGTACCGTGTGGTCGGCAGCCGTCGGGCGATTGCCGCGCGCAATCTGGAGTTGTGCTTCCCGGAGCTTTCCGCCGCCGAGCGCAAGCGCCTGCTGAAGGAAAACTTCGCCTCCACCGGCATCGCCTTCTTCGAGATGGCCATGAGCTGGTGGTGGCCCAAGGCCCGTCTGGCCAAGCTCGCCCACATCGAAGGCATCGAGCACCTGAAGAAAGCCGAGGCCGAAGGCAAGGGCGTGATCCTCATGGCCATGCACTTCACCACCCTGGAGATCGGCGCGGCGCTGCTGGGCCAGGTGCAGACCATCGACGGCATGTACCGCGAGCACGACAACCCGGTGTTCGACTTCGTCCAGCGTACCGGCCGCGAGCGGCATAACGCCGACGCCACCGCCATCGAGCGCGAGGACGTGCGCGCCATGCTCAAGGTGCTGCGCGCCGGCCGCGCCATCTGGTACGCGCCGGACCAGGATTATGGCGCCAAGCAGAGCCTGTTCGTGCCGCTGTTCGGCATCCAGGCCGCTACCGTCACTGCCACCACCAAGTTCGCTCGCCTGGGTCGTGCGCTGGTACTGCCCTTTACCCAGTCGCGCCTGGCTGATGGCTCCGGCTATCGACTGACCATCCACCCGCCGCTGGAGGATTTCCCCGGCGAGAGCGAAGAGGCCGACTGCATTCGCATCAACCAGTGGGTGGAGAGCGAGATTCGCCGTCAGCCCGAGCAGTACCTCTGGGCGCATCGGCGCTTCAAGAGCCGCCCCGAGGGTGAGCCGAAGCTCTACGACAAGAAGTAGGCCGGGGCGGTCTACGCTGGTATCGACGCGACAAGGACTTCAGCTGTGACCGACTCCGCCACTGCACCGACTTCCCCGGCCGTCACCGGCCTCATTCTTTCTGGCGGCGGCGCGCGGGCGGCCTACCAGGTCGGCGTGCTGGCCGCCATCGCCGAGCTGCTGCCCGAGGGGGCGGAGAATCCCTTCCCGGTGATCGTCGGCACTTCAGCTGGCGCGATCAACGCAGTCGGTCTGGCGTGTGGGGCAATGTCGTTCACGGGCGCCGTGGAGCGCCTCACTCAGGTCTGGAAGGGTTTTCGCACCGGGCAGGTGTACCGTTCCGACTGGCCGGGTGTGTTCAGTCAGGCCTTCAAGTTCCTCGGCCACAGCCTGCTGGGGCTGGGAAAACGCGAGCCGGTGGCGCTGCTGGACAGTACGCCGTTGCGCTATCTCCTGGAGCGTGAGCTGGACCTGTCCGGCATCGCCGCCGCCGTACGTCGCCGCAACCTGCGCGCGGTAGCAGTCACCGCATTCGGTTATGAGTCCGGCCAGGCGGTGACCTTTTACCAGGGCCGCGCCACCATCGATCCCTGGCTGCGCCACCGGCGTATCGGCGTGCCGACGCGCCTGCAGATCGAGCATTTGCTGGCCAGTTCGGCGATTCCGTTGCTGTTCCGCCCGGTGAAGATTCTCCGCGAGTTCTTCGGCGACGGTGCGGTTCGGCAGCAGGCACCGATCAGCCCGGCGCTGCACCTGGGCGCCAACCGAGTTCTGGTGATCGGAGTCAGCGGCAATCCCACCGTCGGCAGTGCCAACGAGTCCGTGGCGAACTACCGTACCGGCCAGCCGCCCAGCCTGGCGCAGGTGGGCGTCCACCTGTTGAACAGCACCTTCATCGACAGCCTGGAAGGCGATATCGAGTTGCTGCACCGCATCAACTTCCTCAGTTCACTGGTGCCCGAAGAGGCGCGCCGCTCGACGCTGGGGCTGGCGCCGGTGGATGTGCTGCTGATTTCGCCAAGCCGGCCGCTGGACGAGATCGCCGCGCAGTATCGCCACGAACTGCCGCGTGCGCTGCGCCTGTTCCTGCGCGGGCCGGGGGCGACCAAGGCGAGCGGGGCAGGCGTGCTCAGCTACCTGCTGTTCGAGCCGGGTTACTGCAATGCGCTGATCGATCTGGGGTATCGCGATGCCATGGAAAAGCGCGCGGAGATCGCGCGCTTTCTGGGGATGGAGGAGTGGTCGCTGTAGGCCCGCAGCGGTGTTTCCATGAGCGTAGGAGCGGACTCCGTCCGCGATTGGCATCAGGCGTGTGGGGAAACCATCGCGGACGGAGTCCGCTCCTACGCGCAGCCAGCCCTGTGCGTCTGGGTCAGACCGCGAAAACGCCATCGCGGTAGTCGCGCAGGGCCTGCTCGATTTCCTCGCGGCTGTTCATCACGAACGGGCCGTACTGCACGATGGGCTCGTTGAGCGGCTTGCCGGCCAGCAGCAGGACGCGCGCGCCCTGGTCGCTGGACAGCTGGATCTCGTCGCCCTGGCCCAGGCGCACCAGGTGGTTGGTGGCGACGGTCTCGTTGCCGCGCTCGCCCGGCACCTGCAGCGACCCTTCGTAGACGTACAGCATCACCCGATGGCCCGCCGGAATCTGCGGAGCCACCGAAGTGCCCGCCGGCAGGACCAGGTCGTAATAGTGCGGTTCGGTGTCCGGACGCTGCACCGCGCCATCGACGGCGTTCTCGCCGTCGTCGAAGCGCCCGGAGATCACGGTCACGCCCACGCCTTGTGTAGTGGTCACGCGCGGCACGTCTTCCGGCTCGATATCGCGGTAGCCGGCCGGGGACAGCTTGTCCTTCGCCGGCAGGTTCAGCCACAGCTGGAAGCCGCGCATGGCGCCTTCCACCTGTTCGGGCATCTCGCTGTGGATGATGCCGTGGGCCGCCGTCATCCACTGCACGCCGCCGGGCTTGAGCAGGCCGGTATTGCCCAGGTGGTCTTCGTGGCGCATGCGCCCTTCGAGCATGTAGGTGACGGTCTCGAAACCGCGGTGCGGGTGCGCCGGGAAGCCGGCGATGTAGTCGTCGGGGTTCTGCGTGTCGAACTGGTCGAGCATCAGGAACGGATCGAAGCGTTCGATGCCCGCGCCGCCAATGACGCGGGTCAGGCGCACGCCTGCGCCGTCGGAGGCGGGGTGGCCGATGTGCTGGTCGATCACGGTACGCAAACGGGTCATGGGGACCTCCTTGATCTGTGAATGGAGATCATCCTAGTCCCAATTGGTGGATCAATGGTTGCGAGTTTTTCAGCTTAACTATCGACTGGTTCGATGTGTCTTTAGAAAGAAAACCGCCGCCCGAAGGCGGCGGTGTCGTCTCACTCCTGGATCTGCAGGCGCCGGGCTTCGGTATAGAAGTAGCGCAGCTTCTCGTACTCGAAGGGCGTGTTCATCTGCCCGTAGCGGAAGCCGTTGCTGTAGCGCTTGTCGATGATCTCCAGCACCGGCAGTTCCCAGTACTCGCGGCTGATCTCGGAGTAGTTCAGGTAGTTCACTTCGCGCGCGGCGACGAAGTCGGTGACCAGCCCGCCGGTGTCGCGCAGGTTGGACGGGCCGAGGATCGGCAGCATCAGGTAGGGGCCATCGGGGACGCCCCAGTAGCCCAGGGTCTGGCCGAAGTCCTCGCTGAGCCTGGGCAGGCCCATGGCGGTGGCCGGGTCCCACAGGCCGCCGATGCCGAAGATGGTGTTGAACAGCAGCCGCGCGGTGCTGTTCGCCGCGCGCTGGGGCTTGAGCTGGGCAACGCTGTTGAGCAGCGTCGGCACTTCGCCCAGGTTGCTGAAGAAGTTGCTCACGCCAGTGCGCACGAAGTGCGGGGTGACGTACTCGTAGCCGTGCACCACGGGCAGGAAGACCCACTCGTCGAAGCGGTAGTTGAAGTGATAGACCCGGCGGTTCCACGACTCCCAGGGGTCGTAGACGTTGAGGGCGTCGAAGGTGGCGCGCTCGAACTCGCGCTGGTCCAGGCCGGGGTTGAACTTCAGCGCGTCGAGCGGGTGCTTGAAGCCGTCGTCGTCCGGCACCATGTCGAACTTGGTGGTGATGGGCGTCTGTACCGGTTGTGCGGTCTCGGCCTGGGCGACGCCGCAGGCCAGCAGCAGGGCAAGAGTCCAGGAATGGCGGAGTGGCATGGAGTCAGTTCCCTGTCTGCGCGGTGGCCAGGCCGTCGGCCGGGGCACCCTGTCCCTTGAAGAAGCCCAGCATGTCCTGGGCGTTCACGCGGTAATTGAGGTTGCCGCAGTGGCCGCCGCGCGGGTAGAGCGTCAGGCGGTCGCCAAAGGTGCGGCGCAGGAAGCCGATATCGCCGGGGCCGAGAATGACGTCGTCGGCGTTGTGCATGACGGCGATCTTCGGGCTCTGCTTCAGGTAGTCCTGAACGCCGTACAGGCTGACCTGGTCGACCAGCTGCGGGAGGCTGCCGCCGTCGTACTTGGCGCGCCATAGCGGCATCAACTGGTCAGTCATGTAGCACTCGAAGTCGCACTGCATGGCGCGCTTGAAGAACGGCGTCAGGCTGGTGCCTTCGGTGATCGGGTACTTGGGCGGGGTGATCAGGCCGCGGCGGTTGATCAGGTCGGAGGTGAAGGCGATGTCGGCGGAGGAGAAGCGGAACACCGCGCCGATCAGCATGGCCATCTCTTCATTGGAGAGGTGCTGCTTGGATTGCTGCAGGTCGAAGAGGAAGGCGTCGTTGAGGTCGACGTAGCCCTTCTGGTTGAAGTAGCGGGTCAGCTTGGCCAGGATCACCTGGTAGAAGGTGTTGGTGTCGTTGATGCCCTTGACCTGGGTCTGCACCAGCTTGTCGAGGTTGCTGACCGAGGTGTAGAGGTTCACCGGCGGGTTGAGCAGCAACACGCGCTTGAAGTTGAAGCTGCGGCGGGTTTCGTCGAGCTTGCTGACAAAGGCTGCGTGCAGCGCGCCCAGGCTGTAGCCGGTCAGGTAGTAGTCGCTGACAGGCAGGTCCGGATGCTGCGCGCGCACCGCCTGCATGACTCTGTACAGGTCGTCGGCATCGTCGGGCGTGTAGCCGGGAGTGGCGACGTGGGAAGCGCCGACCATGAAGTCCCAGCTGGTCGGCGAAGACAGTTGCACCACGTGGTAGCCGGCGCCGTAGAAGAGGCGCTTGAGGTACTCCGGCGTCGTGCTGGCGTAGTTGGCGCCGGTGCCGGCAATGATGAAGACCAGCGGCGCCTTGTGCTTCTGCCAGGCCAGGCGGTAGTGCAGCTTCTTCACCGGCCAGAAGTTGCTCGGCAGCTCGTACTCGCGCTCCGGGCGCAGCTTGAGTGCGTAGTCCGACTGGCGGATGTCCTCGTCCGCCGGCAGTTGCGGGCGCAGCTCCGGCGGGGTGGTGGCGATGGTCGCCTCGAACGGGTTGATCAATGGGTAGCCGTAACTGGCCTGATCCACATCGCGGGCAAATACCGACCCGGCGAGTCCCAGTGCGAGGCAACCGATCAGGGCTGCCACGCGGTCAAGAAATGTCATGGTTCGGAGTCCTTTCAAGAGGAGGCCAACTCTAGGGTGACCGGCGATTAAGACCAGCACATTTCCGACAAGTGCAACTCGCTTGTCAGCCTTTGCGCGCGAGGTCCTTGAGTGCGTCACCGGTTAGACGATAGACGGTCCATTCGTCCTGTGGGCGCGCGCCCAGGCTGCGATAGAAGCCAATGGCCGGTTCGTTCCAGTCCAGCACCGACCATTCCAGCCGACCACAGCCACGCTCCACTGCCAGCCGCGCCAGCTCCGTGAGCAGCGCCTTGCCCAGCCCGGCGCCGCGCGCGGCGGGGCGCACGTAGAGGTCTTCGAGGTAGATGCCGGGCTGGCTCAGCCAGGTGGAGTAGTTGTGGAAGAACAACGCAAAACCCTGGGGCGTGCCATCCACCTCCCCGATCAGCACCTCGGCGTAGGGGCGCGGGCCGAACAGATGGTCGTGCATGCGCTGGGCGTCGGCCTTTACCTCATGGACCAGCTTTTCGTAGTCGGCCAGTTCGCGGATCAGTTCGAGAATCAGCGGGATGTCGTCGGGGACGGCGGGGCGCAGGGTGGCACGAGGCATCGATAATTCCTTGCAGGGCGGGATCGCAACGAGGATGCCCAAAGGCGGGCGCGGCTGGCAACCGGGCGTCTCAGTAATGCTCCAGGCTCTCCACCCAGACCAGCTCGCAGGCGCCGGCGCCGGTGTCCTCGCGGGTCAGCGAACTGACCCAGCGCCAGCCGTCATCGCCCTCCACGCGCACCAGCTTGCCGGAGAGGCGAATGTGCTCGCCGGCGCTGACCTGGGCCAGGGTGCGCGCCACATCGTCGCTGGCCGGGATCATGTGCATGTTGGCGGCATGGGTCTCCAGCTCCCGGCGGGGAATCGGTAGCTTGTCGGCGTGCCAGTAGAACCAGCGGTTGCCCTGGGTGATGCGGATATCGGCCAGCACGCGCGGGTCATCCATCGGCCCCCAGCCCAGGGCGAGATCGGTGGGCGACAACTCCGCCTCGCGGCCCAGACGGTAATCCTCGCGGCCCAGCACGCGTGCCTCGATGTTGAAATCCTCCAGTGGATAGATGGAATAGCGCTCCAGGCGGAAGCCGCCATTGGCCAGTGTCTGGCTGTGTTGCTGCGGCGCCTGGGGACGCTCGGTCGGCCATAGCCACCAGAAGCTGCCCGCCAGGCAGGCCAGCAGGAACAGGGTCGATCGTTTCATCGAAGGCTCCATTGCTGGGCGAAGTCTAAGCTGCAACCGGCCCCCCTTGCATCGGCCCTTGCGCTGGTTATGCTGGGCGCCGATTTCCCGCCTGCCCGGAGTAGTGGCGCCATGTCCCGTCGTTTGCCCCTGATCCTCCTGCTGCTCGCCCTGGCCCTGTGGCTGGCCGCCAGTTATGGCGTGCGTTTCGGCCTGATGGAGGATGGCCGTTGGGTTGGCCTCTGCGCCGATGAAGCCACGCGCTGGGAGTGCGGCGTGCGTTCGCAACTGGGTTGGGCGATTCATTTCGGCGTGTTCGGCAAGCTCGCCCTGGGGCTTTCACTGCTGGCCTTCTTCGTGCCGCGCCAGGCCGGCTGGTGGCTGGCGGTGCTGGCGATGCTGGTCACGCTGCCGGCGCTGGTGCTGTACAACGCCGGGCTCGCGGTGTTCGCGGTGGTATTGACCGGTCTGCGACTGGTGCGGGCAGCGGGACTCTGAGTCAGGCCTTTTGCGGCATCAGCCGTCCGCGTAACAGTGCGCCGAGCAGGAGCAGGCTCACCGCTGCCCAGCCCAGTGCCTGAAGATTGCTCAAGCCTTCCGTTGCCAGCTGTGCGGGAATCCCGGCGGCAATGATCAATGCCAGCAACAGTGCTTCTCGACGTGGCGTCGCAACCGGCCGGCACAGATAGACCAGCGCCGGGAACAACAGTGCCGCGCTGGGGAAACTGCGGTAGCGCGCGTCGAAGACCATCCCGAGCATCAGCACCGCACCAGCGAAACCGGCCGCCGCCAGCCACAGGCCGGCGTGGCGTTGCAGCCAGTCGAACGCCTTCGCGCGCCAGCCGGCACGAGCCGACAGTGCCAGGCTGATGTGCAGCAGTACCAGCAGATTCAAGCCCACCAGTGCCGCCGACCAGAGCCACTCGCCCCAGAATCGGCTGATGATCACCGACAGTTCCAGCCACAGGCCGATGCAGCCGGCCCCGAGTGCGCCAACCAGCGGCAACAGGAAGGCATTGCGGGCAGAGGCGGGGCGGCCGCCGACCAGCAATCCACCGAGCAGGATCACGCCGGAAAGCCCCAGCCATAGCGGCCAGCCTGGCAGGTTGCTGACCGGCCCGGCGAGCACGCCCTTCTCCTCGCGGTCGGCGCTGAACAGGCCCCAGTAACCGCCCACCGCGCCTTCGCTCTGGCGCTTCCAGGGCTGGTCGAAGGCTTCGATCAGGTTGTAGCGCCAGCCTTTCTCCTCGGCCATGTGCACGAAACCGCGGATGAAGCGCGCCTCGTTGACGCGGCTGGGCAGGGCGGTTTCGCGCTGGCGGCCTTCGCTGGGCCAGCCGGTTTCGCCGATCAGGATGTCCTTGGGGGCGAACTCGCGGCCGAAGTCCTCGCGGATCTTCGCCACGTGGGCGAGTGCATCGTCGATCCCGCTGGGATTGTCTTCCCAGTACGGCAACAGGTGGATGGTGACGAAGTCCACCGCCGGGGCGATCTCCGGGTGCTGGTGCCAGAAGTCCCAGACGTCGGCGTAGGTCACCGGCTGGCGCACACGAGCCTTCACCTTGTGGATCAGCCCGGCGAGGTAGCGCCCGGTGACTTCCTTGCGCAGCAGGGTCTCGTTGCCGACGATCACCGCCTGTACCACGTCCGGGTACTGGTTGGCCGCCTTGATCAGCGCCTCGACTTCCCGATCGGTGTCCACCGGGTTGGCATTGACCCAGGCGCCGAGCATCAGCTTCAGGCCGTGCTTGCGCGCCAGCGCCGGGATGCCTTCCAGCCCGGTCATAGAATAGGTGCGCACGCACTCGAAGCGCGTCGCCAGCAGCGCCAGGTCAGCGTCCATCTGCTCCGGGCGCAGGACGAAGGGCTGGTCGAAGGGCGACTGGTCCTTGGCGAACGGGCTGTAGGACGCGCACTGCAGCTTGTGCGTGGGCGTGGCTGCGTCGGGCAGGACCACCGGTTTGCCCAGGCCGTACCAGAGGCCGCCGAGGGCGATCAGGGCAAGCAGCAGGGCGAGAAGGTAAGGGAGAAGCGGAAAGCGCGAGGACTGGGGCATGGGGGCACGCGAACCGTGGCGAGGCGCGCATCTTAGCAACGCCGCTCGCCGCCGTCAGTGCCCACGCGGGGTGCTCACGCGTGACGGTGAGCCCAGTTGTGCGTCGGTTGGGCCGCGTTGCCCTCGATGCACTTCCAGAACTTCTCGTGGAAGTGGAAGCCCACCGCGTTGCACAGCGGCTCGACGATCGCCACCAGGCCGCCCACGGTGATGCTGCCGGTCAGCGCGTAGGCGACGCTGAAGGCGATGGCGAAGTGCATCAGGGTGAAGGTGACGGTCTTGAGCATGGTGGCAATCCTCCAGTCGAGAATGATTCTCCGTTGCTGAAAGACTACTGCGCGGGAACCCCGCCGGGTAATCGAGCCTCTGTATGGAGGCGATAGGCCGGCACCTTCGTCGCGGATGGAATGGCGCGGTCGTGGATGGACGGATTCTGTCGTGGATCGGACCGTTTGGCGTCGTTCTCAGAGCAGTTCGCCAGCAGCGGGCGCCGATCATGAAAGGGCGGCCAAGACCGCGAATGGCGCCGGGTCCACTCGGACGCCGCAACGAAAAATCACGGGGAGAAAACCATGTCTATGATGCGACGCCTGTTGGGCCTGGGCGCAGGGCTGGTGCTGTCGGCAGCGGCCGGGCTGGCCGGTGCGGCAGCCAAGCCGGAAATCACCATCGGTTACGTGGACGGCTGGTCGGACAGCGTGGCCACCACGCACGTGGCCGCCGAGATCATGCGCGAGAAGCTCGGCTACCAGGTCAAGCTGATGCCGGTTGCCGCCGGGATCATGTGGCAGGGCGTGGCGCGCGGCAAGCTCGACGCCATGCTCTCGGCCTGGCTGCCGGTCACCCATGGCGCCTACTACGAGAAGATGAAGGACAAGGTCACCAACCTGGGCGTGAACTACCCGGGGGCGAAGATCGGCCTGATCGTGCCCGAGTATGTGAAAGCCAACAGCATCGAAGACCTCAAGGCGCAGAAGGCTGATTTCGATGGCCGCATCGTCGGCATCGACGCCGGCGCCGGGGTGATGCTCAAGACTGACCAGGCGATCAAGGACTACGGCCTGGACTACAAGCTGGTAGCCAGTTCCGGCAGCGGCATGATCGCCGAGCTGACCCGCGCGGAGAACGACAAGAAGGCCATCGCCGTCACTGGCTGGATCCCGCACTGGATGTTCGCCAAGTGGAAGCTGAAGTTCCTCGAAGACCCGAAAAAGGTCTACGGCGAAGAGGAGCATGTCGACAGCGTCGCCAACCCGGCGCTGGAGAAGAAGGCGCCGGAAGTCTGGGCCTTCCTGAAGAAATTCCAGTGGAAGGACGGCCAGGAAATCGGCGAAGTGATGCTGGCCGTGCAGAACGGCGAGAAGCCGGAAGTGGCCGCCAAGAAATGGGTCGAAGCGCATCCGGATCGGGTGAAGGAATGGCTGTAAGCAGCTAGACTGAACTTGCACGCGTAACAGAAAAATCCCCCGCGAACGCCATCGTTCGCGGGGGATTTTTTTATGCCGAGGCGTCTATTCCGGGCTTGTTCGCAAGAGGGGGCAAATCGCTACGACTAAAGTCGTCTGGAGCGCTTGCAGCGGACACATAAATTAGGGATCGACGACATCCGCGTCATCCCCGCTGTGAGGACAAGAACAAAATGAACGACAGCATCTACCAGCGGATTGATACCAATCCGCGCTTCAAAGAGTTGGTGGCCAAGCGCGAGCGATTCGCCTGGCTGCTCTCCCTGATCATGTTGGGCCTGTACGTGGTCTTCATCCTGCTCATCGCCTTCCAGCCGCAGCTGCTGGGTACGAAGATCAGTGCCGATTCGTCCGTCACCTGGGGCATCCCCATGGGCGTCGGGCTGATCCTCTCGGCCTTCGTGCTCACCGGCATCTACGTGCGCCGGGCGAACGGTGAATTCGACCGCATGAACCAGGAAATCATCAAGGAGGCCCAGCAATGAAAGGCCGAATCACAGCGGCGTTCGCTCTGGCGGCCTTCGCTCCCGCACTCTGGGCTGACGCCCTCACTGGCGAGGTGCAGCGTCAGCCGCTGAACGTCTCTGCCATCGTCATGTTCGTCGCCTTCGTCGGCCTGACCCTGTGCATCACCTACTGGGCTTCCAAGCGCAGCAAATCCGCCGCTGATTTCTACACCGCCGGCGGCAGCATCACCGGTTTCCAGAATGGCCTGGCGATCGCTGGTGACTACATGTCCGCCGCGTCCTTCCTGGGTATTTCCGCGCTGGTGTTCACCTCCGGCTACGACGGCCTGATCTACTCCATCGGCTTCCTCGTTGGCTGGCCGATCATCCTCTTCCTGATCGCCGAGCGCCTGCGCAACCTGGGCAAGTACACCTTCGCCGACGTGGCTTCCTACCGCCTCAAGCAGAAGGACATCCGCACCCTGTCCGCCTGTGGTTCGCTGGTGGTGGTGGCCTTCTACCTGATCGCGCAGATGGTCGGTGCCGGCAAGCTCATCGAGCTGCTGTTCGGCCTGAACTACCATGTCGCCGTGGTCCTGGTCGGCATCCTGATGGTTCTGTACGTGCTGTTCGGCGGCATGCTCGCCACCACCTGGGTACAGATCATCAAGGCCGTGCTGCTGCTCTCGGGCGCTACCTTCATGGCGATCATGGTGCTCAAGCACGTCAACTTCGACATCAGCACCCTGTTCTCCGAAGCCATCAAGGTTCACCCCAAAGGCGAGGGCATCATGAGCCCCGGCGGCCTGGTGAAGGACCCGATCTCCGCGTTCTCCCTGGGCTTCGCGCTGATGTTCGGCACCGCCGGCCTGCCGCATATCCTGATGCGCTTCTTCACCGTCAGTGACGCCAAGGAAGCCCGCAAGTCGGTGTTCTTCGCCACCGGTTTCATCGGCTACTTCTACATCCTGACCTTCATCATCGGCTTCGGCGCGATCCTGCTGGTCAGCACCAATCCTGACTTCAAGGACGCCACCGGCGCGCTGCTGGGCGGCAACAACATGGCCGCCGTGCACCTGGCCGATGCCGTGGGCGGCAGCCTGTTCCTCGGCTTCATCTCCGCCGTAGCCTTCGCCACCATCCTTGCGGTGGTCGCCGGCCTGACCCTGGCCGGTGCCTCGGCCGTGTCCCACGACCTGTACGCCAGCGTGCTGAAGGGCGGCAAGGCCAACGAGAAGGACGAGCTGCGCGTGTCGAAGATCACCACCGTCTGCCTCGGCGTGGTGGCCATCGTCCTCGGCATCCTGTTCGAGAAGCAGAACATCGCCTTCATGGTAGGCCTGGCCTTCTCCATCGCTGCCAGCTGCAACTTCCCGGTACTGCTGCTCTCGATGTACTGGAAGAAGCTGACCACCCGCGGCGCGAAGATCGGCGGCTGGCTCGGCCTGATCACCGCGGTGACTTTGATGATCCTCGGCCCAACCATCTGGGTACAGATCCTCGGCCACGAGAAAGCCATCTACCCGTACGAGTACCCGGCGCTGTTCTCCATGGCCGTGGCCTTCATCGGCATCTGGTTCTTCTCCATCACCGACAAGTCCGCCGCTGCCGACGAGGAGCGTGCACGCTTCTTCCCGCAATTCATCCGCTCGCAGACTGGCGTAGGTGCCACTGGCGCCGTTGCCCACTGATCGCGTGAGCTAACCTGCCGGGGCCGGAGGTGGAAACACCTCCGGCCCCGCTTTTTGACAGGGATGGATAACGGATGTCCGACGATTTCAACTTCGCCTCGCCGCCCTTCGACCAGCTTCGCCCGCTGGAGCGCGAGCAACTGCGCGACGCGCTGAGCGTGGGTTACTACACCGTCGACGAAGTGCTGCTCGAAGCCGGTGCGCCGGTGCCGTGCCTGTTCGTGCTGATGAAGGGCGTGATCGAGGAGCGCGGCGAGGACGGCAGGCTGTTCGCGCAATACGGCGCCGAAGACCTGTTCGACGTCCGCGGATTGCTCTCCGGCAGCAGCAAGCACCGTTACCAGGCAGTGGAAGAAAGCATCGTCTACGAACTGCCTGCCGCGGTTTTCCATCAGCTCTGCGCGGACAATCCCGAGTTCGCGCGATTCTTCCGCGCGGACCTGGCCAGCAAACGCCAGCTGGAGCGTCGCGACGGGCAGAACCTGGCCGAATTCATCCTCACCCGCATCGCATCCGAACACCTGTTGCCGGCCATCGAAGTCGAGCCCACGTTGCCGCTGGGCGATGCGGCGCGGCTGCAGCTGAGCCGCGGTGCCGACGCTCTGCTGGTACGCGAGGACGGTGCCCTGGGCATCGTCACCCGCACCGACCTGATGACCGCCCACTTCCGCGATGGCTTCAGCGAGGCGCAACCCATCGGCCCGCTGGCGCACCGCCCGCTGAGCCATGTCGAGCTGGGTGACTTTCTCTTCGACGCGATGATCCTCATGACCCGCCAGCGCATCGAGCGCGTGGCCGTGTGCGAGGCGGGCAGGGTGGTCGGCCTGCTGCACCTGACCCAGGTGCTCAGCCTGTTCTCTACCCATTCCCACGTGCTGGCGCTGCGCATCGCCCGCGCCGAAAGCGAGGCCGAATTACGTGCGGCAGCGGAAACCCTGCACACGCTGATCGCCACCCTGGCCGGCAACGGCATTCGCCTGCGCTTCATCATGCAGCTGGTCAGCGCCCTCAACGAACAGTTACTCGAGCGCCTGTTCGAGTTGCAGGTGCCGCCAGTGCTGCGTGGCCGTTGCTGCCTGCTGGTGATGGGCAGCGAAGGGCGCGCGGAACAGTTGCTGAAGACCGACCAGGACAACGCTCTGATTCTCGACGACGGTCTGCCGGTGGAGCAGGGCCTGCTATTGATGCAGCGCTTTTCCACCGCGCTGCTGGAGTTCGGCTATCCGCCATGCCCCGGCGGCGTGATGGCCAGCCGGCCGGAGTGGTGCAAGCCCTTGTCGGAATGGCAGCGCGAATTGCGCGAGTTGCCGTTGCAGGGGCGCCAGGAGCAACTGATGCGCCTGTCGATTCTTGCCGATGCCTGGCCGGTGGCGGGCAACCGGCGACTGTTCGACGGCCTGCGCGAAAGCCTTTGTGAACTGACTGGCGACAGCGGCCGCTGGATGAGCGACCTCGCCTTGCCGGCGCTGCAATTCGATACGCCGCTGACCTTTCTCGGCCAACTCAAGACTCAGGACGCGCAACTCGACGTGAAGCGCGGCGGCATCTTTCCCATCGTCCACGGCGCCCGCGTGCTGGCCGTGCGCGAAGGCCTGGAGGAGCGCGGCACGCTGGGCCGGCTGGCTGCGCTGAAGGCGCTCGGCGTGCTGGACGAGTCGCTGGTGGACAACCTGGTCGAGTCCTTCGAGCTGTTCCTTCAGCTGCGCCTGCGCCAGCAATTGGACGGCCAGCGTGACGGTCGCGAGCAGGGGCTCGATGTTTCCCGCCTGAGCCGCCACGAGCGTGACCTGCTGCGCTTCGGGCTGCACACGGTGAAGAAGTTCAAGCAGAGCCTGACCCGCCAATTCCACCTGGAGACCCGATGAACGCCTGCGTCGCCGCCCCCGATCCGCATTGGTCCGCCTGGCGCCGCCGCCTCTACTGGTGGCGGCATGATCCGGCCGAGGCGGAGGAACTGGTGTCGCTGGACCTGGAAACCACCAGCCTCGATCCGCGCAAGGCCGACATCCTCAGCATTGGCGCCGTGGTGATCCGCCGCGGCAAGCTGATCCTCGGCGAGCGCCTGGAACTGCTGGTTGAGCCGCCGCCATCGCTGGACGGCGAGTCGATCCGCATCCACAAGCTGCGCCGCGCCGACCTCGAAGGCCAGCTGCCGCTGGCGGAGGCGCTGAAGCGGGTACAGGTGTTCATCGGCGACCGCCCGCTGCTGGGTTACTACCTGTCCTTCGACGTCGCCGTGCTGCGCTGCCATCTGCGCGAGCAACTCGACGCGCGGCTGGACAATCCCCGCGTCGAGGTCTCCGAGATCTACCACCGCAAGATGAGCCGGCGCTTCCCCGACCTGCACCTGGACCTGCGATTCGATACCCTGGCACGCAACCTGGAAATCCCCATCGAAGGCCGCCACACCGCCATCGGCGATGCGCGCACTGCCGCGCTGATGTTCCTGCGCCTGCGCAAGGGCTCACTACCCCGCGATCTGAGCTGATCCCGGCGGCGCGCAGATTCTTTGAATCTTCCGCGCAGCTACCCGGTCGGAACTCATAAGCGCTGGCCAATCGCATCCCGCGAGCCATCGCCCCTCGTCGACTGAAAGAGGAGAGACGATATGGGACTCGGGACTATTCTGTTGATCATCCTGATCTTGATGCTGATCGGTGGCTTGCCGGTCTTCCCCCACTCGCGCAACTGGGGTTACGGCCCCTCGGGCGTCATCGGTGTCGTGCTGGTCGTCCTGCTGGTGCTGTTGTTGCTCGGACGTATCTGACTGGGCACTGGCAAGAGCATCGCGGATGAATCCGCTCCTACGTCGACCACGGGCCTCATCGCCGCATAGGAGCGGACTCCGTCCGCGATGATTCGATCCTCGCTCCATTTGGATTGGATGTTCTCGTTGCAAACGTCACCGCGCTGGTACGCCACAGGGTGATTCGTCGCACAGCCCGTTGGGGTGGCCTGTACTAACATACTGGGCCTTTGCCATCAGGGAGTCGTAGGGATGCTGGGCGTTGTACTGGTTGTGCTGGGCGTGGTGTGGTTGCTCGTCCAGTGCGGGCTGGGCCTGCCGCCGCTGGCCGAAGCCATGACCCTGGACCCGGTGGTCAACCCCGATCGCTATTGGCAGTTCGCCTTCCTCGGCCCGGCCCTTCCCGTGGCGCTGGGCATCTTCATCCTCCGCTACCGCATCCGGGGCTTTGCCCAGTTCAAGCGCGAGCGCATCAACTGTGCTGCCCACCTGCTCGTCTCCGCCGGCATCGCCCTGGTGCTGGGCAAGCTCTGCGTGCTCGTCCAGGCCTGACCCTGCAACCCGTGAAGCGCTAGTGCGCCGGCGGTTTGCCAGGGGCATTCAGCGCCCTGATTTCACCGCTGATGGTCGAAAGCCTTGGTTACACTTCGGGCCACAGTCGTCGACAAATCCTCGTCGACCACCCGTCCCGAACAAGACAAGAAAAGGCAGACCTCCCTTATGCAAAATCGCATCATGATCACCGGCGCCGGTTCCGGCCTCGGACGCGAAATCGCCCTGCGCTGGGCCCGCGAGGGCTGGAAGCTGGCGCTGGCCGACGTCAACGAAGCAGGCCTGCAGGAAACTCTCAAGCTGGTGCGTGAAGCCGGCGGCGATGGCTTCACCCAGCGTTGCGACGTGCGCGACTACAGCCAGCTGACCCAGCTGGCGCAGAACTGCGAAGAGAAGTTCGGCGGCATCGACATTATCGTCAACAATGCCGGCGTCGCTTCCGGCGGCTTCTTCAGCGAACTGTCGCTGGAGGACTGGGACTGGCAGATCTCGATCAACCTGATGGGTGTGGTCAAGGGCTGCAAGGCCTTCCTGCCGCTGCTGGAAAAGAGCAAGGGCCGCATCATCAACATCGCCTCCATGGCCGCGCTGATGCAGGGCCCGGCGATGAGCAACTACAACGTGGCCAAGGCCGGCGTGGTGGCGCTGTCGGAAAGCCTGCTGGCCGACCTCAGCCTGGTGGACGTGAAGGTCCACGTGGTCTGCCCGTCGTTCTTCCAGACCAACCTGCTGGACTCCTTCCGCGGCCCGAGCCCGGAGATGAAGACCCAGGTCGGCAAGCTGCTGGAAAGCTCGCCGATCAGCGCCGCCGACATTGCCGACTACATCCACCAGGAAGTGGGTCGCGATGTCTTCATGATCCTGCCCCACGAGCAGGGCCGCATGGCGTGGCAGATCAAGCAGCAGAACCCGCAGGCGATCTACGACGAGATGGCGAAGATGGCGGAGAAGATGCAGGCCAAGCGCCGCAGCCTCAGCTGAGAACCTGATTACGATCTGCTGCGCGTCGGCAGAACTGCGTTGAGTGCAGCTGAGAACTGCTCATGGACTGCGTGTCCACTCCGCTTTCTCAGCCGCCCTCGCCTTGTTCTGCTCTAGCTCGCTAGATCGTAAAGCAGGTTCTGAAGAAGGAATTTGCCCCCTTTCGGTGCAATGAAAGACAGGGCTTGCCCAGGCCGGTGCAAAGGTTTAGTTTTAGTCACCGGCCTGCCTGGCTGATGTACGTTGGACCCCGGTGAAAGCCCCGCTCATTTCGCGGGGCTTTTGCTTTTTCGGGCTACCGCCCAGCTCTTGGGATTCGTGCTTTGCGCATCGTCGGGCCTGTGTTAGAAGGCTCCGGTGTCATTGAAGGAAGAACCCGCTTGCACTGTGAATCCATCGTCTATGGCTGCATCCGCGACTGGCCCGGCGACTCGATGGAGCGCCGCCTGCGCCGCGCCGCCAACCGCAAGGTGCTCGACAGCCTGCCCATGGGCGAGGCCTGGCCGTTCCTCGGCCGCGAGATGTTCAGCCGCTGCGAGACCGAAGGCGCGGGCCTGTACCAGTCCCAGGTGATCCATTTCGGCGCCAGCTACCAGACCATCGAGTACGAGTGGAAACTCTGGGTCGAACAGTTCGAAGCGCTGCTGCGCCGGCTTTACTGGGCCAGTGCGGTGGTGCACCTGGAAACCGAAGTCAACGGCAGCCATACCTTCCGCTGGGAGTCCGAGAACGGCTTCCACAGCCCGCGCGAAGGTGAACTGAAAGTGCGTTGCGCCTGGGAACGCGAAGGCGGCCTGCGCGGCTGATTGCGCGCCTCCCGTTACGGAAAGAATCCATGATCAATTACCTCTGGTTCGTCCTCGCCGCGTTCTGCGAGATCGCTGGCTGCTATGCCTTCTACCTCTGGCTGCGCCTGGACAAGAGCGCCCTGTGGATAATTCCCGGTTTGCTCAGCCTGACGGTGTTCGCCCTGCTGCTCACCCGTGTCGAGGCAAACTACGCCGGGCGTGCGTATGCCGCGTACGGCGGCATTTACGTCGCCGCTTCGCTGTTCTGGCTGGCTTTCGTGGAAAAGAGTCGCCCGCTGTGGAGCGACTGGGTGGGCGTGGCGCTCTGCGTGATCGGCGCCAGCGTAGTGTTGCTCGGGCCCAAGCTCGCCCCCTGAGCAGCCCATCTCACCACTGAGCTTCATCGTAGGATGGGTGGAGCTTGCGATACCCATGCTGTGAGGGCGCGCAATCGATGGGTATCGCTGCGCTCCACGCCATCCTACGTGGTGTTCAGGAGGCGCAATGCGCTGGGGCGTTTCAGAACGCGCGTGTCAGTCCTCCAGCCACTCCCTCGGCACTTCGCTTTTCAGCATCAGCTGGCACTGCTGGCTTTCCGGGTCGAAGACGATCACTGCCGCGCCGCGCTTGAGCGCATGGCGCGCGCGCTCCACGCGCACGTCCAGCGGCGTGTCGTCGCCGTTGTCGGTGCCTTCGCGGGTGACGAAGTCTTCCAGCAGGTTGTTGAGGGTGTCGGCTTCGATCAGGTCGTACGGAATCAGCATGGCGGGGTACTCGGAATCGCAGCGCGGGATTGTAGTCCCGCGCTGAGCTGAGTGCAGCTTCACTTCTTGTTCCTGTCCGAGTCCTTGCCTTTGTCAGCTCCATCGCCACTGTCGATCAGGTCGTCCACCGGCGGCACATGGGTGGTGCTTTCCATGTGTACCGGATGCTCCAGCTGCTTGCTGAAGCGCTCCAGCGTGCCTTCGCTGGGTTCCGCGTCGCTGTCGAACACCGGCGGGCTGAGCATGTAGGCGGTGAGCAGTTTCGACAGCGCGGCCAGGCTGTCGATATGGGTACGTTCATATCCGTGGGTGGCGTCACAGCCAAAGGCCAGCAGCGCGGTGCGGATATCGTGGCCGGCGGTGATCGCCGATTGCGCATCGCTGTGGTAGTAGCGGAACAGGTCCCGGCGCACGGCGATCTCGTGGCGCTCGCCCAGCCGCAGCAGGTGCCGGGACAGGTGGAAATCGTAAGGCCCGCCGGAGTCCTGCAGCGCCACGCTGACCGCATGTTCGCTGGAGTTCTGCCCCTCGGCCACCGGCGCGATATCGATACCGACGAACTCGCTCACATCCCAGGGCAGCGCGCCGGCCGCACCGGAGCCGATTTCCTCGGTGATGGTGAACAGCGGGTGGCAGTCGATCGGCGGTACCTGGCCGGCCTCGACGATGGCTTTGAGCGAGGCCAGCAGCGCGGCCACGCCGGCCTTGTCGTCGAGGTGGCGGGCGCTGATGTGGCCGCTCTCGGTGAACTCGGGCAGCGGGTCGAAGGCGACGAAATCGCCGATGGCCACGCCGATGGATTCGCTGTCGGCACGGCTGGCGGTGTAGGTGTCCAGGCGCAACTCGACGTGATCCCAGCTGATCGGCAGCGTATCCACCGCGGTGTTGAAGGCATGCCCGGAGGCCATCAGCGGCAGCACGCTGCCGCGGAATACGCCGTTCTCACAGAACACCGTTACGCGGCTGCCTTCGGCGAAGCGGCTCGACCAGCAGCCCACCGGCGCCAGGGCCAGGCGGCCGTTGGGCTTGATCTCGCGGACGATGGCGCCAATGGTGTCCAGGTGCGCCGAGACGGCGCGGTCCGGGCTCTTGCGTCGCCCCAGCAGGGTGGCGCGGATGGTCCCGCGTCGAGTCATCTCGAAGGGCACGCCGATCTCCTCCAGCCGTTCGGCGACGTAGCGCACGATGGTGTCGGTGAAACCGGTGGGGCTGGGGATGGCGAGCATTTCCAGCAGCACGCGCTGCAGGTAGTTGAGGTCGGGTTGTGGCAGTTGGGTCATGCCGGGGCCTCTTCGTTGGCGTGAGGCTGATCACGGTTGTCGCGATGCAGGAGTTCGCGGCTCAGCGGGAAGAGCAGGTCGACGAAGCGCTCGGCGGTCGGCTGCGGCTCGTGGTTGGCCAGGCCGGGGCGCTCGTTGGCTTCGATGATCACGTAGTCCGCCTGGTCGGCCTCGGTGACCAGCAGATCGAGGCCGGTGACCGGGATTTCCAGCGCTCGCGCCGCGCGGATGGCGGCGTCGGCCAGGGCCGGGTGCAGGCGCTCGGTGACGTCTTCCAGGGTGCCGCCGGTGTGCAGGTTGGCCGTTCGGCGTACGGCCAGGCGCTGGCCGCTGGGCAGCACGTCGTCGTAGCTGAAGCCGGCGGCGGCCAGGGTGCGCTCGGTCTCGCCGTCCAGCGGGATGCGGCTTTCGCCACCGGTCGCGGCCTGGCGCCGGCGGCTCTGCGCCTCGATCAGCTTACGGATGCTGTGCCGACCATCGCCGATCACCTCGGCGGGGCGGCGAATGGCGGCGGCCACCACCTCGTAGCCGATCACCACGATGCGCAGGTCATTGCCGGGGTGGTAGCTCTCGAGGATGACGCGGGTATCGAACTGCTTCGCGTGGGCGATGGCGCTCTCCACTTCCTCGGCCGTGCGCAGGTCCACGGCGACACCCTGGCCCTGTTCGCCGTCCACCGGCTTGACCACCAGTGCGCCGTGTTCTTCGAGGAATGCGGCGTTGTCTTCGGCGCTAGTGGCCAGGCGTTGCTGCGGCTGGCGCAGGCCGGCGCGGTCGAGGGCGCGGTGGGTGAGGGTCTTGTCCTGGCACAGGCTCATGCTGACGGCGCTGGTGAGGTCGCACAGCGACTCGCGGCAGCGGATGCGCCGGCCACCCTGGGTGAGGGTGAAGAGGCCGGCGTCGGCGTCCTGTACCTGCACTTCGATGCCGCGTCGATGGGCCTCGTCGACGATGATCTTCGCGTAGGGATTGAGTCCCTTTTCCGGGCCGGGGCCAAGGAACAGCGACTGGTTGATGCCGTTCTTGCACTTCACTGCGAAGGTCGGCAGCTCGCGGAAGCGCAGTTTGCGGTACAGCGACTTGGCCTGCTGGTTGCCGTGCAGCACCGACAGGTCCAGATAGGCCAGGCCGCGGCTCATGAAGTGCTCGATCAGGTGGCGTACCAGCGCTTCGCCGACGCCGGGCCGGCTGGACTGCGGGTCCACCGCCAGGCACCAGAGGCTGGAGCCGCCTTCCGGGTCGCGGAAGGCCTTGGCGTGGTTGATGCCCATGACGGTGCCGATCACCGTGCCGGTCTCGGCGTCTTCTGCCAGCCAGTAGGCCGGGCCGCCCTGGTGGCGCGGCGTGACGTTGGAGGGGTCGACCGGCAGCATGCCGCGCGACAGGTAGAGGCGGTTGATCGCCGTCCAGTCGTCGTCGCTGTGCACGCGGCGGATGCGGAAGCCGCGGAAGGGTCGGCGCGCCGGGCGGTAGTCGGTGAACCACAGGCGCAGCGCGTCCGAGGGGTCGAGGAAGAGTTGCTGCGGGGCGTGGGACAGCACCTGTTGTGGCGCGGCGACGTAGAGGGCAATGTCGCGCTCGCCGGGTTGTTCGTTGAGCAACTCGGCGGCCAGCTTGTCCGGGCTGGAGAAGGTATGGCCGATCAGCAGGCGGCCCCAGCCGCATTGGAGGATCAGCGGGCCGTGGCTTTCCGCGTGGTCGCCGGCGAAGCGCGCCTGCAGCCTTTCGTAGGTCGGCGTCTGGCCGCGCAGCAGCCTCTGGTTGTGGGGATGGGGCAGGTTGGAATGGGGTTTCATCTTGCGCTCCCTGATAAGCATCTGTCCTGGGCTGTGGGAAAGGCGGCGCCACGCACGGCGCCGCCGGGCTCTAGAGGCCCTGTTCCGTCAGCCAGAGATTGAGGGCCGCCAACTGCCACAACTTGGAACCGCGCAGCGGAGTGAGGTCGCTCGCCGGGTCGCTGAGCAGGCGGTCGAACATCGCCGTCTCGAACAGTCCACGGTCCTGGCTCGGGTCCAGCAGCAATTCACTGACCCAGGCGCGGGTATTGCCTTGCAGGTGCTTGAGGCCGGGCACCGGGAAGTAACCCTTGGGCCGGTCGATCACCTCGCTGGGGATGACCTTGCGCGCGGCAGCCTTGAGCACCTGCTTGCCGCCGTCGCCGAGCTTGAAGCGCGACGGGATGCGCGCCGACAGTTCCGCGACGCGGTAGTCGAGGAACGGCACGCGGGCTTCCAGGCCCCAGGCCATGGTCATGTTGTCGACGCGCTTGACCGGGTCGTCCACCAGCATGATGGTGCTGTCCAGGCGCAATGCCTTGTCCACCGGGTCTTCCGCGCCGGGCTGGGCGAAGTGGTCGCGGACGAATTCGCTGGCCACGTCCTCGACCCGCATCGCCTCGCGTACGGTGTCCAGGTACTCGCCGTGGCTGCGATCGAAGAAGGCCGCGCGGTAGGCCTGCAGCGGGTCCTTCGCGCCGGCCACTTTCGGGTACCAGTGGTAGCCGGCGAACAGCTCGTCGGCGCCCTGGCCGCTCTGCACCACCTTGCAGTGCTTGGAGACTTCCCGGGAGAGCAGGTAGAAGGCGATGCAATCGTGGCTGACCATCGGCTCGCTCATGGCGCGGAAGGCCGCCGGCAGTTGCGAGATAACTTCGTTCTCGTCGATGCGCAGTTGGTGGTGGCGGGTGCCATAGCGTTTCGCGATCAGGTCCGAGTACTGGAATTCGTCGCCGCGCTCGCCGCCGGCATCCTCGAAGCCGATGGAGAAGGTCAGCAGGTCCTCGACGCCGGCCTCGTGGAGCAGGCCGACCAGCAGGCTGGAATCGACGCCGCCGGAGAGCAGCACGCCGACTTCGCGAGCAGCGCGCTGGCGCACGCTCACGGCATCGCGCAGGCTGCTCAGCAGGCGGTCTTCCCAGTCGTCCAGGGTCAGCTCGCGCTCATCGGGCAGCGGGCCGTAGTCCAGGGTCCACCAGCGCTGGCGCTCGGTATGGCCGTCGGCGTCGATGGTCATCCAGGTGGCCGGCGGCAGCTTCTGCACTTCGGCCAGCAGAGTGCGTGGCGCGGGAACCACGGCGTGGAAGTTGAGGTAGTGGTTGAGCGCCACCGGGTCCAGCGCCGGGTCGATGTCGCCGCCCTTCAACAGCGCTGGCAGGCTGGAAGCGAAGCGCAGGCGCTTGCCGGTCTGCGACAGGTACAGCGGCTTGATGCCGAGGCGGTCGCGGGCGATGAACAGGCGCCGTTTGTCGCGTTCCCAGATGGCGAAAGCGAACATGCCATTGAGGCGGGGCAATAGTTGTTCACCCCAGGCGTGGTATCCCTTCAGGAGTACTTCGGTGTCGCCTCCGGAAAAGAAGCGGTACCCAAGGGCTTCCAGCTCGCCGCGCAGTTCGGGGTAGTTGTAGATTGCCCCGTTGAACACCAGCGACAGGCCCAGCGAGGTGTCAATCATCGGCTGACCGGATGCTTCGGCCAGGTCCATGATCTTCAGCCGCCGATGGCCCAGGGCCAGGGGACCTTCGCTATGGAAACCCCAGGCATCGGGTCCTCGCGGTGCGAGGTGATGAGTGATGCGTTCGACTGCGGCAAGGTCCGCAGCCTGGTTATCGAAACGTAGTTCTCCTGCAATTCCGCACATAGTACTGTGGGCCCAGTAAAATCAGGGCCTCAGTCCTCCTTAGCTTTCCTCCGTACCAAATTCGTACCAGTTTTCAGCTTTTCCATCTCGCTCCAGTCGGACGTCGAGTTGAGCCACTTGGCGTAAGTCGAAAGCAGAACTGGCACGCTGTGGCCGAGCTGCGAGGCGATGAAAGCCGGATTCATCCCGGCCATCAGGCACATCGTCGCGTAGGTGTGGCGAGTGTCATACGTCCTGCGCTGACGCATGCCGAGCTTCCGCAAGGCGTCGCGCCAGTAGCGTTTCGGGCCGGTCTCCGACTTGATGTACAGGTCGGAGCGTTCTGCCTTCAGGCTGGGAGCAAACACGTAATCCGATCTCGCCGCAGTCAGCGGCCTAGCTTGTTCGAGGGCATGCAGCGCGCGATCGTTCAACAAAACTTCCCGAACGGTCTTCGTCTTGGTTCGTTCATGGATCTTGCCGCGGAGTTGGATTCGGCAGACCTTGGCCCTCCTGGCGCGTGTATCTACCTCGTCCCAGCGAAGCGCCATCGCCTCGCCCGGGCGCATACCTGTGTAGAACAGGAACTCGAACAGGCAGGCGTAGATTTGCTGCAGACCTGTAGCCACCTCATAGAGCTTGGCGATGATCAGGTCTGCTTCTTCCTGCGTGAATGGATCCAACTCACGCTTTGGAACCTTTGCCACAGGGACGGATATTGTCGGGTCGCGTTGCACGACCTCTTCCTTCATGGCCTGCTTGAACAGGCATGTCACTACGCGGACGACATTCTTTCTGCGGCTCGGCGATGGCCATTTCGTCGTAGCGACGATGCGTCGAATCATGGTCGCTGGGATCTGGTCCATTGGCAGTTGTGCCAGGTGTGGAATCCAGTAGCGCTGGAGGGAGATTCGATAGCCTTTGCGAGTGGCGTCGACAACTTCTAGCGAGTCGAGCCATTCCTGGGCGTATTCAAAGAAGGTTTGGCGGGCGGTGGAAGGAAGGTGCGCACGGGATGAAGGGAAGAACTCAAGATACTTCTCGTGTGTCAATACACCCATCTTGGCGTACTGAACTACCTGAGTACGTAGAGCTGCTGCCGCTGCGATTCCTTTCTGGGTCGGTGGGTAGGCAAGCGTTTCGCAACGTCGGCGCTTTCCCCATTGGAAGCGAATTCTGACTGATTGGCCGATGACTTCGACGCCGGTCGGCAGGTCCAGAGGCTTTCTAGCCACTCGTCATACCTCCTTTTGCTGTAGATGATTCGGCCGTCTATCTTCGCCCAAACCCATGCCGGGATGATCTTGCGCTCGCGCTTTCTCTGCAGCGCTTTGGCAGTGGTTCCGATCAGCTCGGCCATCCTTTTCTCGGTGACTTTATCGACCTCATCAATGAGGTTCTCTGCTGCGCTCATGGCAATACCTCATCTATCCGCAGTGCGGAGGTGTGAGTGGGGTAGGGTTAGGCTGCGTGACTAAGGTCGACGTACAGGCCAAGTCCAGATCGCTGTAGTGCAGCTTTCGCGCGTTCACCGCGGGCCAGAAGCACGACGCCGTGCCCAGGCGACCCGCCGATACTTCCATCAGGCCTGATGAACTTCGTCTTGCCGCGCGGGAAGAGCATCGCGTCAGCCTTTACGGCATGTTCATGGAACCAGGCGGCGCTGGTGTAGGCGCGGACGATGGCAATGCCGTTGCCGTGGTCCAGGAACTTCTCCAGCCACGGCACGTGCCCATTCCTTCCGCCGAATGGTGGGTTCATGAATACGAACCCATCCCAAGGCTGTGCCAGGCCGTCATCGCTGATGGTGAACACGCGGTCAGCCGGAACCCAGTGCGATGCGCCTGGACTGCAGGGGTCGAGATCAAAGCGCTCGCCAATCGCCTGCAGCATGTCCGGCGGCGTATACCAGTCATCTGAGTGGCCAATGCAGGGTTCGTGCTCGCTCATCTCCCGCCTCCTTCCAGGGCTGCGTCGATTGCAGCGTCGATATCTGGATACTTCCTATCGCCGCGAAGGTTATAGGCGTATGGGTTTATTGGCTTGAAATAGCACATGAACTGCCAGCCTTTGCCGGAGACGTAGGCTGTGCACCGAATCGCTTGGTACCGCTCGGCGTCCTTGCTCAATCCGTCGATCAGAGCAAGCCGTTCAGACACTCTGGTATCCCGCGCCTCCTCAAGATCGGTGACATGACCGCGCAGCAGCTCCACCTCGGCAATCAGCTCCAGAACTGCTGCGGGGTTGGCTGCCTTGATGAAGTTACGATTCGCCTTCTCGTCAGAGCCGAAGCATTCGCAGATCACCCAGCCGCTGTTGAGTTGATCGCTGTCCGCAATGACACTTTGGGCTGCGTCAGTCGTCCACGGCCCCGGCGTAGCCCGCTCCGCCAGCTCCTTCAGCTTGGTTAGGTCGGTCATGCGTGCGTACCTCGCAGTCCTGTTGCGACCCAGTAGGGAGTTCCGTTGCACTCAACCAGCCCTTTGCGCTTGAGCCGATTAAGGGCTTTGCTGATCGTCGGCCTGTCCTCACCAATGGCGTGACGCATTGCCCAGGCGGTAGATCCTTGAATCTTGCGCAGGTGCTTAAGCACCTTGGCGTCGATAGGATTGTCGGTCATGGCTACTTCACCTCTATTCCGGCTTGCTGGAGGACGTCTGCTACCGCTCCGGCTTGGTAGAGTGGAAGGTCGGTCTTGTGATCAACCTCATGCGGATATACCTCTGCCGGCAGCTCCACCTTCAGAGCCGCGCGGCTGGCTTGCCAGGCTTTCCATGCCGTTGCTACGACATAGAAGCCATAGTGACCATTAGGTCCTTTCTTGAGCGGATTGCCGCTTCCTACGTCAACGAAATGACTGGAAGCCCACGCTTCAAACGCTTCTCGAATTCCAGACATGCGAATGCCTCCCATACGGGTGTGCGGTTAAGGGGAAATAGGTGGCGGGTATGCTGATGCTGAATCGCCACTTTTATGAAGAGAAACCCAGCAGCTAAGCGGGTTAGAGGTTGGTGCTGGGGTGGCTGGTTAGGGGTGGAGGAGGGTGCTCAGCTCGTCTGCTAGCTTCACGTCGACGTTACCTGTCTCTCGCATCCCTTTCAGGCTGAGCACGGGTTCCGATTTCTCCGCTAGGCGCAGGATTGACTCGACCGCACTGCGCAACAGCCCCTCGCTCACCGCCTTGCCGTTGATGCGCACTCCAGCCTGGAACGCTTCGAATACGCAGTGAGTCATGAAGTCTGTATAACCGCCTACGCCGTGGTGATGGCGCTTCATCTTGTAGATGCTGAACAAGCGTTCGAACTCGGCATGCTCATCAACCACCACCCTTGCGCGCAGGGTTGCGACTTCCTCCAGCGCCGCATCACGGTCGCGCTCAAGCTCTGCGATTCCAGCAGAAAGGTAGCCGTCGAGTTCCTTCGTCGTGTCACGCTTCCGCCAAGCCTCAGCAAAGTGCCGGGTCATCATCCCCATCATGCGATGCTCAAGTGTGTCAGCGCGGCCGTGCGCAGCTGCGACTTCCTCCCTGAGCGCCTGGGCCTCGGCTTCGAGCTTGGCGTAGTGCTCATGCAGCACGAACGAACCTTCAGGGTCTGGCCGCATGTTGTAGCCGACGATGGTGTTCTCAGGCTCCCAGCGCTTTACGTCACTCATCACCGCCGTCCTCCAAACTGTCCAAGTAATCCGCGCGATCTCGATCGTCGTTCAGTTGCATATCGCGGTGCCAATCCTCTTCGGGATCAGCCCCTCCCTGCGCCGGCGCGGCGGCGAGCATGGCATCGTACTGCTCTATGACGCGGGCGTGCTCGCTGCGGTCCGGCTTACCGAACGATTCTTCATAACCAGCCTCTACCATTTCAATGGTTGGTTTAGTCGGAACCAGCTTCCAGCCCTCCGGCACCTGCCCAGCCTGGGAGACCGGGGAGGCGAGCCCAGCAATCAGCCGGTCAACGACGGCCTTGTTCTTGAAGTCGCCGTAGCGAGCGTCAGCGGTGGCGTCGAACAACTGTTGAGCCATGCGCAGCGTTCCTTCCTGCTCAGCGTTGGCCGCTACCTTGAACGAACCGAGCATTGCGGAAAGCCCGATTCGCAGCGGATCGTGCGCGCGGCTCAGCTTCTCCAGCTCCGCGACCCTGGCCTGGGCGGCGTCGCGTTCTTCACGCCGGCAGTTACGGTCGAATGTCATTCCAGTAAGCCGAACCTGCAAATTGGAATTTTCCACGCGCAGCGCCGCGACGATACGCTCGGTCTCGGCTTTGTCGTAGCCGAACACAACGCCGGAACAGTCGTTGTGCTGATACTGCCGCAGGGCGTTGACCAGCTCCGGCGCCGGGGAGGGTTGCGCTTTGCAGGTCGGGCAATCCTTCACGCACTTCACCGGCCCGTTTTCGTAGGGAATGCCGCCTTCGGAATGGGTTATCTCGCCATCATCGACCATGCCGGTATCGTTGCAGGTGGAGCAAGCCGGGGAGGGTTGCGCCAGGGCGGCGCGGGCTTCCTGAATCAGCAGGATGAACTGGTCGCGCATCCAGCCGCTGGTTCTGGTGTGATCCTCGCCGCCGAACCATGCCGGCATGTCGTTCAGCTTCGACTCAAGCCATGCCAGGACTGCCAGCTCCCCCTGCGCGCCCTCTGCCTGCTCGGGGTGCTCCGGTGGGCAGCTTGGGCAGCCGATGTACCAGACTCCGCAGCCGTCGCTGTCAGAAACCGTTCCGGAGCCGCTGCATTGCTGGCACTGCTCCCCCTGCTGCGAGGCGAGGAAGGCCTCTACGTTTGAGCGCATGACAGTGCCAACGGGAATCCAATCAACGGCATCAGAAATTAGCTCCTGTGCCTTCTTCGCCGCCAGCTTCAGGTTGATGTTCTCGATCCGAAGCCCTGCGATGTAGTTGTCGAGTTCGGCGCTCAGTTCGTGTTCTCGATTCATTCCGAATCCTCCCGAACCAGCATGAAGTAGGCGTGCTGGAGTCGCTGGTAATCGCTGAGCTTCAGGTCTTCAAGTTCGTCACGACCGATGCGGATCAGTGCGGCGAACAGATTCAGCTCGCGCTCTTCGTCGTCGTAAGCCAACTTGCTGGCCATGCGAATGTCGCGCACGGTTGGAGCGCGCAGACTGAGATCGTCGACCTCGACGCCGTTGCAGGTCACTGGCTTCGAAAGCTTCACCACAGCCACATCGGCAGACAGGCTCAGCCACTCAGGAATCTTCTTCTCGGTCATGCTGCCTTCTCCTGCTGCGCGCCGTACTTCCTGAAGTACTCGCAGATGTCTTCGCTGAGTTGCTGGCCGCCGATGGTGCTGAGCTGGCCGGTCATGTGTTTGCAGCTGCGGAGCAGGGCGTCTGCCTCGGCTTGGCGTCGTGCGGATTCGAAGATGTCGTCGAAAGACTGGTTGGTGATCGACTCGATCTTGCGTTGCTTGTCTGACTTGTCGAGGCCTTTCATGCTGCTTCCCTCCGATCAAGGACGGTGTCGTGGTAGCCGGCCAGCCAACGGCAGCGGCGGTCGAGTTCGTGGAGTCCCCAAGGGCAAGCGCGCTCGGTCAGGCCAAGCTGCTTGGCCTCTATGCCGTCCTGGTACTCGGCGGTGTTCTCTGGGTACTCAAGCTGCTGCCTGTTCATGGCGTTCCTCCCAGAGGCGCTGCGCATTGATGTCCTTGCGGGTCAGCATCAGCGCAAACCGCGTGTCATCGCGGAAGTGCGTGTAGATCAGCCGCAGGATTCGGTCGTTGCTGATGTGCAGGGCGCGCATCATGTGCTTGCGGGTGGGGAAGGTTTCGATCTCTGCGTCCATCCGCTTGATCAGATCGGCGTCACCCAGCGCGATGCGGGACTCAGCGCTGCGGCGACGTGCAACTTCGTGCATGCGTTCGAGCGGTGAACTCTTGTGGATGAACTGGCCGTTGAAGACCGGGATCAGGTCAGTGCGCTGGCCGAATCCGATCTCCTGCACTGCGCCGCCACTGGCCAGAAACTCAGCCATCAGCCGGTCAATGTCGTCGTGATTCAGCTTGTGCTCGCAGTGCACGATCTCCTGCCAAGCGTCCGCCTCGCAGGGTTCTTCAATCTCGGGGAAGTCTGTTTCCATGGCACACCTCAGGCGAAAAAGAGGGGCCATTGCGGCCCCTAGGTGACGTGGTGCAAGGGATTCATGCGGCTAGACGCCGACGTGATTCGATGACGCCAGTGATGCGGCGCAGGCATGTCTCGCTGACTGGTATCAGCTCGTCTACGCCTTCCAACTGAACCTCGCCGCGTTTCGATGCTATGTGGCGCACCAAGTGGACGATCAGGTGAGTCTTCACGAGAGCGCTGCGATGTGTTCGCGTCAGGTAGTCACCGAACTCGTCTTCGATGCGCTTCAGGGCCTCATCCAGCAGCAGTTCACCGCCCGGATAATGCGCACTGACGTACTTGTCGCCGCTGGTGAAGTGCGTGATCTCGGAGAAGGGGATCGACAGCTTCTTGCCGAATAGCTGGGCGGTGATGATGGTTCTCATGCGGCCATCCTCCCGCGCATGTCAGCCTCAAGCGCTGCCAGTTCGTCCAGGAACGCCTTAACCTCAGCCTCCATCTCGCGGATGCGCGCATCGTCCCTGTGGTAGCGGAAGCAGACGTACTGCAGTTCATCGGGCAGGCGGTCGTCGAAGGACACGAAGTCGACAGATTCCAGTTCAGCGCAGGCCATCTGGGCGAGCATTTGCCACTCGTACTGCGTGTCGTGCTTGCCAGACTGAATCACAGCGATGTGCTGGGCTGTGTTCGGGCATTTGATCTCCAGACCGCGGCGGCCGTCGTCCAGCAAGATCACCCCATCGGGACTTGCACCGAAGCCTTCGATGCTAGGATGCAGGATCAGTCCTACCTCCAGTACCTCGCAGTCTTCGTACATCTCGTATGCCGAGCGCGCGATAGGCTCCAAGTCGTTGCCGCGCTGCATGGCTGCGTTTGTGTAGCCTTCCTCTCGCGCTCCGGTCAGGCGTTCACACAGAAGCTGCATCATGTAGTTGGTGCGGACAGCAGAAGGGGCGCCTCCGCGCCCCTTTGCCATTACATCCTTCACCTTGCTCGCCGTTACCTTGCCGAGCCTCTGGGCGAACCAATCATCAGTCTGCTGGATCATGTTCCACCTCCGCCTCAATAGGCTCAGGCTGCACGGCAAGCGCGCTTTGACGCTGCTTCACGGCCTCTTTGAACTTGGCGAATGACTGCACATCGCGGGCTGACTGCATTTCGGCCTTACCGGCGAGCCACACGCTTTGCAGTGCATCGAGCGATTCGGCGTTAACTACCTGGGCTATCCACTTCTCGGCGAGCTCGCCGCCCTGCGCGTTTGCCGCAAGACTTGCCAGCCCTTCGCCTGAATCGGTGTTCAGGTGATGGATTGCCTTGTCCAGGCGGTCTGTCTTCGGCCAGTACTTGTAGGCCCGCTTCACGACCGTCTTCTTCGCCATCTCGCCGTAGTCGGTCTTCCAGGGGGAAGACTTGCCTGACTTCACCGACTGGGAGCGGTTCATGATCCCATCGATGTCATCGCGGCTCATGCAGGTGGTCAGGTAGTCGCCGTCTGCCGTCTTCACTACCACGTACACACCTACGATCTCCCCGCGCTCCTTGGCGAATGGGTTGTAGGAGTGGGTGGGCGGCTTATCGAAGCCGTTGAGGGAGAAGGAGTCGTGCGCGTAGACCAGTTCTGCCTGCGCCCACAGGATCGAGCCGGTAGCCATAGCAAGATCCATCAGGCCCATGTAGCTGATGTCCAGGCAGATACGCCCGTCACGCGGAACTAGATAGGCCTGGCGCTTCGCCGGATTCAGGCTGATCCCGATTGCCGCGATGTTGGTCACTGCGTTGACGACCGACTGACGGTTGCTGGAAGCGATCTTCGCGGCGTAGTCGTTGTTCTGGAAGGTCTGGATGGCGAACTCTGCTTCACGTTCGAAGTTGAGTGCCGAGTCGGTCAGCACGGACGCGAAGGAGCTGCGAGCCCCGTAGACATCTTGCTCGATGACCGCAAGATTGCTCATGTGGTAATACCTCGCCGCGCATGCGCAGCCAGTGAAGGGAGGGGTTGATTCTTAGCCTTCTCGCACTCGGTTGATCTGGTGCGGTTCTTTCAGGAATGGGCGAAGGCGCTCTTGCAGCTGCTTCACGTGTCCATCCATCTCAGCCACAAGCTGGCTCATGGTTTCCACGTTGTAGAAGGTGAGCAGACTGTGAATATCGGCATTGCGATCGCCCAGCGGTGTGTTTCCTTCTTCGAATGCCTCGGCTGGCGAGTACGACTGGTATCCGTCCTTGTAGCTGACGAAGTAGCCACCAGCTTGCGGTTGATGCTTTGCCATCCACGCTGCCGGCATGGCTATTGGGGCGTAAGCCTTGTCGACGGGGTGAAGCAAATTCGCATCGACGTCTATTCGCTCAAGCTTCAGTGCCCAAACCTGCTTGTGGCTTTGGTAGCGGGGCATCTCGATCATGCAATCGGTCATATCGTTCTCCAGATAGAAGGGAAAGGCGCGTAACGTGCGCCACTCGGATTTGTCATCCAGGCGTGAGAAAACCGCTGTACTAGCCGGCGAAAGGTGCGCTCCAGACCACATCTGGCGGCGTTGATGGCGCCGGACTAACCGCCAACCGGCTCACGGCTATCCGGCTTACCGGCGCCCCGTGCTGGCGTGCGTGATGGGGTAGGCAGGTGACTCAGCAGTCCAGCCGTTCGCAACGTCGAGGGCCTTGAAGAACAGAATCATCAGGGCAAGTGCCCATACCCAGCTTGGGTCGATGGTCTTGAGCTTCATGCTTCACCTCGCTCGATGGATTCTGTGTCCTCGCCTCGGTTGTCGAGCCAAGCGCGCATGTTGTCTGCGGCTGTCATCTCGTCGCACCAGCCGGCGCCAGTGACTACCGCGCCGCTCAGGTCTGATTGCTCAGCCATGCTCGTGGTGATCTGCTTCGCCAGCTCCATGAACTTGGCCTGATCGCTGATCTTGAACACGGCGGTGAAGTACTCTCGGCTCATTTCTGCACCTCCATTTCACAGACCCACCGTCCCTTGCACTTAAACGGCGATCTCCTGAACTCCAGATATGAAAAGCCCTGATTTCTCAGGGCTTGGATTATGGCGGGGAAGTTGGGCGCGATGATGTTCAAGTCTTCACCTCCGGATGCCACTTGGCCTTGTACTCAGCGATGAAGTCGGCTGGAAACTTCGACTCCCAACCGCAGCAGCCACATTTGAACTGTTCACCAGTCCAATTCGTGCGAGGCATGACGGTGCACTTATCCATGTTCCCGCAGTAGGGCGTGTAACCGGGGCGAGTCATCAGGTTCTCTCGGATGATGCTCATGTTGACTCCCTAGCTTTTAGAAGCCTTGAAACAAGTGACTCGATGTACCGACGCTTGTAATCGGCGCAGGTGTTCAGTTCATCGCGGAGTGCTTGAATTCCCTCGTCGGTGATCTGCAACACCTTGCCGAACGGAGTCCAGTAGCCGCTTCTACGGCGCCCATACCACTGAAAAAGGTCAGTTCCTGCCAGCTGTGCGAGGTTGCTGGCATCCACAACTCCCACTGCTGGTGGACGATTTGCCCGCGCAATAGGGTCGAGACGCAGGCAATCAGTTCCTTGCCCGTCACCGTTTGCATCGGGTATTGGCAGATCGGTTTCGATGAAGTAGCTCATGCCGCCTCCTGCACATACAGCCGGTAGATTTCGTCTTCCTTCGCGTTGACCAGATCGCCGGCCAGATCGCGGATTTTGTCCTTGCTGAGGAAGAGGTCAGCGAGGCGTCTGGCTTCGTCGTAGTTGCACGCCTTGAGCGCGACCAACAACTGGCCCAGGTTGCACTCGTGGTCCTGCTTGATGGCCTTCTCAGCGGCGTCCTGCACCTTGATGCAAAGCACGTCAGCTTCGATCAGCTTCCTGCCGTTGAAGCGCACGAAGCCGCGCTTGATCAGGTCGTCGACTGCGGCGTAGTGGATGTTCGCCCACTCCGAACTCTCGGCCCAGGTAGGCGAGTCGTCAGGCACCAAAGCGTCATACGCTTCCTGCAGCTTGCGGATGGCGGTCATGGCTGCTCCCTCCGGTAAAATCCAAGGCGATTTAGCGCGGCCTCAAGGTCGAAGTCTTCGGCGGTCTTGTCAGCCTCGCCAAGCAGCATCACGACAAACTTCTTTCCACGGTTAGGCTTGAATCCGAACTGGTAGCGCTGCCCGTTATCGCGATCCCAGCAAACCTTGGTGAAGCTTCCGACCAAGGTTGCGTCTCCGTCGTTTAGGTACATTTCGTTCATGTCTATGACCTCGTGGTCGCGTGCATGCGGCAGCGTCCTGTCTCGCTGTCGTCATACAGGCGAAAAAATGCCCGGACTTGCCGGGCTAAGAGGGGTAGGGTGGGGATGGCCGGCTCGCTAGACCGGCGCGCAGTGGATACTCCGTAGCAGAGCAGCGTCATGCCGTAGGAGATGACAGCACTCGCCGAATCTGACCGTGGCCGCCTTGGCAGGCCTGCGCATCATCCCCATTGAAGGGTGGCGTCCTTGCCGGGGAAGTCAGTTCTCGTATTGATCATCGGTGCTGAAGCTGTATTTGACGGTCGTTTCTACAAACGTCTCGACAATGAATCCTCGGCTACATGAGCCACACATTGCCTCGTGCGTTCCGCCATGGAACAGGCCGAGTTCTTCGGTCTTTTCCCTGTTCAGGAAAGCACCACAGTGAGGGCAGCGCGGGTTTGCGTTGTACGCAAATTCGTAGTTCTTGCCAGACTTCAGAGCTTCAAGTCGTTCGCTCATCTCGCCTCCAGGGTGTGTATGCGCAAGGGCGCGTTAGGCGGAGGCCCTGGCGATTGCCGCCATGGCTTTCTCTGCGACCCATTCATCTCCAGTCATGACGCCGTGGTCGATGACTGCTTGAAGAGCCTCCAGCAGCTCCGGCGCCGCCGCTATCAGGCGGGCGTTGGCGTCTATTGGGTGAGACGGATTGAAATCGCCAACCACTGCTATGCAGTCATTGCCCTGCATTACGCAAAGACCACCGCCCTCTGCGAGGTATTCGCTATCGTCGACCATCCAAGGTCCGGGAGTGTGCTTACTCATGTGGCCACCTGTTAGTCGGGGATTGCTGCGAACTGAAGCGCGCGATGCCATGCGAACTGGAAGAGTTCCCACCGCTTCTGAGTGTCTTCGTCGAGGTACTTGCCGGTCGACAATCTGGCCAGCGGGAAGACTTTTTTCTCAACGCTTTCGAACTCGCTGCGGATTACTTCGGTTTCGTCCATCTCTTTCTCCTGATTGGCGGAGCCATGGGGGCTACTTGCCGTGGTTGGCGTGATAGCCGTTCAGGGCGTATGCGGCGTCACGCGCAGCAATGGCCTCGTGCATCGTGGAAAAGTAACCAACGTGCTTTCGGCGACCAGTTCCTAGTGCTGACACTTGTACGCGCCATCTCTGCCGACCTGATTCGTAACTGATGCCATGCTCACCGGATGTGTTGTTCCGGCAACGACTAGCATTCCGTTGGTTCTCGGAATGACTTACCTCGCGCAGGTTTGAAAGCCTGTTGTCATCGCGCCTGTGGTTAAGGTGATCGACCTGCCCATCTGGCCATCTCCCGTGGCAGTACAGCCACGCAAGTCTGTGAGCCCGGTGGTATGTGCCGTCGATTGCGATGTGTATGTACCCTTGTCCGTCGTCGCTTCCAGCAACTGCACCCTTTTCAGCGCGTGATCCTTTGCGAACCAGCCACGTAAATTCGCCAGTGGCTTTGTCGTACTGCAGCAGCTTCATGAGCCGTTCCTGCGTCAACTGTTCTTGCATGTAGGCCTCCGCTTTCCACGACCTCCGTTTCTAGAGGTCCTGGAAAGCGCCGCGTACTGCGGCGCCTCAGCCGCGCTCAGCAATCTGGCGTCTCGCGCGGCGTGTTTCGCTTGTTCCTCCAGCCACGGTCTCTGCCTGCCGGAAAACTCGTTTTGGCGCTTTACGCTGCACGCCCGGGAGAGTTGCCATCCCTCTGGACTGTTGAGGCCAGTCCATCGCTGCCTTGGGTAGAGCTAAAGAGCGTTCGGCGCTTCGGCCTGGCCGGCGGTGTGTTGCTCGGCTTGGAATCAACAATACCGCCGGTATTGTTCAATGGTCAATACCTCCGGTCATAAAAATTTTGCAGGCACAAAAAATCCCGCTCTAGGCGGGCTTTGGATTTGGTATCAGGCGGGGCAGGGTGGCGCTGCTTTCGGTTCAGCGCCGGGGTGATGCTGTCGTCAGCTCAGGGCAGAGCCGGAAGGTAAGGGCAGGCAGAAACGAAAAGCCCCGCGGTGCGGGGCTTTTGTCATTCGGTAAGCGGTGGAAGTGTCTCGCGTGTAACGGTCGTTGTTTCATGGCTTTCTGGTTGAGCATCGACAGCTAGGATTTGCGTCTTCACTATCCCGCCAGCTTCCTCCGTTGCGTAATGAAAGAGGGGAATTGGTGTGCTGTCCCGAAATGCATCGAACACCTTAGGAAGAGAGTCAGGACTGAATAGCATTAGGTCGATTCTGCCAGTGAAGGTGGTTTCTTCGTTTGGCAGGCGCAAGGTCAGCGTCAGGTATTCTGGCGTGCGCTTGATCGACTCGATAATTACGGAGTCATGCCGCTCAAGACGTAGCCTTGAGGGGGCTTCATGAGAGGTAATCTCATGCATTTGCTCACGCGTGAAAGCCTTGCCATGCACGCTCGCCGAGGTCGCATCCGGCGCCCCAGCAAAGATGGCCTTATAGCCCTCCTGGGTGCGCTCGTGGACGCGACGCGCTTCCTGTGGGGTTTCAGGAGAGTTAAGCGCCTCTGTGAATTTGCCGAAAAGTCGCTCGTAATGGGATTCGGTTGCGGCTTGTGAGTCAAAGCGCTGCTGTTCTCGAACAGTCTCTTGCCATTCCGAGAATACGAAGTATCCAGCGACAGAGCCGATGGTGAGCGCTAAGCAAAGAGCGATTTGTCGTGGGGTCATCTTGTGAAAGGGGATCTTGTCCAGCAGCCGATTGGCCACGCCGTCAAGACTCCCATCTCCCTCCGTGCTTCCCTGGTCTATATGGAAGACAATTTCGAGCGAGGCCTTCTCCTCATTGGTCAGCCTCAGCAGCGATGACGTTCCGTACTTGAGCTCAGCGTAAGATCGCAGAACCTCTTCCTGGTACGAAATGAAGCCCTGCATGAGCTTCGATGTCATCGTACTATTATAACGTTCGCCGTTAATCTTGACCTCAAAATTAGGCCAACCATCAAACGTTATCTGCACATCTTCTAGACCGGACTCGATCCGTTCGAGCGCCTCAATAAACGACTCGCAATCCCTAATCGCAAGCAACTGCATCTGCTTCAAATCCCTTGGTTATGGTCGTAAAAGTTGCTGTCTAGAGCGGCGCGCATCGAATCTACTGCCCCATGATCCTCCGGTACTCCTGCTGGTACTGCTCGTAGGGCATCGACTTCTTGCTCAGCTCGTCAAGCTGCTGTTGCCGCCACTGGTCCTTGCTGAGCATTCCGATAGATGCTGGAACGGCGCCTTGCGGGGCGCTGGCAGCACTAGAGTAGGGGTATGGCGCTCGGCCGGTAGCGCTGATACCAGGATCGCCGCTCGCGTTGCGGAAGCCGCGGAACTGGTAGGCGTAGCCAGGCTTCAGTTCTACAGAGAGCTCCTGGAGTGTCCCTGAGCAAATCGAGGTTGGCTCGAATCCAATGATGGCCGGTCCAGGCGTCACGTAGAAGGTAGCTGTCTCAGATAAGCCAACGGAAGCAGCCTTGGTTCCATTGATGAAGAGCGTGTAATCGCAGGCATACCCATTCAGGCCAGAATCACGAGTGAAGATGATGCGGGCATCATTTGCATTGGATGGCTTTTGGAACGCATATAAGGATTCTGCCGGAACGCGATCAGCTTTAGCTGGATCGACAGCAGAAGTTGAGCACCCGACCAAAGCGGAGATGGCAAGACCTAAGGCAATGGTGCGCATGACTACCTCCTTGGCGATTATTGGATATCGATTTCAGCCTGCAGTCGATTTCTAGCTGTTTCATATGCTGATTTCTGAGCACCATCATCGGCCCATGAGTGAGGCGTTTTCAGCCAATCCATGTAGCCAACCCAGGCAGCATAGGCATCCGCCAATCTTTCCTTGAGGTTTGGTGACTTTAAAGCTTCTGACCTGAGCGCGTCCCTCCCTTTCGGAAGGCTCACTTGAACGCAACTGCTGGCAGCAGTATATGCATCGCCTAGCGCTGCCTTGTATTGCTTGCTGCTCTCACCGTGGTCGCGTAGCGCCAACTCAGCTTCAGTGTATTTCCTACTTCCATCAACCGCGCATTGTGCTGCCAATCCATCCAGCTTCTGGATGAATGTCGGCTCTGCCGCATTCGCGGTTGCGCAGAGGAAGAGAAGCCCAAAAAGTCTCCGCATAGCTGCCTCCTCGCTAGCTGAGGCTAAAGGTCTCCGCCACGCCAGATCACCTGGCCGATGACTTCGAATCTCTGGCCTTCTTCATCTGTGAATGGCATATCTCGATGCGCCCTGACCGATTTGTCAGAGTTGTCGCTACGAAGCAGCCAAGCATCACCTTCTCTCACAGCTCGCTTAACAATGGTTTCACCCTCATTGTTCAAGAAGGCAAAAACCCTGTCGTTCTTCAGTGTGTTGGAGCCTTTGTCTACGAGTAGGGCATCCCACTCATGAATCGTCGGCTCCATGCTGCGGCCAGACGCGAAAATTGCAGCCAGGTTATGAACCTTCAGCCCCTTTCGCTTAATCCATGACTTCTTGAATGCGAGCGTTCCGCGCACCTCGACGTGCGGGTTTTCTTCGCCCAGACCGGCGGCAGCCTTTGCGTCGAGCTGCTGGATATAGACGTGAACCTCGTCTTCGGTGATCGACGAATCATTCGCGGCAGTGCCAGCCGGGATGGTTGTCTTCTGCTGCTCATTGCCTTGGCTGAGCTTTTCCAGCTCGACGGCAAGAGTCGGGCTGAAGTCTGCGACGGGCACCTTCAGCATCCTTGCGAACACAGAAGCGGCCTTCAGACTCAGCGCTGTGCGCTTGTTCATGAAGTGGCTCACCGCCCCCTGGGTGACGCCGTCACCGAGCTCGGCAGCGATCATTTCCTGGGTCAGCTTGAGCTCGCCTTTTTTCTGCTGAAAAAGCGCTTTCAGGCGTTCGCTGTCTGCGATCTGCCAGTCAGTTAGGGGGAGTCTTCGGGAGTCTTTGGCCATCGGCGAATGCTATTACCTGCGGTATTCGCGCAGCCAATATCGCCGGTATTGACTAAGAACAATACCGGCGGTCATACTGGTGGCGAACGAAGAACCCGAGGACGCCGAAATGCGCCGCATCCCACTAGCTGATTTCGCCAAAGAACAGGGCCATACGAAGGCCGCACAGCTTCTTGGCTGCACTCAGGGCGCTATCAGCAAAGCGATCCGCTTGGGTCGTGATGTGTTTGTGACGGTGCTGGAAGACGGCTCTTTCAGCGCCGAGGAAATCAAAGCCTTCCCGACGCAGGGATCGAAGACAGCCGCCTGACCCTGATTCGCACGGTGGCGCAGGAGAAACCCGCTTTCCCAGCTTCACCGAGATTTGCCAGCAGTAGATCCGCCAGCTCATCGAACCGGCGCCAGACAGAAGCCTGAAGGGCGATAGGCGCGGTGTTCATCAGAGCAGCAACAGCGCATGTGAGGGCGAGCACTTCGCCCTGTAGTTCGGAGAGGTCGGCCATGGGGTGATTTCCCTGTCGGTTGATCGAGTGATGACAGGTTAGGGCCAGGAGGCCTTCGACAAAATGTCCAGCCCAAGACAGAACCACACCCAGACCCGCGACGCAGTGCTTATCGCTCATGCCAGCGACATGATCGCCCGCACCAATCTGAGCGCGCGCGACTTCGCTACCTCGCTGAGCAAGGCGATCCACAGCCGCATCCCGAACATCGAGCCGAATCACTCGGTGCCGAACTTCGAAGCGATGAACCTGGAAGACGCCGAGACCTACCTCAAGGCGGCTGACACCTGGCTGAAGCGTGTTCAGCGCTGGCTGAACGAATCCGTGGAAATCCCGAGCTGGCTGGAAGAGCCGTGGGTTGAAGCTCTGCTGCCTGAATGGCGCGAGCGCTGCCTGATCGAGCTAGCGAGCCGCTACGGCCTTCTGGCTGTGCGTGCAGTGGGTATCGATGGTGTCTGTGCCATGACCGCCTTCAGCGGCCTCGTAGGCCACTTCGGTGACGCCGCAGGCGCTGGTGGCCAGATCCTCGCCGACGGTCGTATCGACCACATAGACGCACCGCACCTTCCTGGCTTCGCCTTGTCCTGCCGAGCTCTGGCTGCTCACGCAGTGGCCATGGCTGAGAAGGCAGAGAAAGTCGCGGCTGAGATCGCCTGAATCCCAGGCACAAAAAAGCCGACGGGCAAGGTCGGCTGATTCGTTGAAGCTGTGACGAGGTAAATCATGACAAACGTAGTCCAGATTGACAAGTCCAGGGGGTTCACCCGGATGGACAACACCCTGATGGACGCGCTGATGCAGATTGACCTGCCGGCGCGGGAGTTGAAGGTGGCACTGTTCATCGCCAAGAAAACCCTAAACTTCAATATCGCCACTGCCCGCATCAAGGCAGACGACATCGCCAAAGCCACCAACATCCGCCCCGATGTGGCCTCCAAGGCAATCAGCCATCTCCTGCGCCGTCGAGTGATCTTTCGTGAGGGCGGTTCTCGTGGCGATATCGGCCTGTGCGACCCGAAAGAGTGGGTATTCGTTGAGCGTCTGACTCAGACCAAAACGTCTGACTCAGACCAACAGGACCGAATCGGACAAAGTCCGATCCAGACCAAAACGTCTGTCTCCCTTCTTTATTCTAAGAAACAAGAACCCCTAGTAACTCTTCCTTCGGAAGAGATTACTCCTCCCCAAGATCCAGCCTCGCCCCCGAAGCAAGACCGCAAGGCGCCGTTCGGCCTGACCAACTTGCTGGCAGACAACCCCCACGAGGTGTCCGAGCAGGTGCTGACCGACTGGGTCGCCCTGCGCAAGGCCAAGAAGGCTTCGCTGACCGCCACCGTATGGAAATCCCTGAACACCGAGCTGACCCGCTGCAAGGAACTCGGCATCGCCGCAGAAACCGCGCTGATCGAGGCCATCTCCGCTGGCTGGCATGGCTTCAAGGCGGAGTGGATTGCCAAGCGCCTGAGTGAAACCTTGTCCGCTGCAAAGCCAGCGATGAGCCGGCACCACGGCTTCGCCGAACGCGATTACACCGAAGGTCTCTTCGAACGCGAGGATGGCACCCATGGCTTCTAGCAACGTTGTCCAAATCGCCGAGGCGGTAGGTGCTCGTACTGAGCCTGCAGCTTGCGATGAACACGGCCCCTACGAGCAGCGAATCACCAGCTTGCTGGGTCGTGAGTTCCGCTCTCGCTGCCCTGCCTGTACCCAGCGTGCAGATGCCGAAGAACTGGCACACCGCAAGGCCATGGAAACCTGGGAGCGTCAACGCAACCTTGAGCACCGTCTTGGCCGAGCCGCCATCCCGAAGCGATTCGCTGAGAAGAACTTCGACGAGTACGTGACTGACCATGCAGGGAAGGCGAAAGCGCTGCGCGTATGCCAGGAGTTCGCAGAGAGATTCCCTGAGCATGCCGAGGTTGGCCGCTGCATGCTGCTGCTGGGTACCCCTGGCACCGGCAAGACTCACCTTGGTGCAGCAATCGCCAACGCTGTGATGAAGCTTCACGGCTGCACAGCTGTGTACCGGACCGTCGGCAGCGTTTTCCAGGAAATCCGCGATAGCTACGGCGACAACAGCTACAAGACCGAGGGCGAAATCCTCGCTCCGCTGGTTGCAGCAGACCTTCTCGTTCTGGACGAAATAGGCGTCAGCAAAGAGCAGCCGAGCGACTTCGAGCTGCGCACCATCTTCGCCATCGTCAACGGCCGCTACGAGCAGTGCCGGCCGACCGTGATCATCTCAAACCTTGGCGTTGATGAAGTGAAGGTAGCGCTGGGCGAGCGTTCGGCAGACCGCCTGCGCGAAGGCGGCGTGATCGTCCTGCTGTTCAACTGGGAAAGCGCGAGGGGCTCGAAATGACTCGCCGCGAATTCCTCGACAGCCTGACCGTTGGCGACCGCGTGAACATTGATATGGGTTCGCGCGGACTCGTCCCGGCCAAGATCATCAAATCATCACCCGGCCTGCTGCACGTGAAGTTCGGCAGCGAGGTCCGCCGCTTCGTTCGCAAGGATGGCGGAACCCTGTACTCGCCATCCAGCAGCAAGTCGTGGCTCGTCCCAATGGAGGTGGCTCATGTCTGACCTCTCCCTTCTCGTCATCCCCGCCGTCTTCGGTTTCCTCTCACTTGAGCGTGGGGATCTCATCGGCGCATGCATCTGCATCGCTCTGGCCGCAGTCATAGGAGTTGCCTGATATGGACATCGTCGATCTTGCCAACGACTACGCCGAGCAGGAGCTAGCAGACCGCTTGTTTGGCCGCGTGCAGTACATCGGCAACAGCGCTACTCACTGCGAGGACTGCGACTGTGAGATTCCGCTTCTGCGACGTGAGGCTGTGCCGGGTGTGACGCGCTGCATCGATTGTGCGGAGCTGGAGGAGAAGCGTCATGGCTAATCCCTCGTTCCCCATCCGCACCGAGCAGGACCGTGCCCGCGCTATCGCCATCTTGCAGCGCCTCGACCTGGGCGAAGGCAAGTCCTGGAGTCTGAAGGATGCTGCCCGCAGTGACGCTCAGAACCGACGTCTCTGGGCCATGCTCCGCGACATCTCCCAGCAGGTCGAATGGTACGGCCGGAAGCTGGACAGCGAATCGTGGAAGCACATTTTCAGCGCCGCAGTTCAGCAGCAGGACGCAGTTCCCGGAATCAACGGAGGGTTCGTCGTCCTCGGCGTCTCGACCAGCAAGCAGTCGAAGAAGTGGTTTAACGACATCTTCCTCGTCATGGAGTCCTTCGCAGCCGAGCACGGCGTGAAGTTTACCACTCGCGATTACTGGGAGGCCGCATGAGAGTCGGTCATGAGGCTCCAGTAAATGGCACCGCAGCCAAAGTCATCAAGAAGGGCGAGCACTTCGACTCACGCAAGAAGTACGGGGCGGTCTGCATCGATCTTCCCCTGCAGGTGCGGGCGCCGACCGAGGGCGAGATGGCTACCTCTGGGTTCATTGACCTGCGCGGCGTGAAGTTCGGCAGGTTTACTGTCCTCGGTATGTCGGCTAAGAAGGCCGCCCGCTGGGTTGTTCGCTGCGATTGTGGGAATTGGTCGCTGCGTACCTCGCGCTCAATCAAGAACCCGAGTAACGACGAAGACTGCTGTGAAGAGTGCCGCCATCTTCTTTTCCTGAAGCGTGAGGAAATCAAGAGGCGTACTGGCAAGTGGGCAGATTGGAGCGAAATCGCATGATCCTCTCCCAGCGCTCCCAACCCTACCGCTCCCGCAAATGGCTCGCAGCTGTCCACCAGATCGAATGCTGCATGCTGTGCGGTAAGTACGGCGTGCAAGCAGCACACCTCAACGAAGGAAAAGGCATGAGTCAGAAGACGGATGACTGTCTCTGCGCAGCACTGTGCCCGGAATGTCACTACGAGTTGGATAACGGCACCAAGTACACCCGTGAAGAGCGCCGCGAGGTTCTGCGCAAGGCTTCTTTGGACACCATCGCCCAGCTCGCGCGCATGGGCCTGATCGATGCGAAGGAGGGGGTATGAAAACAGTTATGACGACCATCTTTAGCGTGGCTTTGAGCTCGCTAGTTCTCTTCGGCCAGGGCCCATGGCATCTATTCGCGTTCTATGTGGTGTCCACGCTGACGGTTCTGTGCTGGGTTGCTGTGCTAGCCCTCGGTATCGACAAGGCGGTCACGGGCGATACGGGTAAGAACGTGTGGATCAGCATCCCATGCACTGCTTACCAACTCTATGCACTGGTTTCCACTGGCCATCAGGTGGTCGCAGCAGCTTCATGCATAGCCTCGCTTTTGATTCTGCTTCAGGTGTTTAGCCAGAAGGCCAAGGAGAAGCACGCATGAGCAACATCCGCCAAGTCCAGTGGAACGAAGGAGCACCCAAGCAATTGGAGCCAGGCATGGTCATCCGTTCTGCGGTGTATGAGGGGATTTTCCTGATCGGAACCGTCGACGCGGCGGGAGAAAGCTCTCTAACCACGCCGTGGACAAGGAAGGAGCTTGATGAAGAGCAGCGCTCAAACGTGATCGCTTGGGCCTGGCTCATCCAGCCCCACGAACTCAACTGGCTCGAAGACATGGCATCTCGGAAAACGAGGACGCAGGAATGAGCATAACCAAGCTTCCAGTTCGCTCCGACAAGTACGACCGCCTGGTAGTGGTTGCAGAAGACCTCGGCGAGTCGATCCACAAGGCTATCGATGAAGCCCGCGCCGCTGGACTCAATCCGGTCTGGGTGATCGGCGTCCTTGAGTCTGCCAAGTATGAGGCCCTGATGGGGACCATGGGGTTCGAACCGGGGGAGCCTGCATGATCATTGGTATCGACCCAGGCTGCAGCGGGGCAATCGTTGTGCTCACCGAGAGCCTGAACCATGTGGCCAGCCTCAACATGCCTACCGTCAAGGTTGGCACCAAGAGCCGCGTAAACGGTGCCGCAATAGCCGCGTTCCTGCGCGAGAAGGTGGGAGAGTTCGTCTCGCACGCTTACTTGGAGCAGGTTGGAGCGATGCCAGGGCAGGGCGTCTCATCCATGTTCACCTTCGGCCATGCGGCAGGCGTTGTGGAAGGCATCCTCCAAGGCCTAAGCATTCCTTATTCGTTGGTCACGCCGCAGGCATGGAAGAAACGCGCCGGCCTGATCGGCATGGATAAGGACGCTGCGAGGAGTCGCGCAATCCAGCTCTATCCGAATCTGCGGGACCTGGACACCAAATGCCGCGGGCAAGCAATCGCAGATGCGTTGTTGATCGCGCGGTTCGGAGAGAAGTCATGACGGCAGAGATGCAGGGTGTCCTGATCTTCACCTCGGCCTTTGCTCAGGTGTTCCTGCTCGGCCTGAACAGCAAGCTCCTTCGTGACGACAAGATCGCCGCTGGATTTGTGGTGTCCTGGATGATCACGCTCGCGCAGTTCGGCTACATCTGGGCCGTCGCGCATTCGCGGATAGATACCGTGCCTTTCCTGGTTATCTCCGGCTTCGGTGGATCGATTGGGATCACGTCCGCGCAGTACTTCTACCGCTGGTACGACAAGACCTTTCATCGCAAAGGGGAGAGCGCATGAGCGACGTCAAGCTGACCAACCCAAAAGACCTCATCGGTAGCGGAAAGCTGCCTCTCCATTTGTGGCCGACTACCGCAACTGCTATGGGCTGCATCGGCCTGCTAGAGGGAATGCTGAAGTACGGGCGAAGCAACTGGCGGGAGGCTGGCGTTCGGGCATCAATCTACGTCGACGCCTGCAAGCGTCACCTTGATGCCTGGTTCGAAGGGGAGGAGTGTGCGCCAGACAGCGGCTCGCCACACCTTGCCAACGCTCTGGCCTGCCTTGCAATCCTCGTGGACGCCAAAGCGGCCGGGAAGCTGATGGATGACCGCCAATACAACGGCGCCGGCTACCGGGAGCTGGTGGAAAGCTTGACGCCACAAGTGGCGCACCTGAAAGGCCTGTTCGCAGACAAGTCGCCTCGCCACTTCACCATCGCGGACAACCTCCCGCCGCACGACTCCCTTCAAGACCGAGTGACCAGACAGGAGCAAGCCTAATGGCCGCGCGCATCATCAGCGATAACGAACTGATCGAAGCTGTTCGCACGATGACCAACGCAAAGATCGCTAAGAAGTTCGGCATCAGTGTGCGTCAGGTTGAGCGCCGTCGTGCTGCTCTGGTGCGCAAGGGCTGGAGCCCTGAACACGACATGGTTCACACCGTGCCGGATGGCTACAAGGTCAAAGGGGTCAGCACCTACTACAACAAGGACGGTGCGGCGGCGGGGCAATGGGTGAAGTCCAGCATCGACGAAGATCGCCAGCGCGAGCTGTTCGAGGCATCTTGCCATGCTGCGGTGAAAGACCTTCCGGTAGTGGTGCCGCGAAAAGCTAAGGGTGAATACATCGACCACCTGCTGACCACATACCCCATAGGCGATCCCCATTTTGGTGAGTACATCTGGGGCGAGGAATGCGGCAAGGACTGGGATCTGGATATCGCCGAGCGTGTCCATTGTGGTGCCATGGCTGCACTGGTGGAATCTGCGCCGGCTACCCGCCAGGCGCTGATCATCAATCTTGGGGATGCAGCGCACTATGACTCGATGATCGCCGTCACCCCCCGGTCAGGCCATCACCTGGACGCCGATAGCCGCTACGCCAAGATGGTCGATGTGCTTATCCTCGCCATGCGCCAGGTAGTCGAATCGGCTCTGGATAAGCACGAGAGCGTCCATCTGGTCCACGTCATCGGCAACCATGACGAGACTGGAGCTGTATGGCTAAGCCGTCTATTCGCCCACCTCTACAGCAAAGAGCCTCGTGTCACCGTTGAAACCTCTCCCAGCGTCTTTAGCTACTACCGCTGGGGTAAGACCCTGATCGGCATGCATCACGGCCACACCAGCAAGGCGGACAAGCTGCCTGGAATCATGGCAACCGACCGAGCTCAAGAGTGGGGCGAAACCCGCCACCGCTACTGGTACACAGGTCATATCCACCATGAGAGCAAGAAGGAATACCCAGGCTGCGTGGTCGAGTCGTTCAACACGCTCGCCCCAGGCGACAGTTACGCACACTCAGGCGGCTGGCGTTCCCGGCAGAACATGAAGTGCATCGTGCTCCACAAGGAACACGGTGAAGTAGCGCGCCACACGGTGAATCCGGACATGTTGAAAGGGGAAGCAGCATGATCTATCGCGACGCAGAGCACGCCATTGCACGCATCATGAGCATCGAGACCATCGACGGCACGCAGAAGGCCGACTGGCAGCGCCGGTACGAGGCCGGATATCAGGAAGAGCCGCCTGCCGCTAATCCTTGCCCACTGACTGCATCTGAGCGCCTTGCTCAGGACGCCATGACTCGCGCCATGCTGCACCGTGAGCTGAAGCCTGAGCACTGGAGCGTGTTGGTTGCGAAGTACAGCATCAACGATCGTGAAGTTGCAGACTCTGTCCGCTGGCTCGCGCCGCGCGCTGTCACCCCTGCACACCACCTGTTCCGCATGAAGTGTGTCACGGCCTGGGCTATCCCACCGAAGCGTGGCGTGAAGGATGGCGTGAAGACGTCGCGTTACGGGCTGCCGGAGAAGTTCTATGAGATCCACACATGGGACACCGACGGAACGCCAGAAGGAACCCTGCGCCGCTGGAAGTCGATCACCAGGAAATGGCTGGAGGACCAGGTGACTGAGGCGATCAAGGCCGCAGCTCCTCTATTGAGCCAGGACCAGCTTCTGTTCGATGAGGCTGCGTGATGAATCATGATCCTTGGTTCGAATATGACTGTCCGAATTCGTTGATCGATTTCGACGTATGTCCGCCACCGAAACTTGGCGAAAGCATCTACTGCTCTGGTTGCGGTAAGGAGCACTTAGTTACTCGCGAGCTCGGTACTTGGTATGCATACGACGAGGACGGCAACATGATCGAAGTCGATCCGATGTAGTCATATTGACAACGAGCGAACAAGCGAGCAGAATTCTTCCCATGCTGCGGTAATTGCGAACTGAGATGCGTATCTCACAAATTCGCTTAAATTAGGCCAAATCTGGTCATATCTCCGCAGTCAAGAAATCCTAACCCGACCACTGGTCGGGTTTTTTATTTCTGGAGTCTCGATGGACCTGGACCTTCGCATCTCGCGCTGGATTCTCGAAGCGCAGCGAAGGGGAGTCCGTCTTGAGCGAATCCTTATCCATCCCGACGACTACCCATACGCCAGGAAGCACATGCGCTTTCTGCCGATGCAGGTAATCGGCAACAAAGTTCCGGTTATCGAGCCAGAAGAGCTCTAACCAGCACTTTAAGTCTTGTTGCGCTCCCCAGCGCTGCCGGCCCTCCGTCCGGCGTTTTCTTCAAGCCGCTATAGCTCAGCCGGTAGAGCAGCCGACTTGTAATCGGCAGGTCCCGGGTTCGATGCCTGGTGGCGGCACCATTCTCCCGCAGTGCCCGACCGGCGATGGTCGCAGGAACTCTCCCTATGAGGCTGAACGACATGACAGAGCCGGCCACTACTGCCGCTGGCGGGATTGCGCTGTACAAGCTCGGCGCGTTCGGCTGCATGGCAGCTCTGGCCGCTGTGGTGGTTATGGCGCTCACCATCCCGAAGACGGTGAAAGAATTCGTCGTTTCGCTGATCTGCACCCTGGTGGGTTCGATTGGCGGAGGCGCTGCACTGATCAAGGCCTTCGGGCTGATGGCATGGGCTGATGATGTTTTCGGCCTTTGCGCACTGCTCGGGATGGTCTTCGCCTGTGGTCTGCCCGGCTGGGTGCTAGTCCGCGGCTTCTTCGCCTATGCCGAATACCGGAAGGGCGGCAAGAACTTCATCCAGATGGTTGGCGACCTGATCACGGTGGCCAAGACGGCGCTGCTGAAATGAACTGGATCATCCTCGCCCTCTGCCTCGCCGGCCTCTTTCTCTACATCGGCTCGCACAGGACGGATGACGTGATCGTCGCCTATGTCCGGTTCTTCACTGGAATTGCGCTGTTCCTGATGGGGCTGGGTGCCTGGCTGATCAAGTGGTGGGTGAGCTGATGGAAAAGGTGAGTCGCATCTACTCCTCGAAGCCAGTGAGCCAAGAGACTGAATGCACCCTTGTCACCTTCTCCGAGGAGATCGCTGCAGCTGTCCAGAAGGCCAAGGATGCGGGAATCCTCCAGGGCTTCCTCGTCTCCATTCTTGCAGGCCACTTCGTACAGGAAACCAACGTCCTCAACGGCATGGCTGCTGAGTAACGGCAATGAACTATGGCGCGACCACTCCCGCCTGAGACCATCGGCCAGTTTTCCGAAGGCGCTGATTGGGCTGATGCCTTCATTCCTGCTCCTGAGGTAATGGAGTGGGCGATGAACACCTTCGTGCTGGAAGGCGGGAAGCTTCGTAACGAGGATCACGCTCACCTTGAGGATGCTCCGATTGCCTTTCTCTGGGCTGCATCTGGATTCGAAAAGCAAGGGCGCCTCGTGCTTGGCCAGTGTGAGGAAGTCACCTTCCGCTGCAGTGCATGGCAGAAGGGCAGGCAGGAGCAGCAGATGCTCCAGTGGTTCGGTTATCTCCCGAGCTTCCTGATTACTCTGGCTGCCGATTACTGCGCAGAGTGCTCAGACGCTGAGTTCTGCGCCCTGATCGAGCATGAGCTTTACCACATGGCACAGAAGCTTAATGCCGACGGTGAGCCGCAGTTCACCGATGAAGGCCAGCCAAAGCTCAAGCTTCGCGGCCATGACGTCGAGGAGTTCGTCGGCGTGGTCCGTCGATATGGCGCCAGTGAAGGGGTTAAGGCCCTGGTAGAGGCGGCAAACAACCCGCCCGAGGTGGCGAAGATCAACATCGCGAGGGCCTGCGGAACCTGTCTACTGAAGTCGGCCTGATATTTGACAGGCACTAGACGGATTCGAATCTATGGCAGCGCTCAAAGATGAGGTGAAAGCCTTCATCGTTCAGGCTCTGGCCTGTTTCGATACGCCGTCTCAGGTGGTTCAGGCCGTCAAAGAAGAATTTGGTATCGAGATTAGCCGGCAACAGTGTGAGACGCACGACCCAACGAAGCGTGCTGGCTCAACATTGGCGGCAAAGTGGGTAACCCTGTTTCAAGACACTCGCAAGCGATTCCGCGAGGACACCTCAGAGATTCCGATTGCGAACCGAGCCTTCAGGTTGCGCACATTGGGCCGCCTCGCCGAGAAGGCAGAGAGCAGCAAGAACGCCAGGCTTACGTTGCAGATCCTGGAGCAGGCCGCGAAGGAAACAGGCGATATGTACGTGAACCGTCAGGCCAAGATTGATTCTGGCCCGGATGACGTACCGCCTGCTCGCGTGGAGGTCGAGATCGTCGACGCCAGGAAGCGCGATGCCGACGCTTAACGTACCTCAGGGAAAATTCCTGGCTCTGCCGCACAAGTTCAGGGCATTTGTCGCAGGGTTTGGCTCTGGTAAGACCTGGGTAGGCTCCGCTGGAATCTGCAAGCACGTGTGGGAGTGGCCTGGGATCAACTCAGGGTACTTCGCCCCGACTTACCCGCAGATCCGCGACATCTTCTTCCCGACCATCGAGGAAGTCGCCTTCGACTGGGGCCTAAAAGTCAAGACGAAGGAGAGCGATAAAGAGGTCGAGTTCTACGCTGGCGGGCGATACCGCAGCACGACCATTTGCCGATCCATGGAGAAGCCGCAGACCATCGTTGGGTTCAAGATCGGGCACGGCCTAGTCGATGAGCTCGATGTGCTGCCAGTGCTCAAGGCGCAGCATGCCTGGCGCAAGATCATCGCCCGGATGCGCTACAACGAGCACGGGCTGAGGAACGGGGTGGACGTCACCACGACGCCTGAGGGCTTCAAGTTCGTCCACCAGCAGTTCGTGAAACAGCTGCGCGAGAAGCCACACCTTACCGACCTGTACGGCCTGATCCAGGCCAGCACCTACGACAACGAACTGAACCTGCCGGAAGACTACATTCCGTCACTGATGGAGTCGTACCCGCCGCAGCTGATCCAGGCATATCTGGAAGGCCTGTTCGTCAACCTGACGTCTGGATCGGTGTACCACGCCTACAGTCGCACGCTGAATGGCTGCAACGACGTCCAGCAGCCAGGAGAGCCGCTGCACATCGGTATGGACTTCAACGTCGGCAAGATGTCCGCGGTCATCCATGTGAAGCGTGACGGCCTGCCGCGGGCCGTCGACGAGATCATGAAGGGCTACGACACGCCGGACATGATCCAGAAGATCAAGGAGCGCTACTGGCGCTTCGACGGCAACACCTACCAGAAGACCTGCGAGATCACGATCTTCCCGGACGCCTCAGGGGATTCACGCAAGTCAGTGAACGCCAGCACCACCGATATCGCATTGCTCAAGCAGGCAGGCTTCAGGGTGAAAGCGCCCGAGGCCAACCCGCCGGTCAAGGACCGGATCAATGCGATGAACGCGATGTTCCTCAACGCGGCCGGCGAGCGCCGCTACCTGGTGAACGAGGACCGTTGCCCGACCTATGCAGACTGCCTTGAGCAGCAGGTGTGGGGAGAGAACGGCGAGCCTGACAAGTCCCAGGGCGCAGACCACGCGAACGATGCGGGCGGCTACTTCATTCACAACCAGTTCCCGATAGTCCGGCGCCTTGCCACCTCCGAGCCTCTAAGGATGTAACTCAATGAGCGATGATCCGAGCATCGTCAGCGACGACGTGCAGAAGATGCGTGCCCATTGGGCCATCGTCAGCCCGCTGATGGGCGGGACCGGGGCGATGCGTGCTTCCGGTGAAGCGCTACTGCCGCGCTGGCCGGCGGAGGACTCCGAGGCGTACAAGTGCCGCCTGATGACGTCGACCTTGCTGCCGGCCTACTCGGAAACCGTGATGAACATGGGCAGCCGGGTGTTCGCCGAGCCGATCCACCTGATGGACGACGTGCCGGAACGGCTGAAAGGGTACTGGCAGGACATCGACCAGCAGGGCAACAGCGGCACCGTATTCGGCCGCGCCTGGTTCGAAGATGCCCTGGCCAAGGCAATCAGCTTCGTCTACGTCGACTATCCGCAGACTCCAGCGAGCGAGGCAGACGGCGAGACGATCGTCACCGAGGCGGACGTCATCACCACGGGCGCCCGGCCGTATGCGATCCACATCAGGCCTGAGCAGGTGCTGGGCTGGAAGGAATCCGGCGGTCAACTGCTGCAGTTCCGTTACCTGGAATGCGTTTACGAAGACCAGGGCGCCTTCGCTCAACAGGCTGTCGAGCAGGTCCGCGTTCTCGAGCCGGGCAAGTGGGCTATCTACCGCAACGACGGTAAAGACGCCTGGACGCTCTACGACGAAGGCGCATCCAGTCTCAGCTACGTCCCCATCGTGCCGTTCTACACCAAGCGGACCGGCTTCCTCACCGGCAAACCGCCGCTGATGGAACTGGCCTACCTGAACGTGAAGCACTGGCAGAGCCAGAGCGACCAGGACACGATCCTGCACTACGCCCGGGTGCCAATTCTGTTCGGCGCCGGCTTCGAGCAGGACCACGCCATCGTGATTGGCGGCGGCACGCTGGCCAAGAACGACAACCCGGATGCCAAACTGACCTACGTGGAGCACGGCGGAAAGGCCATCGAGGCCGGCCGAGACTCCCTGAAGGACATGATCGAGGAGATGCGCATCGCCGGCGCCAAGCTCCTCCGCTTGGAGAATGCCGCGCCGAAGACCGCCGAGCAGGCCCAGGAAGACGCTGCGATCGAGATGTCTCCGTTGCAGATGATGTCTGGGCAGTTCGAGGATGCTGTGGCCCAGATGCTTCAGATCATGGCGGACTACATCGGCGAGGCTGAAGGCGGTCATGTCCAGGCCCGCGGAAACTTCGAGATCGATTACGCGCCGGAAGCGACCATGCCGACCCTGCTCAGCATGGCAGCCCAGGGCAAGCTCTCCGACGAGACCTTGTTCGGCGAGTACCAGCGCCGCGGTGTGCTCTCCAGTGAACTGGACTGGGAGTCGGAGAAGGAGCGCATCGAGTCGCAAGGCCCAGCGCTGGGCATGATGGGAACCGGCGGTGGCAACGGTTAACGACAAGCTGGCCGACGCCGAGATTGCGCACGCGGTCAGCCTTCAGCGGTTCAGCAATGGCGTAGTTCAGCGGATGATCTCGCTGCTGAACCGGGTCGACAAAGACCTCTTCGGCCAGTTGATGGACGCGATCGAGCAGATGCCTCCTGGCAGCTTCACTGTGCAACGATTGGATCAACTGCTGCAGTCGGTGCAGAAGATCAACGCGCAGGCCTATCAGGCGCTCAGGAGGGAGCTGGATGCCGAGATGCAGGCCTTCGTCGCCTACGAGGCGGAGTACCAGCACAAGCTCTTCCTGAACACGATCCCGGAGCCTGTCCAGGTAGTGGTGCCGATCAACTCGGTTAACGCCCAGCAGGTCTACGCCGCGGCGATGTCCAGGCCATTCCAGGGCAAGCTGCTCTCGGAGTTCACCAAGGACCTCGAGGCAGATCGCATGACCCGCGTGCGGGATGCCATTCGCACGGGGTTTGTCGAAGGCGAGACGGTCGACCAGATGATCCGCCGGATTCGTGGTACTCGCACCGGCGGGTACGCAGACGGCCTGCTGGAGATCGATCGCCGGAACGCCGAAGCAATCGTCAGAACCTCGGTCAACCACCTGTCGAACTTCACCCGCCAGGCCTTCTACGCGGAGAACGACGACCTGGTGGAAGAATGGCAGTTCCTGGCCACGCTTGACGGCCGCACCACAATCACCTGCGCAAGCCTGTCGGGTAAGACCTTCCCGATCGGCAAAGGCCCGATGCCGCCGCGGCATATCAACTGCCGCAGCACCTCGACCCCGGTCATCAAGTCATGGGAAGAGCTGGGCCTCACCAAGGAGCAGATCGGGAAGGGCACCCAGGCCAGCATGGACGGGTACGTCGCCGACGATGTGAGCTACAGTGATTGGCTGCGAGACAAGCCAGCAGCATTCCAGGATGAGGTCCTTGGCCCGACCCGCGGAAAGCTGTTCCGCGACGGCAAGGTGGACATCGATAAGTTCACCAACGACAAGGGCAAGGTTTACAGCCTGGATGAGCTCAAGAAGCGCGACGAAGACCTCTTTGAGCGTGCGGGGATTACGGCGTAAGATCGCTGCATGACAGATAAATACCCCTTCAAGGTAATCGACGGAACGCCGCCACCGGACACGGAAAAGCAGCGCGTGATCGATCGTGTGAAGGCATCCAGGCCGAGTTATACCGTCAGCTGCCACCGATGCGGCTGCATTGAGGTCATCGAGACCAAGATCGGCGTCATGATCAAAAACGGCAAGCCCTCCGGAGGCACCAAGCAGCTGCTTTGCGCGCACTGCTTCATGAAGGGTGAGAGGGTGGTTCTGGCATGAGCGACGTGATTCGCGAGAAGTTTGAGGAATGGGCATCTGTCTTCTACGGCAGAGAGCCCGTTCGCGAGTACGACAACGGCGACGGTTATGAGAGCGAAACCCTGAGCATTGCTTGGGAAGGGTGGAAGGCTTCCAGGGCATCGACATCTGTCCAACTGCCAGAGCAGGAATGGTTCGGCAACGACGATGCGGGTGGATTTGCATACGACCCTGATGCGGTAATTGCGGCATTGAGTTCCGTCGGAGTGAAAATCGAGTAGCACGTACCTGAACACCAGAAGCCCGCCACTGAGCGGGCTTTTTCATTTCCAGCCTCGGCAATGCCGGGGCTTTTTTATGCGCCAAGGGCGCCAACAGTCCCAAGGGGATAACACATGTTCCAACTCAAGCAGCTGTTCATGCAGGAAGAAGGCGGCGAAGGCGGTAACGGTGGTGGCGGCCAAGGGCCAGAGATCACCCCGGAAATCCAGGCTCTGATCGATGCACAGGTAACTGCGGCAGTGGGCGGTCTCAAGACCAAGAACTCCGAACTCCTGGGCAAGCTGAAAGAGCAGGGCGACAAGCTGAAGACCTTCGACGGAATCGACCCCGAGGCCGTGAAATCCATCCTGCAGCGCTTCTCGGACGACGAAGAGGCCCAGCTCATCGCAGCGGGCAAGATCGACGAAGTCCTGAGCAAGCGCACTGAGCGCATGAAGTCCGGCTATGACCGCGATCTGCAGGCCGCTCGCGACGAGGCAACCCGTCACCAGTCCCGCACCGAGAAGTTCGCTTCCCGCGTGCTCAAGGGCGAGGTGATCGGCGCCGCCACCGACGCGGGCGTCCACAAGTTCGCCATGGAGGACGCCATGCTGGCTGCTTCGCGCGACTTCGAGCTGGACGATGAGGGCAACCCCATCGCCAAAGAAGGACGCTTCGGCAAAGACGGCAAGCCGCTGACCCTCAAGGAGTGGTTCGCGGAGATGAAAGAGACTCGCCCGCACTGGTTCCCTGCCAACGGCAGTGGCAGCGGCGCCGGCGGCACTGGTAGCGACGTTCGGCCGGGCACCCCGCGGTCCAAGATGACCGCCAAGCAGAAGGCCGAATACATCAGCAAAAACGGGAAAGACGCCTACCTGGCGCTTCCCGCCTAAGCCATTGGGAGAATGAATCATGGCCGCAGGCAAAGCTTCTGACTTCAAGGTCTATCAGGACCAGTTCCAGGCCGGCGTCATCGAGACCCTGACCCAGAACAGCAGCGCGTTCAACGCGGCCTCGGCCGGCGCGATCGCCCTGTCCACCCTCAGCCGCCGCGGTGACTACTCGCAACAGGCGTTCTTCAAGAACGTTGCGAACCTGATCACCCGTCGCGACACCACCAGCACCTCGGCCGCGACCATCCTCGGCATGACCCAGGACGAGTGGGTCAGCGTCAAGCTGAACCGCAAGATCGGCCCGGTCGACCAGACCAAGGACGCCTTCCGCAAGATCATGGCCGGCCTGGCCGAAGACGAGATGTCCTTCATCCTCGGCGAGCAGGCAGCCAAGGCCATGCAGGTGGAAATGCTCAACTCCGCCCTGCGTGCCGGCCGCGCCGCTCTGAACGCCCAGGCTTCGGTGAAGTACACCATCCCCACCAACGGCACCCTCGGAACCGCCGGCCTGGTCTCCGGCCTGTCGAAGTTCGGCGACGCTGGCAGCCAGATCGTGTGCTGGGTCATGCACTCCAAGGCCTACTACGACCTGGTGCAGAACCAGATCACCTCCAACATCGATGGCGTGTCGAACTTCAACGTGGCCACCGGTACCCCGGTAACCCTGAACCGCCCGGTTCTGGTGACCGACTCCGACGCGCTGCTCGTGAACTCCGGCTCCGGTTCCACCGCTGTGACCGATTACTACACCCTCGGCCTCACCGCCGGCGGTCTGATCGTCGAGAACACCGAGGAAGAGGAACTGGTCATCGAGAACGTGACCGGCAACGAGAACCTGATCACCCGCCTGCAGGGTGAGTTCGCCTACAACCTGGGCGTCCGCGGCTTCAAGTGGGACATCGCCAACGGCGCTGCCAACCCCACCGACACCGCTCTGGGTACCGGTACCAACTGGGACCCGAACCGCGATTCCTTCAAGGACTTCGCGGGCGTGGTCATCCAGAGCCGCTAAGGCCAGAAGCCCCTCTTCGGAGGGGCTTTCTTTTGGAGGTTGCAATGAAGATCGGTATCTACGCGCGGGACCACCAGGTTGCCGCTGTGGCCATGAAGCATGGCTTCGAACTGCAGGGCCAGCGCGCACTGTTCCGCTCCCTGCCGGACTACGGACATGGCTGCATCGAGGACTTCGACCTCGTTGTGATCGTCGGCCTGCGCGGCAAGGGCGCTGATGCGCTGCGTGACTACCAGGAGCGCGACGTGCCGGTCCTTGTCATCGACTACGGCTACCTGAGCCGCGCCACTGCTGACGATGCCGAAGGCTATTGGCAGGTCGGCCTTGGCGGCCTGAACAAGATCCCCGAATTCGAATGCCCGACCGACCGTTTCGAGGCGCTTGGGCTGGATATCCAGAAGCCCGTGAAGGGCGACGGGCCGGTAATTCTCTGCGGCCAGGTCATCGGCGATGCGGCCCACCAGTTCGACACCGAAGCGAAGCTGGAGGCTTGGGCAGAAACCGTCGAGCATGACGAGTTCCGTGCTCATCCCGCTGCTGGCGGCGATGCTGAACCACTGGGAGACGTTCTGGCCCGTGCCGGCAAGATCGTCACATGGAACAGCAACATCGGCCACGATGCATTGCTCGCAGGCGTTCCTGTCGAAGCCCACGGCCCGGCGCCCTATGCCGGCGTTGAGCTGAAGGACCGTGAGGCCTATTTCGCCCGCGTCGCTTACGGCCAATGGACGGTACCTGAGATGGAGGAGGGCCTTGCTGCCGCCTTCGTGCTCGAGAAGCTGCTCGGCCAGCCTGCCGTGGTTGCTCAGGCTGAAGTGGTCACGAACACTCTGACCGAGACCGAGACCGAGACCGAGACCGAGACCGAGCAGACTCTGACTGTGGTCCAGAAGGGCCGCGGCAACTACTCAGTCGTTCGCGCTGATGGCTCTGTCGTCGCTGAAGGCCTTAAGAAGGCTGCCGCTGACGCTCTGGCAAAAGGTAAGGCCTGATCATGGCGCTCGTCATTGAGACTGGCGCCGGCCTGCCCGATGCCGACTCCTTCGTCACCGTGGATGAGCTGGTGCAGTTCGCCAGCGACTACGGTTGGACGATCCCGGGTGACACCACTGCGCGTGAGGCGATCCTTCGCCGCGCCGGCGTTGCCATGTGGGCTATGGAATGGGTTGGCACCCAGCTTCATGACGAGCAGGGCCTTCCATGGCCGCGCTACTACACCGTCCGCCGTGGCTTTATGGCGGATGGCTCATCGCTGCCTCGCAACATCAAGATGGGGCAGATGGCGCTGGCCTGTGAAATTCACCAGGACGATATCGACCCGCCAGAAGCTCGCACCGGAGCCGTCACCGAGGAGCGCGTGGAGGGCGCCGTCGACGTCAAGTACGGCGCCATCAGCGGGTACAAGGCGAAGGCCGCCGCTGGGCGTCAGTCCGATGGCTTCTTCGCCAGGTACACCTTCGGTCCCTACAACGGCCGCCTGGTGCGTGCATGAGTGCCTTCTACGACCGAATGGCTGCGACGGCCCTGCGCCTGATCAGCCGGTTCGGCTCTGAACAGACGTTGCGCGACATCACTCCGGGGACCTATGACCCGGTGAGCGGTGAAACAACCGGCGATACACCGATCAGCCAGCCGGCACAGCTTCTGCTGCTCGATTACACACTGCAGGAGTCTGGCCAGCAGTACGCGGAAGGCTCCGAGATTCGCCAGGGCGACAAGAAGATCATCATCGCCGCCAAGGGACTGACCTGGGCGCCGGCGCTTACCACCCGCATCGACGTCGACGGCGTGCTCTGGCAGGTCGTTAACGTGAAAGAAGCGAACCCAGCCGGAACTCCGCTCGTTTACTTCTGCCAGGGGCGAAAGTGATGAGCTTCACCAGCGACATGGACAGCGCAGTCCGGAAGATCATCGACGCCCAGGACAAGATTGCTCGGGCTGCGACCATCGACTTCTTCAGCGGCACCGTGAAGGACACGCCGGTCGACACAGGCCGGGCCCGCGGCAATTGGGTGACCACTGCCGACAAACCTGCTCAGGGCGAGATAAACCGAGAGGACAAGTCAGGATCGGCTGTCATTTCGGAGATCGTCGCCAAGACGCCGGAAGGGGCAGGGCAGGAGACCTTCATGTCGAACTCGCTCCCCTACATCGACAAGCTCGAGTACGGCAGTAGCAAGCAAGCCCCGAACGGCATGGTGCGCCGCAATCTGGCACGCGTGCAGCGCATCGTCGACCAGGCAATCGCCAAGTTCAGAGTCTGACCAATGTCCGAAATCAAGATCAACGCCGCCCTGGTCGCAGGGCTGACGGCGACGGCGCTCGGAATCCCGACTGCCAGCGAGGGGAAGGACTTCTCGAAGCCGGCAGTAACCCTGCCATGGGCGGCCTGGTTCAACCTGCCGGCCAGCACCGACCCTTCGAGCCTTGGCGCCGGAGGCATGGACGAGACAGTCGGCGTCTTCCAGGTTGACCTGAACTATCCGATGAACGACGGCACCGTGAACATCCTTGCCGCCGTGCAGAAGCTGCGCGACTACTTCGTCGCCGGGCGCCGCCTGGTTTACCAGACCCAATGCGTCCACATCGAGCGCGTCACCCGAAACAACCTCCGGCCTGTCGACGGCTGGCAGCAGATCAACGTCTCCATCTACTACAGCGCCAACACCATCCGTCCGGAGGTATAAACCATGGCCTGCTTTGCGAACGGCTCTGCCGTCAAGCTCTACTACGTCCTGGAGGGCGCTACCAAGACCGCCGCTACCATCAGCGCGACTGCGTCGGACTCCAGCTACAACGACTCCGGCAACGGCTTCCTGACCGCAGGCCTTGGCGTTGGGCAGATCATCACCGTCTCCGGGTTCGCCAATGCCGCGAACAACGGCAAGCGCAAGATTGCCACCGCCGCGGCCGGCAAGATCACCGTCACCAACGTCGACGGTTCCGCTGTTACCCTGGTGGATGCTGCTGCCAGCCCTGCGATAACCATCGTCATGGAAGGATCGATCCCGGGTAACCCCCAGTTCAAGCCGATCCGCTTCGTCACCGAGGGCCTCAGCCCGAACATCAACCAGATCGAGTCGGCCGAGATCAACCAGGCCCGCCAGCGTGCACCGAGCCGCGGCGGCAACTACAGCGTCCAGGGCGAAATCGCCGCCGAGGTGAGCTTCGGCAGCTTCGACGACCTGATCGAGGCGGCACTGCAGGGAACCTGGACCACCGACGTGCTGATCGTTGGCTCGACCGAGCGCTCCTTCGCCATCCTAGAGCGCCACTCTGACATCGGCGCCGACTACATCTACCGCGGCTGCCGCGTGAACACCATGAACATCGCGGCCCCGCTGGGCGACAAGGCTGGCATCACCTTCGGGATGATCGGCACCAAGGCCGAACCGTACACCATCCCGGGCGGCGCCACTTTCATGGCTGCTACCACCAGCGACATGATGGTCACCACCAACGGCTCCTTCACCGAAGGCGGTCAGGTGATCGCATATGCCACTGAGTGGAACCTGAGCCTCGATAACGGCATGGAGGCTGCATTCTCGCTGTTCCAGCGCGAGGCCTACTGCGTCACCAACGGCATTGCCGCTGTCACCGGCACCATGAACGCCTACCTCAAGGACGGCTCTCTGTGGGCGAAGGTGCTGAACGAGACCGAAACCAGCCACATCGTTGTGCTGGAGGAGGGCGCTGATAGCTACACCATCGAGTTGCCTAAGGTTCGCTACACCCAGGGCCAGAAGCAGGTCAGCGGCCCTGGCGCGGTCATCCCGCAGTACACCTACTCGGCCGGCTACGACGGAACCACCACCCTGCGCATTACCCGCAGCTGATGCTACAGTCCTCCTAGTCATGGACTGGGAGGGATATCTATGCGGCCGGTAGTAACAGAGCAAACAGCAAAGAGATTCAAAGGCATGATGGTCCTTGGGGTTGTTCTTTGCATTGTCGGCGCCATCGTTGCTGCTGCAAGTGAAAGCTCTAGGATTGGAATGCTCATCATGGCTGGAGGTGCAATTTTGTTCCTCTACGCAAAGTTCTCAGCCTGGTGGAATCACGGCTAATTGCATCCACGACGTAACCCGCTCCGGCGGGTTTTTTATTGCCTGGAGGGCGCATGAGAAAGGAAGATTTCTACACGAAGCCGAACGCCGACAAGGGCGTAAAAATGCAGCTGATGCTGGCTGATGGACGCCAGTCAGAGCACTGGCTGATGGTGCGCGGCACTGATTCTGACGCCTTTCGCAAAGTGAAGTTTGAAGGCGCTCGCACAATGCGCGACCTGCCCACCAGTGCAAGCGATTGGGACCGTGCCGTGGCCCGGGATGAGGTCGTCATGAATAGCCTTGTCTCCCTGGTGGCCGATTGGTCCTTCGAAGAGCCTTGCACCACGGAATCGGTTCAGGAGTTCCTCGCCAACGCCCCGCACATCGCGGAGGCCGTTGATAGAGCGGCGGCGGATCGTTCCCGTTTTTTCGAGATCGCCTCGGGGCCCTCGAGCGACACACCGAAGCAGAGCTGAGGCTACTCAAGCGCGCTCCGGGCTCGAAGCGCACGAATCGTGAGCATCTGGAGCAGATCGCCAGGGTCATCGGCGAACAGCCGCCAGAGCTCCAGACGCCTCCAATCCCCGACGAACTCGCCTACCTGCTTGGCGTTTTCTTCCAGATTCGCCGATCTCCCGACCCGCTTACCTACACCGAACTGCGCAACTGGTCGCTGATGACCCATCAGGAGCTCGATCCCCTGGAGGTCGAAGCGATCATGCGTCTCGACGCCATCGCCACCAAGGTCCGACACAATGACTGAATACGCCCGCCTGGTCCTATCGGTCGACTCTACGTCGGCGAAGAAGGCCACCGACGAGCTGCGCATCATGATCGATGTGACGGCGAAGGCGGATAAGTCGAACCAGGAGCTCACGAAGTCGACCAATGGGCTGGGGAAAGCGTTCGGCGCCCTGGCTGCGGCGATCAGTGTGCGGGCGATCATCGCGGCATCGGACCAATACGGCCAGATGGCTGCGCGGATTCGGATGGCGACCTCATCAACCGAGGAGTACACCAAGGTCCAGGATCGCCTGCTACAGACCGCAAACGCCACATACCGCCCGCTGAACGAGGCCCAAGAGGTCTACATCCGGACGGCGGATGCCATCCGCACGTTGGGCTACAACACCGACGACGCTCTGGATATCACGGACAGCTTCAGCTTCCTGTTGGTGACCAACGCCGCCTCGGCTGATAAGGCCTCGTCGGCCATCGACGCCTATTCGAAGGCCATCCAGACCGGCAAAGTCGAGTCTGACGGCTGGCAGTCGATCCTGGCGGCGATGCCGACCATCGTGAATGACCTTGCTGCAGCTACTGGGCGCTCGACCGCGGACATTCGCAAGCTAGGCATTGAAGGGAAACTGAGCCTGGCGGCGCTGAACGAGGCGCTGCGGCAGTCGCGTGACAGCAACGAAGAACTCGCTGCCGCGATGGAAACCTCTGTCCAGGATGCCACCACTGCGCTCGGCAACTCTTTCCAAGTGTTCGTCGGCAAGGTCAACGAGACCTCGAAGGCGTCCGGCATCCTGACCGAGAACATCGGCGAGATGGCAGATGCGCTCCAGGACCCTGAGACCATCAAGGCTGCACAGGATCTTGCAGCCGGCGTTGTTTCGGCTCTGAACGAGATCATCAAGGGCGTCCGCGAGACCGTCGGAATCGTGAAGTGGGGGGCCGAGAGCATCTCAGCAGCCCTGAATGGCGCAGCTGGTGATGATGTTGTGCGCCTGCAGGATCAGTTGGAAACCTACCAGTCCATGCTGGACAACCCGCTGAAGCGGCTTCGCATTGGCGGCAAGGGTCAGGCAGTCGCCTACTTCAATGAGGAAGAGATCAAGCAGAACATCGAGCTGACTCAAAAGCAGATCGATGCTTTCTGGAAGGAGCAGGAACAGCGCAAGCCGAACCTGCCAGAGCCAGTTCCTGAGCCGAAGGTCGACAGCAAAGAGAAGGCCAAGGTCGAGGCTGAAGCTGCCGCCGCACCGTCCAAGGCGAAGCGCGCGGCGATGACGGATGAGCAGAGAGCAGCGAACCAGCTCGCCACTGCCTACAAGAACGTCGAGAAGAGCCTAGCTCAGCAGGTGGCGCTGTTCGGTCAGTCTACCGAGGTCGCTCGGGTCAAGTACGACCTGGAAAACGGCGAGCTCTCCAAACTCAACGCCCAGCAGAAGCAGCACCTGCTCGACCTCGCCACCGAACTGGACGCCAAGCAGGATTTGGTGGACCAGGACAACATCCGTCTCGCGATCCTGCAGGAGACCGGGCAACTCCAGGCCGCGAACGACATGCAGTTCGAGCTCGACTACGCGAAGAAGATCGCGCAGTACGAGAAGGATGGGAACACCGCAGCGCTAGCCAGGCTGAAGACGCTGAAGGCTATCCAGGATGCCAACCGGGAGGCTGACGTTAAGCCAGGAACGGTAGAGGGCGTCACGAAGGCTCCACATACATCAGGCGTAGATGCCGATGTTGGCGGCGCCAGTAGCGAGATGATCAAACTCGACGAAGAGGCTAAGGCGCTTCAGGACTGGCGCGACACCGAACTCAAGAAGCAGCTGGAATACCTCGACGCCAAGGCCATCAACGAAGAGGAATACTCCAAGCGTGTGGCCAATATTCATCAGCAGTCCGCAGATGAGCAACGCGCCATTGATGCGGCCAAGAATCAGGCCCTGATGGCTGGCGGGGAAAGCCTCTTTGGCAATCTGGCCGGGCTGGCCAAGGAGTTCGCTGGAGAGCAGTCGGGGCTCTACAAGACGATGTTCGCTGTCCAAAAGGCCTTCGCAATCGCCCAGACAATCGTCAATACGGAGACAGCCTCGGCTGCGGCATTGGCGCCGCCTCCTATCGGCCTTGGCCCTGTTGCCGGGGCTCCATACTCCCAGGTCATTCGCGCCATGGGCTACACCTCGGCGGCGCTGATCGGTGCCACGGCAATTTCAGGTATGGCGCACGACGGCATCGACAACATTCCAAAGGAAGGCACTTGGCTGCTCGACAGAGGTGAGCGGGTGGTCGACAGGCGGACCAACGGCGACCTGAAGGATTTCCTAAACCGGCAGGGGAACACGTCGACGACTACCAATAGCAAGACCAACAACATCAGTCTCAATGTCTACGGCATCACCGACGCGAAGGGTATGCAGGAGTCAACTGCCCGCCTGGCTCGCCAGATTTCCAGTGCCGTTAGCAAATCCGACAGGTATGCATGATGGGGGAGTTTCTGGAAGAGCGCCTGGCCGAGAACATCGACTATGGCAGTGGTTTCGGGTCTAGTTATGCCGTAGATACCGTGCAAACCGCTGGCGGGAACGAATACCGATCGCTGAAGCATCCGTTCATCAAGGCCTCGATGACCATCGAATTCGAACGGCAGACGAATTTCATCATCAGCGAGATCCTGGATCTGAACAATCGGGCCGGCGGAACCTTCCGTGGATTCCGAGCAATGCATCCGGCCGACTATTCAACCAAGAACTACCGGGAGCCGCCGACTGCATTCGACCAGCCGATGGTTCTGGTGAATCCGACGGTGCCTGGCGTCTATCAGCTGATGCGCTGGTATGGCGATAGTTCGGATGCCTCGTGCATCCGCCGGCGGATCCGGAAGCCGGTTGCCGGCACTGTAAAGGTTGGCGTGCACGGCGCTGCCTTCCCGACGGCCCAGTGGAGTGTCGACAACACGACCGGCATCGTGACCATGGCGGGGAACAAGAACGGCACCATCACGAACATCACCAAGGGCTCGACGACAACCATCACGGTTGCGAACAGCATGGCCGTTGGCGAGTCGGTGCTGATCGCCAATGTGGTTGGGATGACTCAAATTAACGGGATGCGCGCGCCGATCACTGCCGCCAGCGGTACCTCAGTCACGGTCGCCATCAACTCCACAGGGTTCAGTGATTACGTCAGTGGCGGCGCGCTGAACACTGCTCCGCAGACTGGCGAGTCGGTAACGGCCGGCAGTGAATTTGACATCCCCATGCGCTTCTCCGCAGACCTCAGTAGCAGGTTCTCCAACTGGGACACGATCGATGCAGGAAGCATTGACCTCCTGGAAATCCTGAACCCCTAAGCAATTCCTCTCCAAGCAACCCGGCCTAGCGCCGGGGTTTTCATTTTGAGGCCCTATGAAATCTCACGTCGCTGACTGGAAGACGAGGGTTTACTGCGCCCGCATTGAGGCCGAAAACGGCACCGTCGTTCGCCTGGCTGCCTATCCGACTGACTTGGTGATGAGCAATGGAGCGGTCTATCCAACCGAATCCGGCTACGAGTTCAGCGGGGTGGATGCCACCGACAGCATGTCGCCGTCGAGCGTCGATCTAACCGGCATCTTGAACCATGGCATCACGCGCGAACAACTTGCTACGGGCGTCTTCGATAACGCCCGGTGCTACGTCTTCGCGACTTCCTGGAAAGCCCCGATTGAGGATGAAGAGCCACTAGGGCTCATGACGCTTGGCAAGACCACGCTCACCGACAACGCCTACAAGACCGAGATGATGAGCCTCGTGGATGCGCTGAATCAGTCGGTCGGCTCGACGTTCACCGCCCAGTGCCCATACACCCTATTCGACCAGGCGCTGGACGGCCGAATCATCGCGTCTACCCGTAGCCGTTGCACGGGGCCCCGCTCCAATCCAGACGGCCCGGACATCAACGAATACAAGGTCAGCGGCAGCGTCACTGGAGTGACCAGCCAGTACACCTTCACCGACTCTTCCAGGGCCGAGGCGGACGACTGGTTCAGCGCCGGCCAGGTGATGTTCACCACTGGGCTCAACGCTGGATTGAAGCCCCAGCAGATCAAGTCCTCGACCACTGCTGGCGTCATCACCACGCATGAGCCATTTCCTCACGCAATCGCGCCTACGGATCAGTACGTGATGATTCCGGGCTGCCGCAAACGGCTGATGGAGGATTGCGTAGGCAAGTACGGCAACGGCAAGAACAACGGTTCGCAGCCACACATGCCGACTGCTTCCCAGTCGGGTGCGGTAGGGAGGGGCGCATGACTCGCGACGAAGTCGTGAACGCCGCGCTCCAGGCGGAAGGCTCACCGTTCAAGCATCAAGGCCGTGTTGTTGGGCTCGGCCTGGACTGCGCCGGCCTGTACGTCTTCATCTGCCGGTCGCTCGATATCCCGCATCAGGATGCTACCGGCTACCCGCGCACGCCCTATGACGGCGAGATGGAGCGGCAGCTTGACGCCCAGCCAGCACTCCGGCGCATCGCTGTCGAGGATGCAGGGAAGGGCGACATCTTGGTCATGCGAATGACCAAGCAGCCGCAGCACATCGCAATACATGCCGGAGATGAGGCGGGCTACCCCTGCGTCATCCACGCAAGCGAAATGCACGGAAAGGTCTGCCGCCACCGAATCGACGAACTCTGGCGCGCCCGCGTGGTGCGCGCCTACCGCTTTGAGGGTCTGGAATGAGTACAGGCAACCTTCTTGGCGGCGCAGCGGGAGGCGTTGCTGGCTATTTCGCAGCGGGAGCGCTCGGCGTTTCCGTGGGGGGCGCCATCATCGGCGGCGCCATCATCGGCTCGCTCTTGGGCGGTCTGTCGTCCAGCCAAAAGATGGTCATGGAGTACGGCAAGCTGTCCAGCCGTAATTGGCAGGGTAGCGAGTACGGCGGCGATATCCCTCGCGGCTATGGAACATTCCCGGCCACTGGCAGCCAGATCGTTTGGCTTGAGCACAACAAGCTCAAAGAGAAGGTCAAGAAGAAGAAAAGCGGCGGGAAGGGTGGCGGCAGCTCAACAACCACCAAGACCTACACCTACTTCGCAACCTTCGCGCTCATGCTCTGCCAGGGCGAAGTGGCTGGTATCCGGCGCATTTGGTGTGGCGACAAGCTGATCTACAACGCAGGCAGCGATGACCTGGAAACGATCGTTGCGAGCAACCAGAAGGCCAAGGGCTGGAAGCTGTACCGCGGGACGGATGACCAGCTTCCTGACCCACGCTATGAGGCAGACGTCGGCGTAGGCAATGCCCCGGCGTTTCGCGGCTATACCTACATCGCCTTCTACGACTTTGCCCTGGCCGACTACTCGAACACTCTGCAAGCCGCACAGTTCAAGGTTGAGCTCTGTCAGTATCAGCAGCTTTCCTCTCCGGTTATCACGAATCAGACAACTCTCCCGGATCCGCTGAACACCTACCAAGCCACCGGCATGTATGTGAATCAATGGGGGGAGATGTCGGTCTTCAAATGCACGAGCCCGACGCTTCTGACCGATCTGTCCGCGCAAGTGTTCAAGACAAGCCTCAACGGTGGGTCGCGCCGCGGCCCTGTGATCATCCTGAACAACCAGCCATACATGCAGGGTTGGGCGGCATCGGAGCGCGCGGTACTGACCGATCCATCCGGTCACCTGACGATCGTCAATGGGGCCGGGGAACAACTATCGCTCTGGGACATTCAGGCTACTTGGAACAACTCCCGGATCTACCTGCCCGGCGGGACCGAGTACCTAATGCGCTGGCAGAACAACGCTGTAGCGAACACAACGGAGATCTATCGGAAGGATCAGAGTCTCACCAACCGCACGCCATCGCTGATTTCCACCACGGGTGCGGCATCGCCTCATGGGCAGATCTACGACATTTTCATCTGCCCGACCTGTATCTATGCGCTCACCTATAGCAAGCAGGTGGTCTGCTATGACTTTGAGTTCAATGAGCTGTGGAGTCAGGACCTTTCGTCACAATCTGATCTTGGTACTGGTCGAAACGGATCAGGAGATGACTCGATCCTGCGTACTGAGGACGATGAATTCATTCTTATCAGGACGAACGGGAAATTCTGGAGGGTAAGCCAAGGAGGATTCTCGTACCTCGGTGAAGCCGTTGGCTTCCCGATCAATTACGACGGGCTCGGTGGTGACTCCGTCGTTGGCGGTGTATGGGTGAACTACTCGGCGAACGCCAACACCGTCAGCAACATCCAGGTGTTCCCCAGTGTTTCCCCGCTCCCGACTCTTGCTGAAATAGTTCAGTCCGAATGCGCCCAGTCCGCGCTCATTGGTGTTGGCGATCTTGATACGTCTCTTCTGACGACAGAGGTTAGAGGCTATCGCGTTTCAGGAGGGACAATCCGATCTGTGATTGAGCCCCTCCAGGGCGCCTATCCGTTCGATGTAGTGCCGTCCGGGTACAAGATCAAGTTTGTCCCACGCGGCCAAGCTCCTGTAGTCACGATCCCCTGGGAAGACCTTGCTGCAGCCAATGGGGATGAAGTCGGCGATTCCTTGCCATATAGCCGGGAGATGGATTCACAGCTTCCGCAGAAGGTGACGATCACAGCGCTCAGTTCCACTCGTGAATACGGTAGCTCCACGCAATCATCGCCGGGACGCCCGAGCACCTCCGCAGTGAACATTGAGCAACGCGATATTCCTCTCGTCCTCAGCGACGACGAAATAGCGCAGATGGCCGAGAAGCTGGAGATGCTTCGCTGGCTTGAACGCGACGACTACAGCGGCCCATCACTTCCTCCAACCTATCAAGCGCTTGAGCCTTCTGATGTTGTCTTGGTCAAGGCGAAATTCGGTGACATCGAACTACGTCTCACTGAGGTCAACTATGAGGACGATGGACGCCTGACCTGCAAGGCTAAGGCGAACAGCGCGCCGCTCTATACAAGTCGCGCAGTTGGCGCACCAGGGCCTGGGCCGGACGGCACAATTCCGCTCGGCGGTGCCACTGACGTCTTCTTGGTCGATGGACCGATGATCTACGAGACCCTGCAGAACGATCCGGGGTTCTCTACTGCGGCCATGGGCTACACGGAAGGCTGGCCAGGCGGTGTCCTCGTCCGATCCGCTGACTCAGGCCAGACCTGGAACGACCTGCAGGGCTACGACGGCAAGGGCACCATTGGAATGGTGAGGAAGGCTCTAGCGGTCAATTCCGGTGCGCTCTTCGATCTCGGGTCATCGATGCAGGTTGATCTGCTCGATGGCGAGCTAGAGAGCGTTACCGAGGCCCAAATGCTCGGAGGCCAGAACATCGCGCTATATGGTGCCGATCAGCGCTGGGAGGTGATCCGCTTCCAGAATGCTGCCCTGCAGCCGGACGGTTCCTACATCCTCACCAAGTTGGTGCGTGGCGACAAGGGCACAGAGTGGGCGACTGGGCTGCACCAGGACTCCGACCTTTTCATCTTGGCTGAGGATCCGGACAACGCCTTCGTGGGGATGCCAATCGAGTCCATCGGCATTCAGAACCTCTACCGCGCGATCACCTTGGGCGACACGATCGATTCGGCAGAGAGCCAGACCTTTACCTACCGCGGCGTGAACCTGAAGCCGCTGTCGCCGGCTTACCCATTTGGCATCCGGAATAGCGGAGGCGACCTCTCCGTGAGCTGGACGCGTCGCAGTCGGTTCTCATCGGGCTGGTGGGTGACGGGGGTTCCGGCGCCTGTGGGAGAGGCCGTTGAGTCCTACGAGACCGAGGTTATGTCGGCACCTGGTCCTGGAGCATCGGTCAAGCGCACGCTTTCCGCCTCAGGACCGGCGATTCTTTATCCGGCCGCCGACCAGACGACTGACTTTGGTTCGCCTCAAGCCGCCATCACCCTTCGCATCTACCAGCTCAGCGCCACAGTTGGGCGCGGTCGGCCTTTGGAGGTCACTCTGTGAGCAGCAATACCCCTAAGCTGAAAATCCAGGAACTGGAGAACAGTGCCAGCCAAAGCCAGGTCGTGAATAGCAGCGGCTATGCCATCCTGGATGTGCTGGTCGACAAGACAGTGAAGAGCCGCGGTACCAACACTCCGCCTTCAACACCAGTAGATGGAGATGCCTATATCCTGGGGAGTAGCCCTACCGGACTGTGGAGCGGGAAGGGGACTCAGATTGCCTTCTGGCGCTCCTCCGCTAATGCCTGGCAATTCATCGTGCCTCTCACCGGGTGGACGCTCCGAGTCCAGGATGACCTGGACGCCAACGGCATCCCGAAGCAGTACGGCTACACCGGTAGTGCCTGGGCGGCCCCGGCCGATGGCGGTTCGTTCACCGGCGGCACGCTGGCGAGCGCGCTGAACGAGGCGCCGCCGGTAACTCTGGCCTCGGCCGCTACGGTGAACATCGGCGCGGCTGCAGCCAACACGGTCAACGTCACTGGCACGACCACCATCACGGCATTCGATACGATCGCGGCGGGCGCAACCCGGCGGGTGATCTTCGCTGGGATCCTGACGCTTACCCACAACGCGACCTCGCTGATCCTGCCGACTGGCGCCAACATCACCACCGCTGCAGGAGACGTTGCTGAGTTCGTCAGCCTGGGCAGCGGAAACTGGAAATGCATCTCCTACCAGCGCGCAAACGGCACGGCCCTAGCAACGGGCGGGTCGTCGCTATCGAACTTCACCGAGGCACTGAACACCACTGCCCCGAACGCCACGGTTCCAGTCGTTTCGCTGACTGCCACCAACGCTGCCACCAACGTCGATGTCGTCTATGCACCGAAGGGGACTGGCGCCGTGTTGGCCCAGGTACCTGATGCCACGGCAGCTGGTGGCAATAAGCGAGGGGCTGGGGCATTCGATTTCCAGACCAGCCGAAGCACTGCTGCACAGGTTGCATCCGGCACAAACTCGGTGATCGTTGGAGGTCAGCAGAACACAGCTTCTGGGATACGTAGTTTTGTCGGTGGAGGAATCGGAAACTCTGCATCAGGCGGAAATGACGTTGTTGTCGGGGGGAATGGCAACTCGTCCAGCGGCGGCCAGAACTTCATTGGGGCAGGTGGTTCGTGTTCGGCAGCCGGTTCGTACAATTCGATCGTAGGAGGAAGTTCGAACACCATCCAATCCGCGAACTACTGCTTTACCGGGGGCGGCCAATCAAACGTACATACAGGGACTGGGGATTATCGATGCCATCTTGGTGGTCAGTCGAACTCATCGCCAACAGGGGTAACTGGTTCAGCCACCACGGGCGGCCGGGAGAACGTGGCGAATGGTGATTACTCAATCACCTTGGGTGGCTATCAGACGCAAGGCCGCCAGATATATGGCGGCGTCCATCATGCCAATGGCCGCTTTGCAGCGAACGGCGATGCCCAGTGGAGCAACTATCTATTCCGCGCCCGCACGACGGCCGCAACGGCGGCAGACATGACCTCTGACGGCGCTGCGGTGTCGGCGAACAACGTCATGGTGCTGAACGGCGGACAGCAGGCGTGGTTCGGGAAAATCCAGTTGATTGCCCGAAACACTTCGAACGGCGAGCTCGCAGCTTGGGAGGCGAACGTACTGCTTCGCCGCACGAACACGGCAGCCACCATCGCCATTGTTGGGACGCCGAGCTTTAGCCTGATCGCTTCCGATGCGTCCCTGTCGACGCTTCCAACCCCGAACATCTACACCAACACCACTGTCGGCGGCGCTGTGATCAGCGTTACTGGACTCGCTTCGACCACCATCGACTGGGTCGCACGTGTAAATACCGTGGAGGCAGGATGATGCCCATCACCGAAGCGCAGCTCCTGCGCATCTACCCCAACGCCAGCCAGAGAGCTGGCGTTTTTGTTCCTGCGCTCAACCGGGCGATGGCGCGCTACCAGATCAACACGCCGGCGCGCCAGGCAGCTTTCCTTGCCCAGATCGGGCATGAGTCGATGCAGTTCAAGCGCACCAGGGAGATATGGGGGCCGACGCCGGCGCAGTCTCGGTATGAGGGGCGCAAGGACCTGGGCAACACCCAGCCAGGTGACGGGAAGCGCTACATGGGCCGTGGGCTGATCCAGATCACCGGTCGGGAGAACTACCGCCGGACTGGCGCCGCGCTGGGTGTGCCGCTGCTGGACAAGCCTGAACTGCTGGAGCAGCCGGAATGGTCTGCAGCTTCTGCCGCCTGGTGGTGGAAAAACCGGGGGCTGAATGAGCTGGCCGATGCCGGCGAGTTCGAGCAGATCACCCGCAGCATCAATGGCGGACTTAACGGTCAGCGTGAGCGCCTGGAACTGTGGGCGCGCGCCAAGGAAGTGCTGGCATGACCTGGCTGGTCAGCAACTGGAAACCGCTGCTGTGCGCTCTGATGCTGTTCCTGGCTGCCGCAGGCGGCTGGCACGAGGGCAGGGCGCGCTTGGATGCCACATGGCAGTCCAGATGGGATGAGCACGAGAAGCAGGACCAGCAGGCCGCCGCCGACTTCGAAGCGCGCGAACGCGCCAACGAACAGCGTTATCAGCAGAACATCAACAAGGTGCTGGAAAATGGCCAGAGGAACATCGATCAGGTTCGCGCCAATGCTTCTGTCGCTGCTGATCAGCGCGTGCGGGACGCCGGTATCCAATACGCCAACAGGATTGCTGCAGCTGAAGCCGGCCGCGATTCCTGCACTGCCGCCGCAAGCAAGGCAGCAGCCAAGCACGCCCGAGTGCTCGCCGAGCTGCTTGGAGAGGTTGACCGCCTGGCGGGTGTCTACGCAGAAGCTGCTGACGAATCCAGAGTGAGGGGTTTGGCCTGTGAAGCGGCTTACGATGGAGTTATATCGGCTCGATCAGCCGAGCGCCCTGGTTCCTGACACTCCCGACGTCCGTCGATATGCGGTAGGCCTCGAAGTCCTGCCGCGCCAAGGCGATTGTGTCGTAGGCTAGCTCCAGCGATGTCTCCGGCGATAGCCAAGTCTTAAACTGCTCCGGCGCCAAGATCACCGGCATCCGGTGGTGGATGGCAGAGACCAGGCCCTCGGCCTCCTTGGTCAGCAGAGCGCACGAGGTGATCGGTTCACCCTCCGGCGGTGACCAAGTCGACCAGATCCCGGCGATTGCCAGCACGTCGCCGTCGATGGCGTGATGATAGTAGGGCTGGTTCACGGCGCGGCCGGAGCTGTTCTTGACCGGCTCCTTCTCGTTCCACTCGTACCAGCCTGCCGCCGGCATCAGGCACCGCTTGTGCCGGATCGCGTCTCGCCACATCGGCTTCGTCGCCGCTTCCTCGCTCCGCGCGTTGAAGGTCAGCGCCGGCAGCTTGTCCTTCTTCCACCAGAACGGGATCAGCCCCCAGCGGGCGGCCACCACTTCCTGCTCTCCCGCCTCGTTCAGGAGCACCATGGGCACCTGACTGGTCGGCGCGACGTTGTACGCGCGGTCGATCCAGCGCCCGGAGTTCCTCCGCCCGATATGCCAGTACCGCTCCATGGCGGCTTCCTCTGGCGTCACGTACCGTCCGCACATCCTTCATACCTCCGCTCATCAAGCTCCCATTGTAGGAGATCGTCTCAACTCGTTACTGTATATACATACAGTTATGAGGCGATCATGAGCAAGCTCCCCAGATTCGAACCCATCCTGAAGGACGAGATGCGCGCCATGTGGGTCAAGCATCGTGATCCAGAGATTCGCCGGCTGCTGCTGGAGGTCGAGCACTCCAGGAGAGTCATGGCAGAAGTACACGAATGGTTCGAGGCGATCCACAAGCAGTACAGGGAGAAGGTCGGCGGAAGCTCGGTGGCAATCCATCAGCTCAAGACGCTACTGGCCGATGAGTGGAACATGGGGCGTTACGAGAAGAAGGGAAGGTAGTGCCCAGAACGGGCTAGGCGGGGTGTGTAGCGAGTTTGTGACACACGTTCAGGCGAAATGTGACATCATGCGCGCCAATCGGGACGCTGTAGCCATGTGCGGGCGGCGTAACGTCATGATTAATAAGAGTTTATGGTCGTCTATCTGGATTTAGGTTCCAGTGGCGCAAGCTGTGAGAGTTCGAGTCTCTCCGTCCGCACCATCTTCTTTCCATAAGCTCTCGCATCCGTGAATTTCCGCAGCTTCCGCTCAGGGTGACTTCTGCATTTCTAGCTACTAGAATGCTTGCCCTTGATTCTGGGAGCCGGAAGGACCGGCTTACGTCTGTGCCACGAGGAATATCCATGCAAGTTTCCGTTGAAAGCACCTCCGCTCTTGAGCGCCGCATGACCGTTGGCGTGCCGGCCGAGCGTATCGAGACCGAAGTCAACAAGCGTCTGCAGCAGACCGCTCGTCGCGCCAAGGTTCCTGGCTTCCGTCCCGGCAAGGTGCCGATGAGCGTGATCCGTCAGCGCTACGAAGCCGCCGCTCGTCAGGAAGCCCTTGGTGACCTGATCCAGGAAACCTTCTACGAAGCCGTGGTCGAGCAGAAGCTGAACCCGGCTGGCGCTCCGTCCGTCGAGCCGAAAGTGTTCGAGAAGGAGAAGGGCCTCGAGTACATCGCTACCTTCGAAGTCTTCCCTGAGTTCCAGGTTGCCGGTTTCGACGGCATCAAGGTCGAGCGTCTGCAGGCCGACGTGGCCGATTCCGATCTCGACAACATGCTGGAAATCCTGCGCAAGCAGAACACCCGCTTCGAAGCCGTTGACCGCGCCGCTCAGAACGACGATCAGGTGAACATCGATTTCGTCGGCAAGATCGACGGCGAAGCCTTTGCTGGTGGTTCCGCCAAGGGCACTCTGCTGGTGCTGGGTTCCGGCCGCATGATCCCGGGCTTCGAAGAAGGCCTGGTCGGCGCCAAGGCCGGTGAAGAGCGCGTGCTGAACGTGACCTTCCCTGAGGACTACCAGAACCTGGACCTGGCTGGCAAAGCCGCCGAGTTCACCGCTACTGTCAACAGCGTTGCCGAGCCGAAACTGCCGGAACTGAACGAAGAGTTCTTCGCTCTGTTCGGCGTGAAGGAGAGCACTCTGGAAGGCTTCCGCACCGAAGTTCGCAAGAACATGGAGCGTGAGCTGCGTCAGGCCATCAAGTCCAAGGTGAAGAACCAGGTGATGGAAGGTCTGGTCGAGACCAACCCGATCGAAGTTCCGAAAGCCCTGATCGGCAACGAAGTCAACCGTCTGCGCGTCCAGGCTGTCCAGCAGTTCGGTGGCAACATCAAGCCCGACCAACTGCCGGCCGAGCTGTTCGAAGAGCAGGCCAAGCGCCGCGTCGTGCTGGGTCTGATCGTCGCCGAGCTGGTCAAGCAGCACGAGCTGAAGGCTGATGAAGCCCGCGTTCGCGAAATGATCGAAGAGATGGCTTCCGCTTACCAGGAGCCGGAACAAGTTGTTTCCTGGTACTACAAGAACGACCAGCAACTGAACGAAGTCCGTTCGGTTGTACTGGAAGAACAAGTTGTAGATACTGTCCTGCAGAAGGCCAATGTGACCGACAAGCAGGTATCCTACGAAGACGCGGTCAAGCCTGCAGAAGCTCCGCAAGCGGCCTGATCCAGCGCTTCGTTCGATTGTCACAAGCCAGCCTTCGGGCTGGCTTGTGCGTCTATAGAGACATGACTTTTTATTAGGGAGTGATCGTCGGACATGCATAATCCTTATATGCCGCAAGTTCCGAACATTCAGGCCGCTGGCGGTCTGGTGCCGATGGTGGTGGAGCAGTCCGCCCGCGGTGAGCGTTCCTACGACATCTATTCGCGCCTGCTGAAGGAGCGAATCATCTTCCTGGTCGGCCAGGTAGAGGACTACATGGCCAACCTCGTGGTGGCCCAGTTGCTGTTCCTCGAGGCCGAGAACCCGGACAAGGACATCCACCTCTACATCAACTCCCCGGGTGGCTCCGTGACTGCTGGCATGTCGATCTACGACACCATGCAGTTCATCAAGCCCGACGTGTCCACCATCTGCGTGGGCCAGGCGTGCAGCATGGGCGCCCTGTTGCTGGCTGGCGGCGCCGCTGGCAAGCGCTACTGCCTGCCGCATTCGCGGATGATGATCCACCAGCCGCTGGGCGGCTTCCAGGGCCAGGCCTCGGACATCGAGATCCATGCCAAGGAAATCCTCTTCATCAAGGAGCGCCTGAACCAGGTGTTGGCGCATCACACCGGCCAGCCGCTGGATGTCATCGCCCGCGACACCGACCGTGACCGCTTCATGAGTGGTGACGATGCTGTCAAGTACGGTCTGATCGATCAGGTCTTCACTCAGCGTCCTTCTGCCGCCTGAGTCTCTCCGCTGTACCGCGGCCGGTAATCCGGCCGCTCGCGGGCTTGAAAATGCCTGCGAATGCCTTCATCTTGTCCTTCACGTATATCCCCGATTGGAACGATCGAATGACTGACACCCGCAACGGCGAGGACAACGGCAAGCTGCTGTATTGCTCCTTCTGCGGCAAGAGCCAGCACGAAGTGCGCAAGTTGATTGCCGGCCCCTCGGTCTTTATCTGCGACGAGTGCGTCGACCTGTGCAATGACATCATCCGCGAGGAGGTGCAGGAAGCACAGGCAGAGAGCAGTGCGCACAAGCTTCCGGCGCCGAAAGAGATCCGCACCATCCTCGATCAGTACGTGATCGGCCAGGAACGTGCCAAGAAAACCCTGGCAGTAGCGGTGTACAACCACTACAAGCGCCTGAATCAGCGCGAGCGCAAGGACGACGTCGAACTGGGCAAAAGCAACATCCTGCTCATCGGTCCGACCGGCTCGGGTAAGACCCTGCTCGCCGAGACCCTGGCGCGTCTGCTCAATGTCCCCTTCACCATCGCCGATGCCACCACCCTCACCGAGGCTGGCTACGTGGGCGAGGATGTCGAGAACATCATCCAGAAGCTGCTGCAGAAGTGCGATTACGATGTCGAGAAAGCCCAGATGGGTATCGTCTACATCGACGAAATCGACAAGATCTCGCGCAAATCCGACAACCCGTCGATCACCCGCGACGTGTCCGGCGAAGGCGTTCAGCAGGCCCTGCTGAAGCTGATCGAAGGCACCGTGGCTTCCGTACCGCCCCAGGGCGGCCGCAAGCACCCGCAGCAGGAGTTCCTGCAGGTCGACACTCGCAACATCCTGTTCATCTGCGGTGGCGCGTTCGCTGGCCTGGAAAAGGTCATCCAGAACCGTTCCACCAAGGGCGGCATCGGCTTCAACGCCGAAGTTCGCAGCCAGGAAGCGGGCAAGAAGGTCGGCGAAGCGCTGCGTGAGGTCGAGCCGGAAGATCTGGTCAAGTTCGGCCTGATCCCCGAGTTCGTCGGCCGTCTGCCGATCATCGCGACTCTCGACGAGCTGGACGAGCCTGCGCTGATGCAGATTCTGACTGAGCCGAAGAACGCGCTGACCAAGCAGTACGCCAAGCTCTTCGAAATGGAAGGCGTGGACCTCGAGTTCCGTCCGGACGCGCTCAAGGCTGTCGCCCGTCGTGCGCTGGAGCGCAAGACCGGTGCCCGTGGCCTGCGTTCGATCCTCGAAGGCATCCTGCTCGACACCATGTACGAGATCCCCTCGCAGAACGACGTCAGCAAGGTGGTGATCGACGAAAGCGTCATCGAGGGCTCCTCCCAGCCGCTGCTGATCTACGAGAACAGCGAGCAGCCGGCCAAGGCTGCACCTGACGCCTGAAACCAGAAGGGGCCCTAGGGCCCCTTTTTTCTTCCCATCTACCGCGCTTGTTTTTTCCCAGTCCTAACCCCATCTTAGGCCGAAGGGTCCAATCCCATCGTTTTGGCCAAGTGCCGCTGTAGAGCCGAATATCATGAAAACACTCGTCGAGTTGCCCCTGCTGCCCCTGCGTGACGTAGTGGTGTATCCGCACATGGTCATCCCGCTGTTCGTGGGACGTGAGAAATCCATCGAGGCCCTCGAGGCCGCCATGACCGGCGACAAACAAATCCTGTTACTGGCGCAGAAGAACCCGGCTGACGATGATCCGGGTGCAGACGGCCTGTACCGCATGGGCACCGTGGCCACCGTCCTGCAGCTGCTGAAGCTGCCCGATGGCACCGTCAAGGTGCTGGTCGAAGGCGAGCAGCGCGGCCAGGTAGAGCGCTTCATCGATGAGGAAGCCTACTGCCGCGCCGAGGTTTCGATCATTGACGAGGTTTCCGTCGGCGAGCGTGAGTCCGAAGTCTTCACGCGCAGCCTGCTCAGCCAGTTCGAACAGTACGTGCAACTGGGCAAGAAAGTGCCCGCCGAGGTCCTGTCCTCGCTCAACAGCATCGACGAGCCCGGTCGCCTGGTGGACACCATGGCCGCGCACATGGCGCTGAAGATCGAGCAGAAGCAGGAAATCCTCGAGATCACCGAGCTGTCCGCCCGCGTCGAACACGTGCTGGCCATGCTGGACGCCGAGATCGACCTGCTGCAGGTCGAGAAGCGCATCCGTGGCCGCGTGAAGAAGCAGATGGAGCGTAGCCAGCGCGAGTACTACCTCAACGAGCAGATGAAGGCCATCCAGAAAGAGCTGGGTGACATCGACGAGGGCCACAACGAAGTCGAGGAGCTGAAGAAGCGCATCGATGCCGCTGGTCTGACCAAGGAAGCCCTGGCCAAGGCCACTGCCGAGCTGAACAAGCTCAAGCAGATGTCGCCGATGTCCGCCGAAGCGACCGTGGTGCGTTCCTACATCGACTGGCTGGTGAATGTGCCGTGGAAGGCCGAGAGCAAGGTGCGCCACGACCTGGACAAGGCCGAGGACATCCTCGACGCGGACCACTACGGCCTGGAAGAGGTCAAGGAGCGCATCCTCGAGTATCTCGCCGTACAGAAGCGCGTGAAGAAGCTGAAAGGCCCGGTGCTCTGCCTGGTCGGCCCGCCCGGCGTGGGCAAGACCTCTCTGGCCGAGTCCATCGCCCGTGCGACCAATCGCAAGTTCGTGCGCATGGCCCTGGGGGGCGTGCGTGACGAGGCCGAGATTCGCGGTCACCGCCGTACCTACATCGGTTCCATGCCCGGTCGTCTGATTCAGAAAATGACCAAGGTCGGCGTGCGCAACCCGCTGTTCCTGCTGGACGAGATCGACAAGATGGGCAGCGACATGCGTGGCGACCCCGCGTCGGCGCTGCTGGAAGTGCTCGATCCGGAGCAGAACCACAATTTCAACGACCACTACCTCGAAGTCGACTACGACCTCTCCGACGTGATGTTCCTCTGCACGGCAAACTCCATGAACATTCCGGCAGCGTTGCTGGACCGCATGGAAGTCATCCGTCTGCCGGGTTACACCGAGGACGAGAAGATCAACATCGCTTCGAAATATCTTGTACCGAAACAGACTGCGGCCAATGGTCTCAAGAAGGGCGAGCTGGTCTTCGAGGAAGCGGCTACCCGCGACATCATCCGCTATTACACCCGCGAAGCCGGCGTGCGGAGCCTGGAACGCCAGATTGCCAAGGTCTGCCGCAAGGCAGTCAAGGATGGCGGCAAGTCCAAGCGCATCGACGCCGTGGTGACTCCCGATTCGCTCGAGAACTATCTGGGTGTGCGCAAGTTCCGCTACGGCCTGGCCGAGCAGCAGGACCAGATCGGTCAGGTGACCGGCCTTGCCTGGACTCAGGTGGGCGGCGAATTGCTGACTATCGAATCGGCCATGGTCCCCGGCAAGGGCGCGCTGATCAAGACCGGCTCGCTGGGTGACGTCATGGCGGAGTCCATCACCGCCGCGCTGACCGTGGTTCGTAGTCGTTCGAAGAGCCTGGGCATCGCCTCGGACTTCCACGAGAAGCACGATATCCACATCCACGTGCCGGAAGGCGCGACCCCCAAGGACGGCCCTAGCGCGGGCATCGGCATGTGCACGGCGCTGGTCTCGGCGATCACCCAGATTCCCGTTCGCGCCGACGTTGCCATGACCGGCGAAATCACCCTGCGGGGTCAGGTGCTGGCCATTGGTGGCCTGAAGGAAAAACTTCTGGCTGCGCACCGGGGTGGAATCAAGACTGTGATCATTCCCGAGGAAAACGTGCGGGACCTTAGGGAAATTCCGGATAATATTAAGGCCGATCTCGTTATTAAACCGGTTAAATGGATTGACGAGGTCCTGCAAATTGCGCTGCAATACGCCCCGGAGCCCTTGCCCGATGCGGCTCCCGAGATGGTTGCAAAGGATGAGAAGCGCGAGTCTGATTCCAAGGAGCGAATCAGCACGCATTAGTTGGGGGGCTTTCTTGACACTGTTTTTGAGCCCTTGTTATAAAGCGGCACTTGCTTTGTCAGTTGGCAAACCAGCACCTGCTTTTGCTTACACCTAACACATAGAAACATACTCAACAGAAATAAGGGGACTTAGAGTGAACAAGTCGGAACTGATCGATGCTATCGCCGCATCTGCTGATATCCCGAAAGCTGTTGCCGGTCGCGCTCTGGACGCGGTGATCGAGTCCGTAACTGGCGCCCTGAAGGCTGGTGACTCCGTCGTACTGGTAGGCTTCGGTACCTTCGCTGTCAAAGAGCGTGCTGCTCGCACCGGTCGCAACCCGCAAACCGGCAAGCCGATCAAGATCGCTGCTGCTAAGATCCCGGGCTTCAAGGCCGGTAAAGCCCTCAAGGACGCTGTCAACTAAGCGTCTTTTTGGACTTGACCTGGACCGGTTCCAACTTCGGTTGGGCCGGTCACGGAGCGATGACCCGGCTGGCGTAGGTCGGTTGGAATCATCAGGGGTCACGGGCTCAATGCCCGCAAGCTCCACCTGTTACGAGAAGGCGCATCCTCGGATGCGCCTTTCTTATATCCGCTTTTTTCCACGCCGCGCCGCCATTGACGGTGGGACGTGGCCGCGTCGGGGGCCGCATGCTGCAAAACATCAGGGACAACTCCCAAGGCTGGATCACCAAGACCATCCTGGGCGTGATCGTTGTCCTCATGGCTTTGACCGGGTTCGATCAGATCATTCGCGCAACCCACCACGAGAACGTCGCTGCTCAGGTCAACGGTGAGGACATCAGTCTGCCAGAACTGCAGCAGGCTGCGGACATGCAGCGTCGCCAGCTGATGCAGCGCCTGGGCAAGGACTTCGATTCGTCCATGCTCGACGACAAGCTGCTCAAGGATTCCGCGCTGAAGTCGCTCATCGAGCGCAAGCTGATCCTGCAGGCCGCCCAGAACGACAAGTTCGCCTTCTCCCAGCAGGCGCTGGATCAACTGATCCTGTCGACTCCTGAGTTCCAGGTGGACGGCAAGTTCAGCGCCGAGCGCTTCGACCAGGTCATCCGCCAGATGGGCTACGACCGCATGCAGTTCCGCCGCATGTTCGGTGAGGAAATGCTGATCGGCCAACTGCGCGCTGGCATCGCCGGTACCGGCTTCGTCACCGATGACGAACTGAACGCCTTCGCTCGCCTGGAGAAGCAGACCCGTGACTTCGCCACCCTGACCCTCAAGGCCGACCCGGCCAAGAGCAAGGTCGAGGACAGCGAGATCAAGGCGTACTACGACGCCCACAGCACCGAGTTCATGACTCCCGAACAGGTCACCATCGACTATGTCGAGTTGAAGAAGTCCGCCTTCTTCGACCAGGTCGAGGTGAAGAAGGAAGACCTCGATGCCCTCTATCAGAAGGAAATCGCCGGCCTGGCCGAGCAGCGCGACGCCGCGCATATCCTGATCGAGGTGAACGACAAGCAGAACGACCAGCAGGCCAAGGCCAAGATCGACGAGATCAAGGCGCGCCTGGACAAGGGCGAGGACTTCGCCAAGCTGGCCAAGGAACTGTCCAACGACACCGGCTCTGCCGCCAACGGTGGTGACCTCGGTTTCGCTGGTCGTGGCGTGTATGACCCGGCCTTCGAAGAGTCGCTGTACGCGCTGAAGAAGGGCGAAGTCTCCGCTCCGGTGAAGACTTCCTACGGCTGGCACCTGATCAAGCTGCTGGGCGTCGAAGCGCCGGAGGTTCCGACCTTCGACAGCCTGAAGGCCAAGCTGGAGCACGAAGCCAAGACCCAACTGGTCGAGCAGCGTTTCGTCGATGCGACCAAGCAGCTGGAAAGCTCCGCCTACGAGGCTTCCGATCTGGGCCAGCCGGCTCAGGACATGGGCCTGAAGGTGCAGACCAGCAAGCCGTTCGGCAAGGAAGGCGGCGAAGGTGTCACGGCCAACCGCCAGGTCATCCAGTCCGCTTTCAGCCCCGAAGTGCTGGAGGAGGGTGCCAACAGCGGCGCCATCGAACTGGACCCGGACACCGTGGTCGTGCTGCGCGTGAAGGCGCACCACAAGCCTGAGCAGGAAACCCTGGAGCAGGTCAGTGCCGATATCCTCAAGCGCCTGCAGGTCGAGCACGCTGCAGTCGATGCCAAGTCCCGCGGTGAAGCACTGCTGGCTGGCCTGCGCGACGGCAAGATCCCGCTGACCCAGGCCCAGGAAGGCCAGCAGTGGAAGGTCGTGGAAGCGGCCGCCCGTGGTCAGGAAGGCGTCGATCCGGTCGTGCTGCAGAGCGTGTTCCGCATGGCGCGTCCGGAAGGCGCCGACAAGCCCAGCCTGGGCGGTGTCGCGCTGCAGAACGGCGACTTCGTGCTGGTCAAGCTCAGCGGTGTGAGCGAGCCGGAAGCCAAGCCGACCGAGGAAGAGAAGGCGATGTACCAGCGCTTCCTCGCCTCGCGTAGCGGCCAGGATGATTTCTCCGCCTTCCGCCGTTACCTGCAGGATCAGGCGAAAGTCGAGAAATTCGACGAAGCCAAGAAGTAAGAGACCGGGGCCGCGCAAGCGGCCCTCGTTTTATCCGGTAAAGGAAAAAGGCCGCATTCGCGGCCTTTTTCTTTGTCTGGAGCAAAGCCTCAGTCGTCGCTGAGCGGACCCATCGCCGTGGTGTTGAAACCGCCATCGACATAGAGGATTTCGCCGCTGATGCCACTGGCCAGGTCCGAGCAGAGAAATGCACCGGCGTTGCCGACTTCCTCGATGGTCACATTGCGCCGCAGCGGTGTCTGGCGCTCGTTGGCGGCGAGCATCTTGCGGAAGCTCTTGATGCCCGAGGCGGCAAGCGTGCGAATGGGGCCTGCGGAGATGGCGTTGACCCGAGTGCCCTCCGGGCCGAGGCTGCCGGCCAGGTAGCGCACGCCGGCTTCCAGGCTGGCCTTGGCCATGCCCATGACGTTGTAGTTGGGCATCGTGCGCTCGGCGCCCAGGTAGGAGAGGGTGAGCAGGCTGCCGTTGCGGCTCTGCATCAGCTCGCGGCCGGCCTTGGCCAGGGCGATGAAGCTGTAGGCGCTGATGTCGTGGGCGATCCGGAAGCCTTCGCGGGTGGTGACCTCGGTGAAGTCGCCGTCGAGCTGGTCGCCTGGTGCGAAGCCCACCGAGTGGACGATGCAGTCCAGGCCATCCCATTGCTTCGCCAGCGCGGCGAACACGGCTGCGATGTCCGCGTCCTTGGCTACGTCACAGGGGAAGCACAGCTCCGCGCTGGAGCCCCAGCCAGCAGCGAACTCTTCCACGCGGCCCTTGAGCTTGTCGTTCTGGTAGGTGAAGGCGAGCTCGGCGCCTTCCCGGTGCATCGCCGCGGCGATGCCGGAGGCGATGGACAGCTTGCTGGCGACACCGACGATCAGTACGCGCTTGCCGGCGAGAAATCCCATATTCACTCCTTGATCATGTAATGGTTCAGGTCGGTGCCGGGACCATGAAGGCTGCTTCCAGCAGCTGCTGTGTGTACGCATGCTGCGGCGCGGCGAAGACGTCCTCGGCCATGCCCTGTTCGACCACCTTGCCGTGGCGGATCACCATCAGCTGGTGGCTGAGGGCTTTCACCACTGCCAGGTCGTGGCTGATGAACAGGTAGGTCAGGTTGTACTTGGCCTGCAGGCCGCGCAGCAGCTCGACAACCTGGCGCTGCACGGTGCGGTCCAGTGCCGAGGTCGGTTCGTCCAGCAGGATCAGCGCCGGCTTGAGTACCAGCGCCCGGGCAATGGCGATGCGCTGCCGCTGGCCTCCGGAGAACTCGTGGGGGTAGCGGTGCCGGGTGTCCGGGTCGAGGCCGACTTCCCTGAGCGCTTCGATGATCGCCTGCTCGCGTTCCTCCGCCGTGCCCATGCCATGGATCTCCAGGCCCTCGCCGACGATCTGGCCCACCGACATGCGCGGGCTGAGGCTGCCGAACGGATCCTGGAAGACTACCTGCATCTCGCGGCGCAGTGGCCTGACTTCCGCCTGGTTCATGCCTTCGATGGCCTGGCCCTCGAAGCGGATGCCGCCCTGGCTGTTGATCAGGCGCAGGATGGCCAAGCCCAAGGTGGACTTGCCCGAGCCGCTTTCGCCGACAATCCCTAAGGTCTGGCCGCGCGGCAGGCTGAAGTCGATGCCGTCCACGGCCTTGACGTGATCGACGGTCTTGCGGAACACGCCTTTCTTGATCGGGAACCACACGCGCAGGTCGTCGACCTCCAGCAAGGGCGCTCCTGGCTCGTTCTGTGCGGGGGTACCACTGGGCTCGGCTCCGAGCAATTCGCGTGTGTAGGGGTGCTGGGGGGCCTCGAAGAGGGCTTCGCAATCCGCTTGCTCGACAATGCAGCCGCGCTGCATCACGCAGACGCGGTGGGCGATGCGCCGCACCAGGTTGAGATCGTGGGTGATCAGCAGCATGGCCATGCCCAGGCGCTGCTGCAGGTCGCGCAGCAGGTCGAGGATCTTCAACTGCACGGTGACGTCCAGCGCCGTGGTCGGCTCATCGGCGATCAGCAGCTCCGGCTCGCAGGCCAGGGCCATGGCGATCATCACCCGCTGCCGCTGGCCGCCGGAGAGTTCATGCGGATAGGCCTTGAGGCGGCTGGCCGGATTGGGGATGCCCACCAGCTCCAGCAGCTCCAGCGTGCGTGCGCGTGCCTGGGCGCCGTTCATGCCCTTGTGCAGCGCCAATACTTCGCCGATCTGCTTCTCGATGCTGTGCAGCGGGTTCAGCGAGGTCATGGGTTCCTGGAACACCATGGCGATGCGGTTGCCGCGGATACCCCGAAGTTTGCGTTCGGGCAGCTTGAGCAGGTCCTTGCCGGCGTAGTGGATGCTGCCGGAGGGATGGCTGGCGGTGGGGTAGGGCAGCAGGCGCAGGATCGAGTGCGCGGTCACCGATTTGCCGGAGCCGCTTTCGCCCACCAGTGCCAGGGTCTCGCCCTTGCGGATGTCGAAGCTGATGTGTTCCACCGCGCGCACCTGTTCGTCGCCGCAGAGGAAATCGACGGACAGGTCGCGGACTTCGATGAGGTTCTCGTTCTGGGTCATCTCACTTCCTCGGGTCGAAGGCATCGCGGGCGGCTTCGCCGATGAACACCAGCAGACTCAGCATCACGGCCAGTACCACGAAGGCGGTGATGCCCAGCCAGGGCGCCTGCAGGTTGGACTTGCCCTGGGCGACCAGTTCACCCAGCGACGGCGCGCCGGCGGGCAGGCCGAAGCCGAGGAAGTCCAGGGAGGTCAGGGTGCCGATCGCGCCGGTGAGGATGAAGGGCATGAAGGTCAGGGTGGAGATCATCGCGTTGGGCAGGATGTGGCGGAACATGATCGCGCCGTTGCGCATGCCCAGGGCGCGCGCCGCGCGCACGTACTCCAGGTTGCGGCCACGGAGGAACTCGGCGCGCACCACGTCCACCAGGCTCATCCAGGAGAACAGCAGCATGATTCCCAGCAGCCACCAGAAGCTCGGCTGGACGAAGCTGGCGAGGATGATCAGCAGGTAGAGCACCGGCAGGCCCGACCAGATTTCCAGGAAGCGCTGGCCGAGCAGATCGATCCAGCCGCCATAGAAGCCCTGCAGTGCGCCCACGACGACGCCGACGATGGAGCTGAGCACGGTGAGGATCAGGGCGAACAGCACCGATACGCGGAAGCCGTAGATCACCCGCGCCATGACGTCGCGGGCCTGGTCGTCGGTGCCCAGCCAGTTTTCTCCGCTGGGAGCCGAAGGTGCTGGCACGCGCAGATCGTAGTTGATGGTGTCGTAGCTGTAGGCGATCGGCGGCCAGAGGATCCAGCCATCCTTCTGCGCGATCTGCTCGCGCATGTACGGGCTCTTGTAGTTCGCCTCCATGGGGAACTCGCCGCCGAAGGCGGTTTCCGGGTAGCGCTTGACCACCGGGAAGTACCACTGGCCGTCGTAGTGGATCGCCAGGGGCTTGTCGTTGGCGATCAGCTCGGCGCCCAGGCTGAGGATGAACAGCGTGAGGAACAGCCAGAGCGACCACCAGCCACGCTTGTTGGCCTTGAAGCGCGCCCAGCGGCGCAGATTGATGGGAGAAAGGCGCATCGGATTACTCCCGGTTCTCGAAGTCGATGCGCGGATCGACCAGCGTGTAGAGGACGTCGCTGACCAGCTTCATGATCAGGCCGAACAGGGTGAAGATGAACAGCGTGCCGAACACCACCGGGTAGTCGCGGTTCAGCGCCGCCTCGAAGCTGAGCAGGCCCAGGCCGTCGAGGGAGAAGATCACCTCGATCAGCAGCGAGCCGGTAAAGAAGATGCCCAGCAGGGCGGAGGGCAGGCCGGCGATGATCAGCAGCATGGCGTTGCGGAACACATGGCCGTAGAGCACGCGGCGTTCGGTCAGGCCCTTGGCGCGGGCGGTGACCACGTACTGCTTGCCGATCTCGTCGAGGAAGCTGTTCTTGGTCAGCAGGGTGATGGTGGCGAAGTTGCCGATCACCAGGGCGGTGATGGGCAACGCCAGGTGCCAGAAGTAGTCGCGGACCTTGCCGGCCCAGGTCAGTTCGTCGAAGTTGTTGGAGGTCAGCCCTCGTAACGGGAACCAGTCCCAGTAGCTTCCGCCGGCGAACAGCACGACCAGCAGGATGGCGAAGAGGAAGGCGGGGATCGCGTAGCCGACGATGATCGCCGAGCTGGTCCAGACGTCGAAATGGCTGCCGTGGCGCACCGCCTTGGCGATGCCCAGCGGGATCGACACCAGGTACATGATCAGCGTGCTCCAAAGCCCCAGGGAGATGGAGACGGGCAGCTTCTCGACGATCAGGTCGGTGACCTTGGCATCGCGGAAGAAACTCTGGCCGAAGTCCAGGTGCACGTAGTTCTTGAGCATGATCCAGAAGCGTTCGGGTGCCGGCTTGTCGAAGCCGTACATCTTCTCGATTTCCTTCACCAGCTCCGGGTCCAGGCCCTGGGCGCCGCGATAGTGCGTGCCTGCCGCGGCAACTTCGCCGCCGCCACCGGAGATGCGCCCGGTGGCGCCGCCGCTGGCGGCATCGAAGCCTTCCAGCTTGGCGATCATCTGCTCCACCGGGCCGCCGGGGGCGGCCTGGATGATGATGAAGTTGATTAGCAGGATGCCGAACAGGGTGGGGATGATCAGCAGCAGGCGCCGCAGGATGTAGGCCAGCATCAGTTGGCCCCTTGGGCGACGGCGCTGTCAGCCGGCGCTTCGGCTGCAGCCTTGGCAGCGGTTTTGGTCGGCTCGGCTTTTTCGCGGGCCTGCCACCAGGTTTGCAGCGCATAGCTGTAGGGCGGCAGCTTTTCCGGGTGGGCGATGCGGTTCCAGTAAGCGATGCGCCAGTTGCCCAGGTACCAGTTGGGCACCACGTAGTGGCCCCAGAGCAGCGCGCGGTCGAGGGCGCGGGCGTGGCGCACCAGGCTTTCGCGGGAGCCGGCGTTGATCAGGCCTTCGACCAGGGCGTCGATGCCCGGATCGCGCAGGCCGATGAAGTTGCGGCTGCCCGGCTTGTCGGCGCTGCTGGAGTGCCAGAACTCGCGCTGCTCGTTGCCCGGCGAGCTGGATTGCGGCCAGCTGCTGACGATCATGTCGTAGTCCCGCGAACGCAGGCGGTTGATGTACTGCGAGACGTCGACCCGGCGCAGCTGCATGTCGATGCCCAGCTCCGCGAGGTTGCGCTTGAAGGGCAGCAGCACACGCTCGAAGTCGGCCTGGGCGAGCATGAACTCGAAGCTCAGCTGCTTGCCGTCGGGACCGACCATCTTGTCGTTCTCGATCTTGTAACCGGCTTCCAGCAGCAACTGGTAGGCCTTGCGCTTCTGCTCGCGGATGATGCCGCTGCCGTCGCTGGTGGGCGGCACGTAGACCTGGCTGAAGACCTGCGGCGGCAGCTTGTCGCGCAGCGGTTCGAGGATTTTCAGCTCCTCCGCATCTGGCAGCTCCTTGGCGGCCATCTCGGAGTTCTCGAAGTAGCTGCCGTCGCGCAGGTAGGAGCCGAAGAACAGCTGCTTGTTGGTCCACTCGAAGTCGAACAGGTTGGCGATGGCCTCGCGCACGCGCGGGTCCTGGAACACCGGGCGGCGGATGTTGAAGGCGTAGGCCTGCATGCCCCACGGGTTACCGTTCACCGGCTCCTCGCGGACGATGCGGCCGTCACGCACGGCGGGCGAATCGTAGGCGGTCGCCCAGTTCTTCGCGATGCGCTCGTCGTTGAAGTCGAATTGCCCGGCCTTGAAGGCTTCCAGGGCGACGGTCAGGTCGCGGTAGGACTCCACCACCACGGCGTCGAAGTTGTTGAAGCCGCGGTTCACCGGCAGCTTGTCGCCCCACCAGTCCTTGACCCGCTCGTAACGGATCGAACGGCCGGCCTCCACCTTGGCGATGCGGTACGGCCCGCTGCCCAGCGGCGGTTCCATGTTGGTCTTGTTGAAGTCGCGGCTGGCCCACCAGTGCTTGGGCAGGATCGACAGCTGGCCAAGGATCAGCGGCAGTTCGCGGTTGTCGCCGTGCTTGAAGTCGAAGCGTACGCGCAGCTTGTCCTCGGCCACCACCTTGTCGACGTCCGCGTAGTAGTTGCGGTACATCGGATCGCCGTCCTTCATCAGCGTTTCGAAGGTGAATACCACGTCTTCGGCGGTGACCGGCGTGCCATCCTGGAAGCGCGCCTGGGGACGCAGGTAGAAGCGCACGAAGCGATGCTCCGGGTCCTTCTCGATCTTCTCGGCGAGCAGGCCGTACTCGGTGAAGGGCTCGTCGAGGGAGTGGAAGGTGAGGGTGTCGTAGATCAGGTTGATCTGTGGCGCCGAGTTGCCCTTGGCGATGAAGGGGTTGAGGCTGTCGAAACCGCCGAAGTCGGAGAGACGCAGCGTGCCGCCCTTGGGCGCATCGGCATTGACGAAGTCGAAATGCTTGAAGTTCGTCGGGTATTTCGGCGCCTCGTCATACAGGGTGATGGCGTGCTGCGGCGCGGCCTGCGCACTGCCCAGCAGTCCCAGCAACAGGCCGGCGCAGAGCGCGGCGCGGCGGGGGCTTTTCATAGGGTGTTCTCCTGGTCTTTTTGCCACCACGCGCGCAGGCCCAAGGTGTAGGGCGGCGTGGTGACGAAGGCGAAGCGGTTGCGGTACGCCAGTCGATGTTTGTTCAGGTACCAGTTGGGAATGCTGTAGTGCTGCCACAGCAGCACCCTGTCCAGGGCGCGGGCGGCGGCTTCCTGCTGGTCGCGGTCAGGGGCGCCCAGCAGTTTTTCGAGCATCGCGTCCACCACGGGGTTGACGATGCCCGCATAGTTCTTGCTGCCCTTCACCGCCACCTGGCTGGAATGGAAGTACTGCCATTGTTCGAGGCCGGGGCTGAGGGTCTGGGGCAGGGTCATCAGAATCATGTCGTAGTCGAACTGGTCCAGACGCTGTTTGTACTGGGCGCGGTCCACGGTGCGCAAGCTCGCATCGATACCGATGCTGGCGAGGTTCTCGCGATAAGGCTGGAGAATGCGTTCCAGGCTGGGGTTGACCAGCAGGATTTCGAAGCGCAGCTGCTTGCCGTTGGCGTCCAGCAGGCGATCGCCGGAGAGCTTCCAGCCAGCTTCGCCCAATAGACCCAAAGCGTGGCGCAGGGTTTCCCGCGGGATGCCGGCGCCCTTGGTCACCGGTACGGTGAAGGGGCGCTTGAATAGCGCTTCAGGCAGTTGCTGGCGATACGGAGAAAGCAGCAGCCACTCCTTGCCCTGGGGCGCCCCGGTGGCGGCGAAGGTGCTGTTGGGGTAGTAGCTGCTGGCGCGTACGTAGGAATCGTTGAACAGGGCGCGATTGGTCCACTCGAAGTCGAACATCATCCCTAGCGCCTCGCGCAGGCGGCGATCGGCGAAGGTTGCACGGCGGGTGTTGAGGAACAGCGCCTGGGTCTGGGTGGGGATCTGGTGGGGGATTTCCACCTTCACGACCTCGCCCCGGCGCACCGCCGGGAAGCGGTAGTTGCTGCGCCAGTTCTTCGCCTGGTGCTCGATGTAGATGTCGAATTCGCCGGCCTTGAAGGCTTCGAAGGCGATACCGGCGTCGCGGTAGAAGTCCACTTCGACGCGGTCGAAGTTGTACTTGCCGCGATTCACCGGCAGGTCCTTGCCCCACCAGTCCTTGACCCGTTCGAACACGAGGCGGCGTCCCGGCACTACTTCGGTGATGCGGTACGGGCCGCTGCCCAGTGGCGGATCGAAAGTGGTGGCCTGGAAATCGCGGCCTTTCCAGTAGTGTTGCGGCAGCACCGGCATTTCGCCCAGGCGCAGGATCAGCAACGGGTTGTCGTGGCGCTTGAAGACGAAGCGGATGCTCCGGGCGGAAAGAATGTCGACCCGCTGCACTTCCTGCAGGTTGGTGCGGTACATCGGGTGGCCGTGCTTGAGCAGGGTGCGGTAGGAGAATGCGACGTCATAGGCGGTGATCGGCTTGCCGTCGTGGAAGCGAGCTTCCGGGCGCAGGTTGAACACCACCCAGCTGCGGTCCTCGGCGTATTCCACGCTGCGGGCGATCAGGCCGTAGCTGGAGGCGGGCTCGTCACCGGACGGGTCATACAGGCCGGTACCGACCATCAGCGGCTCGTTCAACTCGCTGACGCCGTACTGCAGGAAGTCCGCAGTGCTCACCGGCGGGCTGCCCTTGAAGGTGTAGGGGTTGAGTGTGTCGAAGGTGCCCAGTCCCATCAGCCGCAGCAGGCCGCCCTTGGGGGCTTTGGGGTTGACCCAGGCGAAATGGTCGAAACTGGCCGGGTATTTGAGGTCGCCAAATTGCGCGTACCCGTGGCTTTCGGTGATCTGGGCGGAGACGGGGAGGCCCAGGAAGAGTCCCAGGAGCAGGAGAGACAAGCGACGCATCAGGCGTAGGATCCGATCCTGGCTGGCTGAGGGGTATTTGCGTCGTACAGTAGCAGCTTGTCCCTGCTGCCAGAAGTCATGCAGCCGGGGCGTGCAGGCCCCGGCGCAGAAGTGGGATCAGCGGCTGGCGGTGTCGAGGTACAGCGTGATGGTCTGGCCAGGCTTCAGAGCCTTGCCACTGCGCGGGTTCCAGCGCTTGATGTGCTGCATCTCGACGTTGAAGCGCTTGGCGATCAGGTACATCGAGTCGCCTTGCTTGACCTTGTAGTAGGTCGCGGTGTCCTGCTTGGCCTTGGCTTTGCTGTTGGCCGCCAGCTGGGTCGCGGCGGCACTCTGCAGCTTGAGTGTCTGGCCGGGCTTCACGCCGTGGCTGTCCAGGCCGTTCCAGCGCTTGAGGTCGGCCACGTCGACGCCGTTTTTCTTGGCGATCTGCCAGAGCGTGTCGCCGTTCTTCACGGTGTAGCTGCGGGTGGCGACGCGCGCGCTGGCGGTGGTCTTCGAGCTTTCCACCTGGGCCAGTTGGCGCGGGCTTTCCGGCTCGATGACCGGGCGGCCGGGCTGGCCGGGGATCACCAGAGTCTGGCCGTTGCGCAGGCGGTTGGCGCTCAGGCGGTTGGCTGCCTTGAGCTCGGCGACGCTCAGGCGGTAGCGCTGGGCGATGCTGTGCAGGCTGTCGCCCTTGCGTACCCGGTAGCGGCTGCCGGAGCTGGTTGCCACGGTAGCCGCCAGGGGCTTGAGTTCGACAGGCTGCAGGTTGGCGACACCCGCCTTGAGAGAGTCGGCCTTGTTCAGCGGCACCAGCAGGTGGTGCGGGCCGTCGAGGGTCACGCCGCGCTTGAAGGCCGGGTTGAGCTGCTGCAGTTCATCCTGGTCAAGGTCGGCGACCGCGGCGACCTGGGAGAGATCCAGGCCCGGCTTGACCCGGATCGAGGTGAAGTAGGGCTGGTTGGCGATGGGGCTGAGGTTGATGCCGTAGATGGTCGGGGCATTCACCAGTTGCGACAGGGCCAGCAGCTTGGGCACGTAGTCCTGGGTTTCCTGCGGCAACGGCAGGTTCCAGTAGTCGGTGGGCAGGCCGAGGCGCTCGTTGCGCTCGATCGCACGGCTCACAGTGCCTTCGCCGGCGTTGTAGGCCGCCAGGGCGAGCAGCCAGTCGCCGTTGAACATGTCGTGCAGACGGTTCAGGTAGGTCAGCGCGGCGTTGGTCGATGCGGTGATATCGCGGCGGCCGTCATAGAAGTTGGTCTGGCGCAGGTTGAAGTGCGTGCCGGTGCTGGGAATGAACTGCCACAGGCCCACGGCCTGGGCGCGCGACACGGCCATCGGATTGTACGAGCTCTCGATCATCGGCAGCAGCGCGAGTTCCAGCGGCATGTCGCGCTCTTCCAGGCGCTCGACGACGTAGTGCATATACGGTGCGCCGCGCTCGCTGGCGTTCTCCAGGAACGACTGGTTGCTCATGAACCACAGGCGCTGACGCTCGATGCGCGGGTTGGTGTTGAGCTGGTCCTGCAGCTGGAATCCGCCGCGCATGCGTTCCCAGATATCGTTCTGGGACGCCGTCCAGGCCGGATTGAACTGCACATCGACGGCGCGGGAGGTGTTGCGGGGCTGGCTGTCGCTGGCGGTATGCTGGGTCGACTGGCAGCCCGCCAGGCCTGCGGCAAGCAGCACGATGGAGACTCGGATGGCACGTGCCAATGCGTCTAGATCGGAGGTCTTTCTGGTCTTGGGCGGCATTGGCTGATGACTTTGTCCGGGGCAAAAATTTCGGCGATTCTAGAAACCGCGCCTGCCCTGGTCAAGATTTCGCCAGTGCTCAGAACTGGTCCTTCCAGCGGCGAATGGTCGCAAAGACCTCTTCCGGCGTGCGGATTTGCTGGCCATCCCGCTCGTCGGCCATTTTCTTAACGGATGTTTCTGACACGCGAAGGAAAGGATTCGTCGCCCTCTCCAGGACAATGGAAGAAGGCAGGCTGATCTTCCCCTGTTCGCGCCAGCGGCTGACTTCTTCGAAGCGCGCCAGGACTTCCGAGTTTTCCGGTTCTACCGCGCAGGCGAAGCGCAGGTTGCTCAAGGTGTATTCGTGGGCGCAGTACACCGCGGTGTGGCCGGGCAGGGCGGCCAGCCGGCTCAGCGACGCATGCATCTGGGCCGGCGTGCCTTCGAACAGGCGGCCGCAGCCCGCCGCGAACAGGGTGTCGCCGCAGAACAACAAGGGCTGCTCTGCGTCGTCATGGCTGTCTGTCGAGTGGAAATAGGCGATATGGCCGAGGGTGTGGCCCGGGACATGGATGACCTCGAAATCCAGTCCGAGCACCTCCACATGGTCGCCGTCTTCCAGCGCCACGTCGCGTCCTGGAATCTTCTCCCCGGCCGGCCCCAGCACGCGGGCGCCGGTCTCGGCCTTGAGGCGGGCGACGCCCCCGACATGATCGGCATGGTGATGGGTAATGACGATATCGGTCAGCTTCCAGCCCGGATGGGCCAGCAGCCATTGCTCGACCGGTGCGGCATCACCCGGATCGACCACCGCGCATTCGCGGCGGGTCACATCCTGCAACAGCCAGAGGTAGTTGTCGGAAAAGGCGGGCAGGGCATCTATCTGTATCATGGGTGGAAAGTCGCCAAGTGGTGGGCATTGGCGCATAGTAGTGCGGATACGCACTTTTGTGTCGCGCTGTGCCACAGGGGGACGTGATGATCGAAGAACCCTTCGCCCAGGCCGATGCCGACTGGCTGGAGCTGATCGACCAGGCTCGCCATTGGTTGACCGGGCCGATTGGCGGAATGATGCTCGCCGAAGAGCAACAGTTGCTGATCGACGAACTGGAGCGTTATTTCGGCGGTTACCTGGTCCATTACGGGCCGCATGCGGAGTTGCCGGCCCGCGTCGGCAACATCCAGCGCGGCGTGCGCCTCGGGCCGCCACTGCCCGGCGTGGAGATTGCCTGCGACGAGGCGGCCTGGCCACTGGGCGAGCACGCCGCGGACGTGGTGCTGCTGCAGCATGGCCTGGATTTCTGCCTGTCGCCGCACCGTTTATTGCGTGAAGCGGCGCGCAGCGTGCGTCCCGGTGGGCACCTGCTGGTCGTTGGGGTGAACCCCCGGAGCGCCTGGGGCATCCGCCACTACTTCGCGCGCGACGCCTTGCGCCGCGCGCGCTGCATCTCGCCCGGCCGGGTCTGCGACTGGCTCAACCTGCTGGGCTTCGCGCTGGAGAAACGCCGCTTCGGGTGTTATCGTCCGCCGCTTGCATCGGCGAAATGGCAGGGCCGCCTGGCCCGCATGGAAACCTGGGGCCCTGTGCTGCAAGGCTCTGGCGCCGGCTTCTATCTATTGGTGGCGCGCAAGCTGGTGGTCGGTCTGCGGCCCCTGCGTCAGCCCCGTCGTGAACCGCGCGGCCAACTGGTGCCGCTGCCGGTGGCCAAGGTCAGTCGCCGCGATTCCGAGTCCTGAAAGCGAGCCAAATGAGCGAAGAGAAAGTCGAGATCTACACCGACGGCGCCTGCAAGGGCAACCCGGGGCCGGGTGGCTGGGGCGCTGTGCTGTTCTACAAGGGCGCCGAGCGCGAACTGTGGGGCGGCGAGGCCGAAACCACCAACAACCGCATGGAACTGATGGCCGCCATCATGGCTCTCGCCGCGCTCAAGCGGCATTGCGACGTGCGCATCGTCACCGATTCGCAGTACGTCATGCAGGGCATCACCGAGTGGATGGTCAACTGGAAGAAGCGCGGCTGGAAGACCGCCGCCAAGCAGCCGGTGAAGAATGCCGACCTGTGGCAGGCGCTGGACGAGCAGGTGAACCGGCATACTGTCGAATGGCGCTGGGTGCGTGGCCACACCGGCCACCCCGGCAACGAGCGTGCCGACATGCTCGCCAACCGTGGCGTGAGCGAACTGCCGCGCTAAGCGTCCAGTTATCAGCATCAAGCTCGCCCGGATCAGTCCGGGCGAATCAACCGCAAGAAGGTTTCACACAGAATGCGCAGCGTCGTACTCGATACTGAAACGACCGGTATGCCGGTCACCGACGGCCACCGGATCATCGAGATCGGTTGCGTCGAACTCGAAGGCCGCCGCCTCACCGGCCGGCACTTCCATGTCTACCTGCAGCCCGACCGCGAGATCGACGAGGGCGCCATCGCCGTCCACGGCATCACCAACGAATACGTCAAGGACATGCCGCGCTTCCGCGAGGTGGCCAACGACTTCTTCGAGTTCATCAACGGCGCGCAGTTGATCATCCACAACGCGGCGTTCGACGTTGGCTTCATCAACAACGAGTTCGCCCTGATCGGTCAGAGCGAGCGCGCTGAAGTCGCCGACTACTGCTCGATCCTCGACACCCTGCTGATGGCGCGTGAGCGCCATCCGGGCCAGCGCAACAACCTCGATGCCCTGTGCAAGCGTTATGGCGTCGACAACTCCGGCCGTGATTTGCACGGCGCACTGCTCGATGCCGAGATTCTGGCCGACGTCTACCTGGCGATGACCGGTGGCCAGACCAGCCTGTCGCTGGCTGGCAATGGCGCCGAAGGTGACGGCAGCGGGCGCGCCACGGCCACGGCGATCCGCCGGCTGGCGGCCGAACGCGGATTGACCCGGGTAATTCGCGCCACCGATGCCGAAATCGAGGCGCATGTCGCGCGCCTGGCGGTGATCGAGAAGTCCGCTGGGGGCCCATCGCTGTGGGCGCAGATGGAAGCGCCGAAGGAGTGATCCTCCGCGTTGTCCGAGAAAAGGCCCCTGAACAGGGGCCTTTTCATTTCTGTGGACGCTAGCCAGGGCAAAGCGCTCGAGGTGAGCGTTCCTGTCAGCCACGCGACGTTTTCGTACAGCCGTCAGTCCAGCGCATTCCCCTACATTCCGTGAGTCCATACTCTGAAGAGGATCGACGCCAGTCGTACGTCTTTTCAGGGGTTCACAATGTATAAAGATCTAAAATTCCCCATCCTCATCGTTCACCGCGACATCAAGGCCGATACCGTGGCCGGCGACCGGGTGAGGGATATCGCGCGGGAGCTGGAGCAGGATGGCTTCAGCATCCTCTCCACCGCCAGCTCCGCCGAGGGGCGCATCGTCGCCTCCACCCACCATGGTCTCGCCTGCATCCTGGTCGCCGCCGAGGGGGCGGGGGAGAACCAGCGCCTTCTGCAGGACGTGGTGGAGTTGATCCGCATGGCGCGGGTCCGCGCGCCGCAATTGCCGATCTTCGCCCTTGGCGAGCAGATGACCATCGAGAACGCGCCGGCCGAATCCATGGCCGACCTGCACCAGTTGCGCGGCATCCTCTATCTGTTCGAAGACACCGTGCCATTCCTCGCCCGCCAGGTCAGCCGCGCTGCGCGCAAGTATCTGGAAGGTCTGCTGCCGCCGTTCTTCCGCGCACTGGTGGAACACACGGCGCAATCCAACTATTCCTGGCACACGCCCGGCCATGGTGGCGGCGTGGCGTATCGCAAGAGCCCGGTGGGGCAGGCCTTTCACCAGTTCTTCGGCGAGAACACCCTGCGTTCGGACCTCTCGGTCTCTGTGCCCGAACTGGGCTCGCTGCTCGATCACACCGGCCCGCTGGCCGAGGCGGAGGCTCGCGCCGCGCGCAATTTTGGCGCTGACCATACCTTCTTCGTGATCAACGGCACCTCCACGGCGAACAAGATCGTCTGGCATTCCATGGTCTGCCGCGATGACCTGGTGCTGGTGGACCGCAACTGCCACAAGTCGATCCTCCACTCGATCATCATGACCGGCGCCATCCCGCTGTACCTGACGCCGGAGCGCAACGAACTGGGCATCATCGGGCCGATCCCGTTGTCCGAGTTCAGCCGCGAATCCATCGCCGCGAAGATAGAGGCCAGCCCGCTGGCCCGCGGCCGCGAGCCGAGAGTGCGGTTGGCGGTGGTCACCAATTCCACCTATGACGGCCTCTGCTACAACGCACAGATGATCAAGCAGGCCCTGGGCGACAGCGTCGAGGTACTGCATTTCGACGAAGCCTGGTACGCCTACGCGGCGTTCCACGAGTTCTACCGCGGCCGCTACGGCATGGGCACCCGCCGCGATGACAGCGGCCCGCTGGTGTTCACCACTCACTCCACGCACAAGATGCTCGCGGCGTTCAGCCAGGCCTCGATGATCCACGTCCAGGACGCAGGCTCCCGGCGCTTCGAGCAGGCGCGCTTCAACGAAGCCTTCATGATGCACATCTCCACGTCGCCGCAGTACGGCATCATCGCCTCGCTGGACGTGGCCTCGGCAATGATGGAGGGCCCGGCGGGGCGTTCGCTGATCCAGGAGACCTTCGACGAGGCCCTGAGCTTCCGCCGGGCGCTGGCCAACGTGCAGCAGAACCTCGCCGAGGACGACTGGTGGTTCTGCGTCTGGCAGCCGCCGGGCGTCGAGGGGACCGACGAGGTGAAAACCCGCGACTGGGTGCTGGAGCCCAATGCCGACTGGCACGGTTTCGGCGACGCGGTGGAAGACTACGTCCTGCTCGACCCGATCAAGGTGACCCTGGCTACGCCGGGCCTGACCGCTGGCGGCCGGCTGGATTCGCGGGGAATTCCCGCCGCGGTGGTCAGCCGCTTCCTCTGGGAGCGCGGGCTGGTGGTGGAGAAGACCGGGCTGTACTCCTTCCTGGTGCTGTTCTCCATGGGCGTGACCAAGGGCAAGTGGAGCACCCTGGTCACAGAGTTGCTGGAGTTCAAGCGCAGCTACGATGCCAACCAGCCGCTGGCGGATGCCCTGCCCAGCGTCGCCCAGGCCGGCGGCGTGCGGTATGCAGGCATGGGCCTGCGCGACCTGTGCGATGAACTGCACCGCTGTTATCGCGACCACGCCACGGCCAAGGCGATGAAGCGCATGTACACGGTGCTCCCGGAGATCGCCATACGCCCGGCCGACGCATACGCACAGCTGGTGCGCGGCGAGGTCGAGGCGGTACCTATCGATCGGTTGGAAGGGCGCGTTGCCGCGGTGATGCTGGTGCCATATCCGCCAGGAATCCCGCTGATCATGCCGGGCGAACGGTTCACCGAATCCACCCGCTCCATACTCGATTACCTGGCCTTCGCCCAGAGTTTCGAGCACAACTTCCCCGGCTTCGATTCGGACGTCCATGGCCTGCAGGTGCGCGAGGTAGACGGGCAGAAGCGCTACACCGTGGAGTGTTGCAAATGACCGTCCGGCTACTGACAGAAGTGACATACATCACTGTATGAAAAGTGGAACTATCCTTGTGCGCATCGGTAAAGGGAGAACTTGAGGAAAAAGGGAGGTTTCCCCTATGCGCTGTCCCATGACGTTGCCGAATGAGAGTGAGCGCCTGAGCGCGCTCTCCGACTATGGATTCGACGACGAAAGCCTGCTGCCCAGCCTGGACCCGGTGGTGCAGATTGCGGTCCGCATGTTCGGCATGCCCGTTGCGGCGGTGAACATGATCGGCAGTGACCATGTGTTCTTCGCCGCCGCCACGGGCATCGGCGAGGTGGACATGGGGCGCGACGTTTCGTTTTGCGCCCATGCCATCGCCCAGGACGGGGTGATGGTGGTGGGCGACGCCAGCCGCGACGAGCGCTTCCACGACAATCCGCTGGTGACCGCGCCCAATGGCGTGCGCTTCTATGCCGGCGTGCCGCTGCTGTCGGTGGAAGGGCAGGCGTTGGGTGCTCTCTGCATCATTGACAGCAGGCCCCACGAGGACTTTTCCGGCGAGGACCGCGAACGCCTGGTCGAGCTGGCGCGCATGGCGTCGGACCGGCTCGAGTTGCGGCGCATTGAAGTCGCCTCGTCGCGCACCCGGCCCTTGTTCGAGGAGTACGCCGGCACCTCACCCACGCCCGTGGTGTGGTTCGACTGCTGGGGCGAGATTGGCGCCTGGAACGAGGCAGCGGCCAACCTGTTCGGTTACGACCTGGTCGAAGGCAGTGGACAGGCCTTCGAGCTGCTGTTGCCCGAGCGTGAGCGCGCGTCATTCCGCGCGCTGATCAGCGGAGCCAGCGACGCCACTTCCCTGGACGGCGTGGCCGTGCCGGGGGAAATCACCGGCGTGCGCAAGGATGGCTCCGAGCTGTCCCTGGGCCTGACGCTGTTCAGTTGGTCGGAGAAGGGCAAGCTCAAGTTCGAGGCCGTACTCAAGGACCTCACCGCCCGCCATCAGGAGGAAGAAGCGCTGCGCCAACTGGCCAGCGTCGACGTGCTCACCGGATTGGCCAATCGTGGCCAGTTCTATCGCCGAACCGAAGAACTGCTGGTGCAGTCGCGGCCGGCGACGGTGCTGATGATCGATCTGGATGGCTTCAAGGACGTCAACGATTCCCTCGGCCATGCGGTCGGTGACGGCATCCTGCGGCAAGTGGCCGAACGGCTGGAGCGTCTGGCAACCGACGGCGCCACGGTCGCGCGGATCGGCGGCGACGAGTTCGCCATCCTCGAGCCCAACCTGCTTTCGCCGGAACACGCCATGCGTTTCGCCCAGGCTGTGATCGCCAGCATCGCCGAGCCGATCCTCATTGATGCCCATGAAATCCACGTTGCCGCCAGTTGTGGGGTGGCGCTGGCGCCGCTGCACGCCCAAGAAGCGCTGGAGCTGGTCGGCGACGCCGACCTGGCCCTGTTCAAGGCCAAGATCAGTGGGCGCAGCCATGCCTTCGTGTTCGTCCCGGCGCTGAAGATGGAGGCAGCGGCGCGGCACCTTTACGGCATGGAGCTGCACCGCGCGGTGGCCAATGGGGAGTTCCTGCTGTTCTACCAGCCCCAGGTCAGCCTGCGCGATGGCTCGCTGCGCGGCGCCGAAGCGCTGATCCGCTGGCAGCATCCGCAACGCGGCCTGCTGTCGCCGGCGGCTTTCCTGCCGTCGCTGGAAGGCGGGCCGCTGGCGGCCATCGTCGGCGCCTGGATCCTGGATGAGGCCTGTGCCCAGGCGGCCTACTGGCGGCGCAACGGTGCGCCGGACCTGCGTATGGGCGTCAACCTGTTCGGCGCGCAGTTCCGCATGGGCAACCTGGTCACCCAGGTGCTGGAGGCGCTGGAACGTCACGGCCTGCCGGCCGAGGCGCTTGAGCTGGAAATCACCGAGAACATCGTGCTCAACCACGACGACAGCGTGCTCAGCACCCTGCAGAGCCTGCGCTCCTATGGGGTCGGCATCGCCTTCGACGACTTCGGCACCGGCTATGCATCGCTCAGCCTGCTCAAGACCTACCCCCTCTCGCGCATCAAGATCGATCGCACCTTCGTCATCGGCATGCTGGAAACCCAGCAGGACCTCTCGGTGATCCGCGCCATTCTCGACATGGCGCGCAGTTTCGACCTGGAAACCATTGCCGAAGGCATCGAGACCACCGCGCAGCGCGACCGCCTGCGTGCCGAACGCTGCAATGAAGGGCAGGGCTACCTGTTCGCCAAGCCGATGCCTGCGCAGCAGTTCGAGCAGCTGTACGGCCTTGGTGGGCGCCAGGTCGGCCGAGCCTGAGCGACGGATTTTCTGCAGCGACATTGACCGCGCGGGGCGAAACCGTTCGAAACGGGCGGTGTCGCCTCGCAAATCGGTTTCCTCCTTTGCCCGCCGCTGTCTACCCTGTAGGACAGATCGCTGCTCTGCGTCTTCGCAAGGGGCAGGGCAATTAAATGAAAAGTACAGGTCGCGGGCTTCTAAGGAGCGCAGATGGCGGAAGCGAAAAAGGGCAGCATGGGGTTCTGGAGCTGCACTGCGCTGGTGGTCGGCAACATGGTGGGATCGGGAGTTTTCCTGCTGCCCTCGAGCCTGGCGGCTTTCGGTGGGCTCAGCCTGCTGGGCTGGCTGGTGTCGAGCACCGGGGCGGTGATCCTGGCCTTCACCTTCGCCCGGTTGGCGCGGCTCAACCCCAGTGCTGGCGGGCCCTACGCCTATACCCGTGATGGCTTTGGCAGCTTTGCCGGCTATCTCTGCGCCTGGACGTACTGGAAAGCCGCGTGGATCGGCAATGCCGCGATCGCCGTCACACTGGTGGGCTACCTGCGGGTGTTCATTCCGGCGCTGGCCGACCCGCTGCTGATGGTCGCCACGGCCATCGGCGCCATCTGGCTGTGCACCCTGATCAACCTGCGGGGCATCACCGCCTTCGCCGTGGTGCAGAACTGCCTGACCGCACTCAAGCTGATCCCGCTGCTGCTGGTGGGCATTCTCGGCTGGTTCCACTTCAACCCTGACTACCTGACCATTCCGGCGCCCAGCGAGCTGCCGAATATGGGCTATGCCCAGGCGATTGCCACCACGGCGGCGCTGACACTCTGGTCCTTCATCGGCCTCGAGTCGGCTACGGTGCCGGCGGACGACGTGCGCGATCCGAAGAAAACCATCCCCCGCGCCACGCTGTTCGGTACCCTGGCGGCCGCCGCCGTGTACATCCTGTCGATTACCGCCGTGCAGGGCCTGATGCCGCCTGAAGTGCTGGCCAAATCCACTTCTCCTTTCGCCGATGCCGCACGCATCCTGCTGGGCACCTGGGGCTATTACCTGGTGGCTGGCGGTGCAGTGATCGCCTGCCTGGGCGCGCTCAACGGCTGGGTGCTGCTGCAGGGCCAGATCCCGGTGGCGCCGGCCCGTGACGGGCTGTTCCCCGAATCCCTGGGCAAACTCAACAAGAACGGCGCGCCGGCCAACGGCCTGCTGTCTTCCGGGCTGCTGGTGACGGCGCTGGTGATGGTCGACGGCCACGGCGAGCTGGTGGAGGTGTTCAACGTCATCATCCTGCTCGGCACCATGACCGGTGTCGTGCCGTACGCCTTCTGCACCGCGGCGCTGCTGCAGATGCTGGCGACCAAGCCGGATTCCTTCTCCCCACGCTCGCGCCCGCAGGTGCTGGCCATCGGTTCCCTGGGTTTCCTCTACTCGCTGTGGGCGCTGTACGGCACCGGCGAGCAGGCGATCTTCTGGGGCTTCCTGGTGTTCATGGCGGGCATCCCGATGTACACCTGGCGGCAGTACCGCAATCGCGTCCAGGGTTTACCGATGGCGGCCGGCGACTGATTGTCGCGTACCGGGCCTTGCAGCCAGATCAAGCACTTGCTGGCCGATCTGCGAGCCAGTTCCCGCCCGATGCCGTGGGCTGCGTCACAGACCACGGCATCGACTTTTAGTTTCGCCTTGTTATAGTGACGCGATTTCCAAAATCTGATTCCCAGCACGAATAAGAACTGTTGGCCCGGGCTCCAGCGGCACTGCGCCGCACCCAGACGAGAAGCAGGGCATACCCGAGGACATCCCCGTGAAAGAATACAAAGCCTTCCGCATCGAGCTGGCGGACAAGATCGCCCATGTGCAGATCAACCGTCCGGAAAAACTCAACGCGATGAATGCCGATTTCTGGAAGGAAATCATCGATATCTTCCAGTGGGCCGACGAAACGGATGAAGTCCGTGTCGTGGTCCTCAGCGGCGCCGGCAAGCACTTCTCCGCCGGTATCGACCTGGCGCTGCTGGCCCAGGCTGCCAGCCAGCTGGGCAAGGACGTCGGCCGCAATGCCCGCGCCCTGCGCAAGACCATCCTCCAGCTGCAGGGCTCCTTCAACGCCGTGGACAACTGCAGCAAGCCGGTCCTCGCGGCGATCCAGGGCTACTGCATCGGCGGTGGCATCGACCTGATCTCTGCGTGCGACATGCGCTACTGCAGCGCGGACGCGCAGTTCTCCATCAAGGAAATCGACATGGGCATGGCTGCCGACGTCGGCACCCTGCAGCGCCTGCCGCGCCTGATCGGCGACGGCATCATGCGCGAACTGGCCTACACCGGGCGCAACGTCAATGCCGAGGAAGCCCAGCGTATCGGCCTGGTCAACAGCGTCTACGCCGACCATTCCGCGCTGTTCGACGGCGTGATGGAGTTGGCCCGGCAGATCGCCGCCAAGTCGCCGATCGCCATCCGCGGTACCAAGGAAATGATCGGCTATGCCCGCGACCACCGCGTCGAGGACGGCCTGGAATACATCGCCACCTGGAATGCCGCGATGCTGCAGTCCGCGGACCTGCAAGCTGCCATGATGGCGCACATGAGCAAGAAGACCCCCGAGTTCGCCGATTGATGTCCGTCCACTCTTCTTGCGCGCAGGAGGCGCACTAGGCCGATGGTTACTGGAGCCACGTCCCTCAGTCTGGTCCGCGACGAGCTGTTCGCCACGATGGAAGAGGCCGAGCAGAACCTCGAGCACTTCATCGCCGAGCGTCAGAACGGCAGCCTGCTGCAACATTCCGTCGATTGCCTGAGCCAGATTCGCGGCACGCTGAACCTGATCGAGCTGGCGGGCGCCGAACTGCTGGCGCAGGAAGCGCTGGACCTGGCCACTGACATTCCCACCGGGGTCAGCGAGGACCGCGACGGCCAGCTGGCCGCGCTTGGCAACGCGCTCTACGTGCTGCGCCGCTACCTGGAAAACCTCGAGGCACATCGCCAGGAGATCCCCGAGCTGCTGCTGCCGGCGATCAACGACGTGCGCCAGGCCGCCGGCCAGCCCACGCTGCCGGAGAGCTTCTTCTTCAGCGCGCGCCTGGACCTGCCGCGCCCGCTGCGCAGCGTCACGGTACCGCAGGTGGACGATCCGGCCCGCGAAGTCCGCCGCCTGCGGCAGATGTACCAGGTCGGCCTGGTGGGGCTGATCCGCGAACAGAATCTCTACCCGAGCCTCAAGCTCATGGGCCGCGCGCTGGGCAAGCTCGACGTGCTGCTGGGCAGCGCCGCGCGCACCCGTCTGTGCTGGGTCGGTGCCGGCGCGCTGGAGTCGATGGTCGACGCGCAGATGCTGCCGCGCAAGACGCGCAAGCAGGTGTTCGCGCGCCTGGACCGCGAGCTCAAGCAACTGATCGCCAACCCGCAGTACGAGGCACCGCGGCAGTTGCTCAAGGAGCTGCTGTATCTCACCACGCTGGCTGACACCAGCGGCGTGCGCGCCACCGAACTGCGCCAGGTGTTCGGCCTGGCACCGCTGCCATTCACCGATCACCTGCTCGAAGACGAATCGCAACGCCTGTCCGGCCCTGGCAAGTCGGTGATGCGCTCGCTGTCGGTGGCGATCCGCGAGGAACTCACGGCGGTGAAGGACCAGCTCGACCTGATCGAGCGCGGCGTGTCCCAGGCCGATGCGCTGGGCATCCTGCACACTCAGCTGGGCAAGCTGGCCAAGACCCTGGGCATGGTCGGCCTGAACTCCGCCGCCACCTCGCTGCAGCACCAGCACGGTGTGGTTGCAGGCTGGGTCGCCAAGTGCGCGGTGGACGAACCTGCTGCGCTCAACTCGCTGGCTGACGCGCTGCTGTATGTGGAGAGCATGGTCGGCAACCTGGAGCGTGGCGAGCGAATGAGCGCGCGCCCGACACCGGTGAGCGAGGACGATTCCTTCGCCGCGCACCAGCTCGCCGAAGCGCGCATCGTGGTGATCGACGAGGCTCAGGCGGGCCTGGCGCTGGCCAAGCGTGCGATCACCGCGTACCTGGAATCCAATGGCGACAAGCTGCACCTGGCCAACGTCCCCATCAGCCTGCAGGCGGTGCGCGGTGGCCTGTGGTTCCTCGGCCAGGAGCGCGCGGCATTGCTCGTGGGTGCCTGTGCCGATTACATTCAGGGGCAGATGATCGAGACGACCCAGATGCCGTCCGAGCAGATGCTGGAAACCCTGGCAGATGCGCTGACCGGCCTGGAGTACTACCTGGAGGGTGGAGCCATGATGCGGCCTGAAGGCCAACCCGACGTCCTGGACGTCGCCAGCGAGAGCGTCAAGGCCCTGGGCCTGACGGTGGCAGCCTGATGCGTACCGGACGCTGGGAATCCTCGATGTTCGAGGTGGCGGCGACTGGTGGCTGGGCGCTCGCCCATTGCCAGCAGCAGTTCCTCGCCGACAGCAACGGCGTGCTGTTTCCCCGTGACTGGCTCAAGCGCCAGGATCTTTCCGTGCTTTCCGAGCACGCTGTCGGGCAGTTCGACGGCGAGCCGGTGTACCTGCTGGAAATCGACCGTACCGACCCGCTGGAAGGCGCCAGCTGGATCGGCCTGCGCCAGTTCATGATGCAGGCCGAGGAAGACATCTTCGCCATGCTCGGCTTCGCCAGCCAGATCGGCATCTGGTGGCGGCAGAACCGCTTCTGCGGCAGCTGCGGCCAGCCCAATCAGCGCATGCCCCGCGACCGTGCCATGCAGTGTGAAAGCTGCGGCATCCAGCGCTATCCGCTGCTGTCGCCGAGCATGATCGTGCTGGTAACCCGTGGCGATGAAGTGCTGCTGGCGCGTTCGCCGCGCTTCGTTCCGGGGATGTACAGCACTCTGGCCGGCTTCGTCGAGCCGGGCGAGTCGGTGGAGCACTGCGTCGCCCGCGAAGTGCGCGAAGAGGTGGGCGTCGAGATCGGCAATATCCGCTACATGGGCAGCCAGCCCTGGCCGTTCCCGCATTCGCTGATGTTCGGCTACCACGCCGAATACGTCAGCGGCGAGATCGTCATGCAGCCGGACGAGATCGAAGACGCTCGCTGGTTCCACGTTGACGAGCTGCCGCGCCTGCCGGCCGAGCGCTCCATCGCCCGCTACCTGATCGAGGTTTACCTGGCGCGCCGCGCCGGTCGTCCCGATCCTGTCCTGCCCGGCGGCGCCTGAGTCCAGGCGCCGCACCGGCCGACTTCAGGCCGCGACGCTGAACCAGTGCTGCCAGGCCAGGCGTACGGTCAGCGCGAGTACCACCAGGATGAACACCGGACGGATGAACTTGGCGCCGCCGCCAATCGCCGTGCGGGCGCCGAAGTAGGCGCCGATCATCAGCGAACTGCCCATGCACAGGCCCATCAGCCAGACCACCTGACCCGAGGCGATGAACACCGCCAGCGCAACGATGTTGCTGACGAAGTTCATGCTGCGTGCCACGCCGCTGGCGCGTACCAGGTCCAGCGGGTACATCAGCAGCGTGCTGACGGTCCAGAAGGCACCAGTGCCAGGGCCGGCCACACCGTCGTAGAAGCCCAGGCCCAGGCCCTGTGGCCATTGCCGGCGCTGGGCGATGCGCGGGTTGGCGTCCAGCGGCGCTTCGGGCGTCTTGCCGAACAGCAGGTAGAGACCGCAGCCGAACACCACCACCGGCAGCATGCGGTTGAGCCATTCCGCCGGCATCAGGTGCGCGGCCCAGGCGCCGAGCGCTGCGCCGATGGCGGTGGCGATCAGCCCCTTGCGCCATTGGCGCGGCTGGAACAGTTTGCGGCGGTAGAAGGTGTAGCTGGCCACGGCGGCGCCGAAGGTCGAGCTGAGCTTGTTGGTGCCCAGCGCCAGGTGCGGCGGGACGCCGGCGGTGAGCAGGGCAGGGATGGTCAGCAGGCCACCGCCACCGGCGATGGCGTCGATGAAACCGGCGAGGAAGGCGACGCCGGCGAGGATGACGAGGGTGGTTGGGTCTACGACGAGTTCGAAGGGCATTGGGTTCGCCTTGATCAGGGGCCCGTCCAGCCACTCTTTTGTAAAGAGCGGGTGGCATAGGAAACGTTAACGGGCCCGAAAGCTGCGACGGTCTGGCTGGCCGCGCAGGTACGCGGTGCGCATAATGCCGGCAATTCTACGAGGAAGGAAATCATTCGATGCAGTACGACGGTCTGGCCTGGGTCGTTGCCTTCGTGGCGCTGTTGGCCCTGGTGGTAGCCGCCCGCATTCTGTTCGACCGTCACTGGTTCCTCGGCTGGTTACGGGGTATGGCAGGGATGCTGTTCGTGGCCGTTGCCGCGCTGGTGGCGCTGGTGGCCTGGGACCTGCGCAGCTACGACGCGCTGCCGGCAGAGCGGCCGCTGGCGACCCTGAGCTTCCACAAGGTCGGCGAGCAAAGCTATGACGTGACGCTGCTGCAGGGCGACGAGGAGCGTCGCGTGGAGCTGGCCGGCGACCTCTGGCAACTGGATGCGCGGGTGTTGGAGTGGAAAGGCCTGGCACGTCTGATCGACATGGCGCCCGGTTATCGCTTGCAGGATCTTTCCGGCCGCTTCCTGGCCATTGAACAGCAGTCCCTCGGGCGCAAGGTGTCGCTGGTTTCCGATGCGCCGGGGATCGACCTCTGGCGCTGGCTGCGCGATGGCCAGCACGATCTGCTGACTTTCGTGCCGAAAGCCGGGCGGGTGAATTATCTGCCAATGGCCGACCAGGCGGTTTTCGCCGTGCGTTACGGGGCGGGTGGGCTGACCGCTGAGCCGATGAATGCGGCGGCGAACCAAGCGCTCAAGGAGTGGCAGTAGCCGCTTTTCTGTAGGAGCGAGCTTGCTCGCGAACCGCATCGCACCATGAAACGCCAGCGTGAGGCGGGTTCGCGAGCAAGCTCGCTCCTACAAAAGGCAAAAAAGGGAGCCGAATGGCTCCCTTTCTCGTTTCCGCGATAGCGCTTAGGCGAGGAAGCCGCCGTCCACGTTCAGCGTCACGCCGGTGGTGTAGCTGGAGGCGGCGCTGGCGAGGTACAGCACGGCGCCGGCCATTTCGCTCGGGTCGGCCACGCGCTTGAGCGGGATGCGCTGCAGGGCGACGTTGCGGATGGCATCGTTGCTGACCAGCGCCGAGGCGAACTTGGTGTCGGTCAGGCCAGGCAGCAAAGCGTTGCAGCGGATGTTGAACTGCGCGCATTCCTTGGCGAAGACCTTGGTCATGCTGATCACTGCGGCCTTGGTTACCGAGTAGATGCCCTGGAATTCGCCCGGGGTGACGCCGTTGACCGAGGCGACGTTGATGATGCTGCCGCCGCCGTTGGCCTTCATCAGCTTGCCGCCTTCGATGGACATGAAGTAGTAGCCGCGGATGTTCACGTCGACGGTCTTCTGGAAGGCCGACAGGTCGGTGTCCAGCACGTTGCAGAACTGCGGGTTGGTGGCGGCGTTGTTGACCAGGATATCCAGGCGGCCGAACTGCTCGCGGATCTGCGCGAAGACGGCCTGGATCTGCTCCATTTCACCGATGTGGCAGGCAATCGCGGTGGCCTTGCCGCCGGCGGCGACGATCTCGTCAGCCACGGCCTGGCAGCCGTCAATCTTGCGGCTGGAGACGATCACGTGGGCGCCCTGTTGGGCCAGCAGCTTGGCGATGGCCTCGCCGATGCCGCGGCTGGCGCCGGAAACGAAGGCGATCTTGCCTTCGAGGTCGAACAGTTGGGTCTTGGACATGGGGGTTCTCCTTATTCTCTAGCGCCGTTACAGGCGGGACTTGCCGATGACCTGCAGGCTCACCTGTTCCAGCAGCTTGTTGGCGTGGATGAAGGTGGCGAAGCGCTTGTCCTGGGTCTGGCCGTGGAAGAAGCGGTAGTAGATCTGCTGCATGATGCCGGCCAGGCGGAACAGGCCGTAGGTGTAGTAGTAATCGAGGTTGTCGATCTGGATGCCGGCGCGCTCGGCGTAGTAGTCGGCGAACTGCTGGCGGGTCAGCATGCCCGGCTCGTGGCTGGGCTGGCGGCGCAGCATCTGCATCGGCTGCGGGTCGCCCGCTTCGATCCAGTAGGCGAGGGTGTTGCCCAGGTCCATCAGCGGGTCGCCGATGGTGGTCATCTCCCAGTCGAGCACGCCGATGATCTGCATCGGGTTGTTCGGGTCGAGGATGACGTTGTCGAAGCGGTAGTCGTTGTGGACGATGCCCGGCTTGTGGTGGTCGGCCGGCATCTTCTCGCGCAGCCACACCTTCACCTGTTCCCAGGCCGGTGCGTCGGGGGTCAGGGACTTCTCGTAGCGATCGATCCAGCCGCCGATCTGGCGCTGCACGTAGCCCTCGGGCTTGCCGAGGTCGCCCAGGCCGCAGGCGTTGTAGTCGACGTTGTGCAGGTCGACGAATTTGTCGATGAAGCTCTTGCACAGCGCGGTGGTCTGCGGCGCGTCGAGGTTCAGTTCCTTGGGCAGGTCGCTGCGCAGGATGATGCCATTGACCCGCTCCATGACGTAGAACTCGGCGCCGATCACCGACTCGTCGGTGCAGTAGGCGTACGCCTTGGGGCAGTAGGGGAAGCCGTCCTTGAGTTGGTTCAGGATGCGGTATTCGCGGCCCATGTCGTGGGCGGACTTGGCCTTCTTGCCAAACGGCGGGCGGCGCAGGACCAGCTCCTGGTTGTCGTACTGGATCAGGTAGGTCAGGTTCGACGCGCCGCCGGGGAACTGGCTGATGCGCGGCTGGCCCTGCAGGCCGGGAATGTGGTCCTTGAGGTAGCCGTCGATCACGGCGGCGTCGAGTTCTTCACCTTCGCGGGAGCGGATGGTCTGGTCGGTCAACGACATGCTGGTCCCTTCTTGTACTGGGCTTGTACGGGTCATCGCACCGCAGCGAAAGCGGCGGGCAAGGGTGGCGCGCAAGGTGGCGTCGTGCTCTCGCCTGATGGGTTGCGGCAGAATCAGGCAAAGCAATGATGGCGCCGGGTGATCATTGGCTAATCTAATGTCGACGTCTGCCGCTCACAAGCACGGCGGGACGTTATTGGCGTTCGTGTTGCACCCCGATCAGGCTGCCTGATTCGCGGGCCGGAGCGGGGCGCGGGCATAAAAAAACCGGAGCCAGGGACTCCGGTTTTTCGTGCTGCGCGGGCAGGCTTCCTCGGATCAGACCGGGAACAGTTCGCCCAGCTTCATCGCCAGCATCATGTCGCCTTCGGCGCGCAGCTTGCCGGCCATGAAGGCCTGCATGCCGTCGGTTTCGCCGCTGGTGATGCCCTTGAGGGTCTCGCTGTCCATGATCAGGGTGACGTTGGGGGACTCGGCGTCGCCCTGTACCACTTCGCAGGTACCGTCCTTGACGACCAGGTAGTGGTTGTCGCCGTCTTCGATGTTGAACTGGAACACCAGATCCAGGCCGGCGGCCGCGCTGGCGTTGAACTTGCTCTTCATGGTGGAAACGATGTCAGCAACACTCATGGTTCTATTCCTTTTCTAGGTTTTCTCGCGCGGCGCTCGGCGCCGCATTGGGCCGGTACTCAACGATAGGTGATGAGTTCCGGCGCCCTCAACAGTTCCAGATGCACGTGACTGTTGAAGGAAGCCAGGGCCACTTCGCTGCCGCGGAACTTCAGGCGGTTGAGCGAAGTGTTGACGATCTGCCAGTTGAGCTCGAAGGCGTTCAGCGCCGGAATGCCGGTGACCATCTGCAGGACGGCGGTGATGGTGCCGCCGGAGGTGAACACGCCGATGTTGTCCTTGCCGCTGGCCGATTCCAGCAGGCGCTTGAGGCCGCCGTGCACGGTGTCGAGGAATTCAGCCCAGCTGACCAGGCCGTCCTTGTCGTGGTCGCCGGAAACCCAGCGGGCGATCACGGTGGAGAACAGGCGCTGGAATTCGGCGCGGTGGTCGGCGGCGTTGCGCATGATGTGCAGCGCCTGCGGCTCGATCTCCAGCAGGTCCGGCAGGTGGGCGCGGATCACTGCGTCGGCTTCGAATTCGTTGAAGGCGGAATCGATTTCCAGGGTGGGCGTATCGATCCCGGCTTCGTTCAACCGGCCCATCACCGCTTCGGCGGTGTGGCGCTGGCGGCGCAGGTCGCCGGCAATGCAGCGATCGAAGCGCAGGCCGAGGCTGGCCAGGTGCTCGCCGAGGATTTGCGCCTGGCGCACGCCGGTGTCCGAGAGCACATCGTAGTCGTCGGCACCGAATGAAGCCTGGCCATGTCGAATCAGGTAGATGCTTCCCACGCGCGCGTTCCCGGCAGGGCTGAAAGTTCCGGCGAGGTTATGAGGATCACCTGGGGCTGTCAACGAAAAAACATACGCTTGTTTGAATGCTATTCGCTGGACTGATACAGCGCTTTGCCAGCGCTGGTGGCGGGCCGGCGGCGTGGGTATGCTTGCGGGATTCACAGCGCTTGTCACGCGTGCGCGAACAGAATTGTAAAAGGGGATGTGAGTGGAGTTTCTAGCGGATTACGCGGGTTTCCTGGCCAAGACCTTCACCGTGGTAGTGGCCATCGTCATCGTCCTAGTGGTGATCGCCGCTCTGCGCGGCCGCGGCCGTCGTGGTGGCAGCGGGCACCTGGAGGTGCACAAGCTCAACGACTTCTACAAGGAACTGCGCGAGCGCCTGCAGCACAGCGTGCTGGAGAAGGCCAAGCTCAAGGCCCTGCGCAAGTCCGAGGCGAAAACGCTGAAGGAAGCGAAAAAGAAGAAGGGCGGCGAGAAGAACCGCGTCTACGTGCTCGACTTCGATGGCGACATCAAGGCCTCGGCCACCGAGCAACTGCGCCATGAGGTGACCGCGCTGCTGACCCTCGCCACCCCGCGCGACGAAGTGGTGCTGCGCCTGGAGAGCGGCGGTGGCATGGTCCATGGCTACGGTCTGGCCGCCTCCCAGTTGGCGCGCATCCGCCAGGCCGGCGTGCCGCTGACCGTCTGCGTCGACAAGGTCGCTGCCAGCGGCGGCTACATGATGGCCTGCATCGGCGAGCGCATCCTCTCCGCGCCATTCGCCATCCTCGGCTCCATCGGCGTGGTGGCGCAGTTGCCCAACGTCAATCGCCTGCTGAAGAAGCACGACATCGACTTCGAAGTGCTCACCGCTGGCGAATACAAGCGCACCCTGACCGTGTTCGGCGAGAACACCGACAAGGGCCGCGAGAAGTTCCAGGAAGACCTGGAAACCACCCACGAGCTGTTCAAGCGATTCGTTGTCCACTACCGCCCGCAGCTGGCCATCGACGAGATCGCCACCGGCGAGGTCTGGCTGGGCCAGGCGGCCCTGGGCAAGAAACTGGTCGACGAGCTCAAGACCAGTGACGAATACCTGGCCGAACGCGCCCGCGAGGCGGATGTCTACCAGCTCAGTTACGTGCAGAAGAAGTCCATCCAGGAGCGCTTCGGCGTGGGTGTCAGCGGCGTGATCGATCGCGTGCTGGTGACCTGGTGGGACCGCCTGGGTCGCAGCCGCTTCTGGCAATGACTCTTCTGGCAATGATTGGGCGTCGGGCGCCGGGATCGCGCCCGTTTATTGAATTCGAAAGAGGAGGGTCGAGATGAGTGCATTCAAGGCGTTGTGGGTCACGGAAAGCGCGCACGGCGTGCATGACCTGCAGGTGGCAGAGCGGCAGGTTGCCGATCTGCCGGCGGGTGAAGTGCTGGTGCGGGTGAAGTATTCCTCGCTCAACTACAAGGATGCGCTGTCCGCCAGCGGCAACCGTGGCGTCACCCGCAAGTACCCGCACACTCCCGGCATCGATGCCGCCGGCGTGGTGGAAGAGTCCTCGGTGGGCGAATTCGCCGCCGGCGATGAAGTCATCGTCACCGGCTATGACCTGGGCATGAACACGCCGGGCGGCTTCGGCCAGTACATCCGCGTGCCTGCCGCCTGGCTGATCAAGCGCCCGCAGGGCCTGTCGCTGCGCGAATCAATGATCCTCGGCACCGCCGGCCTGACCGCCGCGCTTTGCGTCGACAAGCTCGAGCGCGCTGGCCTGACGCCGTCCGCCGGGCCGATCCTGGTCACTGGCGCCACCGGCGGCGTGGGCAGCATCGCGGTAATGCTGCTGGCGCAACTGGGCTACACCGTGGCTGCCGCTACCGGCAAGCTGGAACAGGCCGAGCTGCTGAACCGCCTCGGCGCCCGGCAGATCCTCGACCGCGCCACCGTCTCCGATGGCGTCGACAAGCCGCTGCTGCGCGAGCAGTGGGCTGGCGCGGTGGACACCGTGGGTGGTGACATCCTGTTCAATGTGGTCAAGTCGCTGCAGTACGGCGGCAGCGTCGCCTGCTGCGGCCTGACCGCCGGCGCCGCCTTCAAGGCCACCGTGCTGCCCTTCATCCTGCGCGGCGTGAATCTGCTGGGCGTGGACTCGGTGGAGCTGCCGTTGGTGGTCAAGGCTTCCATGTGGGACAAGCTGTCCCTGCAATGGAAGCTCGACAACCTGGAGGCGGCGGTGCGCGAGGTCAAGCTCGACGACCTGCCGGCTGCCATCCACCAGATCCTGGCCGGCAAGCTGGTTGGCCGGGTGCTGGTCAACCTGGATTGATGCCCGTGCCGGGCCTGGGTGTCAGCCCAGGTCCGGCAGCAGGTAATCCGCCCACAGTGAATCGGCGAACTGGCTTCTGAAGAAGCCGAAGTGGCCGATGCGCTTCACGCCGATATCCTCCGGCGCGATTCTCTTCAGCGTCTTCGGCGAGCCACGGTAGAAACCGTGCAGCGACTCGGTATTGCGCCCGGACATCATCTCGTCGTCGGTGAAGGAGATGGAGGTAATGGGTGTGCTCACCGAGGAATACGCCTCGCGCACTGCACCACCTTCCGCGCCCACCGAGTACTCCGGGTCCAGGCACCAGCGCCGCCATTGCTCGATCACTCCGCGCGGCAGGTCGCCGACCACGCCCAGGCGCTTGCCGGGGAAGTAGCCCAGCAGCGGCGTGATCGTCGGTGCCAGCAGGTACCAGAGCAGCCAGGCCTTGTGCCGCAAGCCCTTGGTGTTCTCGCGCCAGTAGCCGCTGCCGGTGGCAATGGTGAAGGCGCGGTGGATGCGCTCGGTACCCCGCACGAAGGGCAGTATCTGCCCGCCCAGGCTGTGGCCGATCCAGTACACCGGCAGCTCGCCGGCCGCGGCGACCACGGCATCGAGCATGGCGCTGCAGTCGTGGTTCCCCCAGGCGAGGATGTCGACGTCCAGATCACGCAGGGAGCCGGCGCGGGATTTACCCATGCCGACATAGTCGAAGGTGACTGTCAGGTAGCCGCGCTCGGCCAGCCAGTTGGCGAAGGCCGTGTAGAAACGCTGCTCGACGCCCATGGCAGGAACGATCAGCACCGCTCCGCGGGCTTCGCCGGGTGGGTAGTACCAGTGGCTGGAGAGGCTTTGGCCATTGCCGTTGTCCAGCGGGCGGGGAAGCGGTGTGATCATGGCGCGATCCCTCAGGCCTGGCTGATGTACATGGTGATGTCGGCGCGGAATACCTTCTTGTCACCGACGTAGGCGAGCACCGGGACGATGACGTCGCCTTCCTGGTTCCAGTCCACGGCACGGCCATCGGCCACGGCGCGTACGTCACCGTCCGCCTTGGCCAGGTATTCCACGGTCATGCCGCGGGGAATCCAGCGGCGGCCCTTGGGGATCGACACGTCGGTCATGGTCCCGGCGGCCAGTTCGGCAGCGTTGCACAGGGCGATGGCGTGCACGGTCCCGATGTGGTTGAGCACTTCGCGGCGCTTGGGGAAGGTCACTTCCGCGTAGCCTGGGCGCAGTTCGACGAACTGCGGGGCGATGCTGGCGAAGTAGGGGGCGACCTGGCCGATCATGGCGCTGAACTGCGCGGGGCCGGCCTGCTGGTACATTTGCATCATCTGACTCATGGCAACTCCGGGGCAAAGCGGATTGAAGATGGATGCGCGCCCAGGCAGTATACGAAGACTAGAAATTAATTCTAGAAAAATATTCTAGAATTCTGTTCGAGCGGTTTTTCCAACAGGAACCCCATGGCCCGACCTTCCCGCAAAGACGACATTCTTCAGGCCGCGCTGGCCTGCTTCAGCGAATCCGGCGTGGATGCCACCACCATCGAGATGATCCGCGATCGCTCCGGCGCCAGTATCGGCAGCCTGTATCACCACTACGGCAACAAGGAACGGATCATCGGCGCGTTGTACCTCACGGGCGTCGGCCAATATGCCGCACTGCTCGATGCCGGAATCGAGGACGGGATGAGCGCGGAGGCCTGCGTGAAGCTGTTCGTCACCTGCTACGTCGATTGGGTGGCGGCGAACCCGGAGTGGGCGCGTTTCATCCTGCACAGCAGGGGGCGCGTCGAAGCGGGAGAGGTGGGCGAGGCGTTGCGCGAGGCCAACCGCGAACAGGGCCGCCGCATTGCCGGGCTGCTCTCCGAGCACCGCAAGGCCGGAGCGTTCAAGGAGCTGGCGCCGGAGCTGTTCAATTCGGTGGTGATTGGCCCGAGCCAGGACTACGCGCGCAACTGGCTGGCCGGGCGCACGCGGGTGGACCTGATCGATTGCCGGGATCAGCTGGCGCAGATTGCCTGGGAGAGCGTGCGGGCCTGAGTTGCGTGCACAGGAGCTGAGGCGTGAAGCCTGTAGGAGCGAGCTTGCTCGCGAACGGTGTTCCCGGCAGTTGCGGCGCTGCATCGGTTCGCGAGCAAGCTCGCTCCTACGAAGGGCCGTAGGGCGCATAACCTGGAACAGGTTATCTGCCGTCCCCCTGCTGGCGGATAACGCTGGCGCGCTATGCGCCCTACGAGAAATGCGCCGTGCAGAATTGAAAAAGCCCCGCAATGCGGGGCTTTTTCATGTCGCTGAATCAGCTCTGCCGGGTCAGGCCAGCTGGCGGCGACGGAACAGCGGTTGCGGCTGGGTCACCGAGGTCTGGTAGACCTCGCTGAAGTCGTCCAGGCCGGCCAGCGCCGCTTGCGGATCGCGGTCGGCGCGGATGGCGTAGGCGTCGAAGCCGCAGCTCTGCATGAAGAACAGCTGGTCACGCAGCACGTCACCGATAGCGCGTACTTCGCCCTTGTAGCCGAAGCGCTCGCGCAGCAGGCGCGCGGTGCTGAAGCCGCGGCCGTCGGTGAAGGCGGGGAAGTTCACGGCGATCACCTGGAAGTTGCCCAGGTCGTCGGCGATGGCTTCGGGCTCTTCGTCCGCATCCAGCCAGACGCCCAGGCCACCGTCGCGGCCGCGCAGGGCAGGCCCGTGTTCCAGCCAGAGGTTCAGCGGGATGATCACGTCGTCGCAGTTGGGCACGGTTTCCAGGGTCGCGTCCTTGGGCAGCAGGTGCCAGCGGTCGTCGACGACCTCGCGGTGCTTAATGATTCGCTGCATATACGCGCTCCTTGAAGGGGTCGATGCCGATGCGACGGTAGGTATCGAGGAAACGTTCCTCTTCGGTGCGCTGTTCCACGTAGACCTTGATGATCTTCTCGATCACGTCGGCCATCTGCTCCTGGGCGAAGGACGGGCCGAGGATCTGCGCCAGGCTGGCGTCGCGGCTGGCGCTGCCGCCGAGGGAGACCTGGTAGAACTCCTCGCCCTTCTTGTCCACGCCGAGGATGCCGATGTGGCCGACGTGGTGGTGACCACAGGCGTTCATGCAACCGGAGATGTTCAGGTCGATGGCGCCGATGTCGAACAGGTAGTCCAGGTCGTCGAAGCGACGCTGGATGGCTTCGGCCACCGGGATCGACTTGGCGTTGGCCAGGGAGCAGAAGTCACCGCCCGGGCAGCAGATGAGGTCGGTCAGCAGGCCCACGTTGGGGGTGGCGAAACCGTTCTCGCGCAGTTCGCCCCAGAGGGTGAACAGCTGAGCCTGCTCGACGTCGGCGAGGATGATGTTCTGGTTATGGCTGTTGCGCACTTCGCCGAAGCTGTAGCGGTCGGCCAGGTCGGCGACCACGTCCAGCTGCTTGTCGGTGATGTCGCCGGGCGCCACGCCGGTGGGCTTGAGCGACAGGGACACGGCGACATAGCCGGGCTTCTTGTGGGCGAAGGTGTTGCGGCTGCGCCAGCGGGCGAAGCCGGGGTTCTCGGCGTCGAGCTGGGCGAGGGCGGCGTCCTGGTTTTCCAGGGCCAGGTAGGCCGGGTCGACGAAGTGCGCGGCCACGCGCTGCAGCTCGGCGTCGGTCAGGGTGCTCGGGCCGTCCTTCAGGTTCGCCCATTCGGCGTCGACCTTCTGGGCGAAGACTTCCGGCGTCAGCGCCTTGACCAGGATCTTGATGCGCGCCTTGTACTTGTTGTCCCGACGGCCATAGCGGTTGTACACGCGCAGGATGGCGTCCAGGTAGGACAGCAGGTGCTTCCACGGCAGGAATTCATTGATGAAATTGCCGACGATCGGGGTACGGCCCAGGCCGCCACCGACAGAGACGCGGAAGCCCAGCTCGCCGGCTTCGTTCTGCACCGCTTCCAGGCCGATGTCGTGCACCTCGATGGCGGCACGGTCGCTCACGGCGCCGTTGACGGCGATCTTGAACTTGCGCGGCAGGTGGGCGAATTCGGGGTGGAAGGTCGACCACTGGCGGATGATCTCGCACCAGGGGCGCGGATCGACCAGCTCGTCATGGGCAACGCCGGCGAACTGGTCGGTGGTGGTGTTGCGGATGCAGTTGCCGCTGGTCTGGATCGCGTGCATCTGCACGGTGGCCAGCTCGGCGAGGATTTCCGGCACGTCTTCCAGTTCCGGCCAGTTGTACTGGACGTTCTGGCGGGTGCTGATGTGCGCGTAGCCCTTGTCGTAGTCGCGGGCGATCTGCGCCAGCTTGCGAACCTGCTGGGAGTTCAGCAGGCCGTAAGGCACGGCCACGCGCAGCATGGGCGCATAGCGCTGGATGTACAGGCCATTCTGCAGACGCAGCGGGCGGAATTCCTCGCCGGTCAGTTCGCCCGCCAGGTAACGGTGGGTCTGATCGCGGAACTGCTTGACGCGATCCTCTACGATCCTTTGATCGTATTCGTCATATACGTACATGAATCATCCTGCTGTCAGGCTATAGCGCTCAGGGCGTACTGCGTTTCCCAGCGCGCACGGCAACGCGCTCCACGCGGAGTGGGGCGCACGATACCAGTTCGGGAATATGCGCAAAAGTGATGTTTGAGTATATGGCGAGAACTTTCGGATCTAAGCCGCGCCAGGCCTGAGGCTCAGGCGGGACGGGGGCTTGCGCCGGTGCACGGGCTCGCCTTTGCGGCGCTGCCCTTTATACCCATTTCAAACGGCAGCGACGCAATTGGCAGTCGATCAGGCTTCGCGACCGTGGGCGGCATCGCGCAGTTGCGAGGTGTCGACGCGGACGAAGATCGAGTCGCCGACGCAGGTCAGCACGTCGCCGGCGTAGACCTCGCAGATGATCCGGCTCTTGCGGCCGACTTCGCCCTCGACATGCGCCCTGAGGGTCAGCGGCACGCCCATGGGCGTCGGCTTGATGTACTTGATGCCCAGGTTGCCGGTAACGCAGTCGATACGCGGCAGGCTGCCCGGCTCGCGGCCCTCGGCGCGGTAGTGGTAGGCCATGGCGGTCCAGTTGGAGTGGCAGTCCACCAGCATGGCGATCAGGCCGCCGTAGACCAGCTCCGGCCAGCCGCAGTACTTGGCCTCTGGCAGATGTTCGGCAACCACGTGGACACCGTCCTCGTGCCAGCGGCTCTTGATATGCAGTCCGTGCGGGTTGCTGCCGCCGCAGCCGTAGCAGACACCCTCGGGCGCGACGGTGTCCTGTAGCGATACCAGGTTCATTGCTGTTCCTTGTTCTTGTCGTTGTGCTTGTCGAGCAGCCAGCCTAACGGCTTTCGAAGCAGGACGGGAGTAGCGGGGCGGGCGGAGCTGGTCTTAACTCGTGGTGTGGTTCTTCAGCCAATAACGAGAAGATGGGGGAAGCATGAGCGAAGAAACGTCGAACAAGACCAGCGACAGCGTCGTCGATGCCCGCGCCGCATTCATCCTGATCCTGCTGGTGGTTGCGACTGCCGTGTTCTGGGTCAGCCATCAGTGACAGCGGTGCCGGCGGGCCGTCCTGCGGCCCGCTGGTACCAGACGCCCCGCCGCCTGTCCTACAGCCCGGCGAAATGCAGCACCAACTGCACCAGCCCGTACAGCAGCAGCACGAAGATCAGCGTGAAGAGAATGCCCATGGCGATGAAGTGACTGGGCTTGCCGTGGGTGAAGTCGCGCGCCCGGTTGCGCCCGCTTTGCACGCCGAAGGCCGCGGCCAGCACGCTGTGCAGCATCTGCCAGAAGGTCGGCGGCTTGTTCTGTTGCTCGTCCATCGTTCGGTCCCCTCTTTGCCTGCAAGCTTAGTTCCTGAACAGGGAGGCGCTAGAGCTCGATCTGTGTCCACTGGCGCTTCTGCCACATCACCGCGAAGATCGCCGAGGCCAGCCCGCGCTGGAGAATCTGCATGCTCCAGATCGCCAGCAAACCACCGCCCAGCATCGGGCCGACCAGGTAGGCCAGCGGCAGGAAGAACAGCCACTGGTTGCCCAGGCTGACCGCCATCACCGTGCGCACGGCCCCCGCGCCCAGCAGCGCCTGGGTCAGCACCAGCGCCGTGGCGTCGATCACCATGCCCATGCCGGTGAGCATCAGCGGCACCCGGCCCAGTTCGATCAGCGCAGGGTCGCTGACGAACAGCCGCAGGATGGCCTCGGGGAATATCCAGAATGGCGCGCCCAGCAGCGCCAGCCCGCAGGCCGCCACCTTCACCACGTCCCAGCCCCAGCGGTGCGCGCTGTCGAAGTCGCGCTCGCCCATGCTCTGGCTGACCAGGGTGGTTGCCGCCATGCCCAGGCCGACGCCGGGCAGGATCAGGAAAAGCGCCAGGTTGATCAGCACGTGGGCCACCGCCAGCTCGCGAGTGCCGACCTGGGCGATGATCCAGAACAGCAGGGTGATGCCGGCGGCGAAGAAGAACTGCTGCAGCGAATTGGGCAGCGACAGGCGCAGCAGCGTGCGGATATCCCGTTCGCTCGGCAGGCGAGGGTGGAAGCCCTGGGCGCGCGCATCGCGCCAGGTGATCCAGGCATAGATCAGCGAACCGATGTAGAGCGCCAGCGTGGTACCCAGGCCGCTCCCTACAGCCCCCATTTTCGGAAGGCCGAACAGGCCGTGGATCAGGCTGTAGCTGATCGCCGCGTTGGCCAGGTGCATGACCACCAGGGTGCGCATGTACATGCCTGATCGCCGGGTGCCGTTCCAGTAGCCCCGGAAGGAGAAGTTCAGGCCCACGGCGAGCACCGACAGCGCGCGCCACTCGAAGTAGGGGATGCCGACCGCGAGCACCTCCGGATCATGAGACAGCGCGCGAATGATGGGCTCGGCGAACAGCAGGCAGATCAGCGTGATCGGCAGCGACAGGCCCAGCGCGACCAGCAGCCCGCAGTTCAGCGGCGCGGCCAGCTCGTCGCTGCGACCTTCGCCCCGCCGGCGAGCCACCAGCGCCTGTACGCCGGCGCCCAGGCCCATCACCAGGGAGATGGCGACGAAGTTGGCGTAACTGCCGATGCCTACCCCGGCCAAGGACTTTTCCCCGAGGTGGCCGACCATGGCCGCGTCCACCAGGTTGAGCAGGCTCTGGCTGAGCATGCCGCCGATGATCGGCAGGCCCAGGCTGAGGATGTTCTGGAACCGCTGGCGCTCTAGCATGGCGTCTCTGGGCAGTGAATTCCGACTTGTTGTGGACATCCGGCGGGCCGTGCCGGTGGGGCGCCGCTGTGGGAAATCCTAGCCGAAGGGCAGGCTTCCTGCTCCCTTTTGGGGCGGAATATGCCTACGAACATTGCGAAGTTGTTCCGGTGATATTTCCGATGTTTGTGTGAGGTGTATCACGTTTTTTCGGCTTGGCGAACGAAAGCGGCGTACTACGCTGAAATTCAATTGACCAGGGCAAACCTGTGCGAAAGCCAGGGACGCAAAGCCACCGATCTACAGCCCGCAAGGGCCATGACCGCGGGGTTGCCAAGCAGGCCGGACGTTCGTCCGCGCCCTCTGCGAGCTTGTGCTCGGCATCCTCCAACGTCCCGGTGAGCCTCCTGATCAACCCGTGCAGGTTGATGGTGTTTGTTGGCCAAAGGGAGCGCGCCGATGAATCAGCCGTACCAGCTTCAGTACACCTACGGGTTCGCCCGGATGGCGTTGCGTGATCAGGTGGTGTTCAAGTCCATCGTCGGCCTGCTCAGTGGTCGCACGTTGGCGAGCTGGGCGTATGTCGATGGCCCGGCCGACCTGCTGGTAGAGGGGGAGGAGGGCGAGCCGCGGGTGCAGTTGCGTACGGCCGAGGGCGAGCCGCTCTGGGTGCACTGGCCGCTGCGTGCCAGCGAGGTATTCGATTGCCTGGAGCGTGCCGCTCGCGCCATCGGCCAGCGGCCGGCGCAGTCCACGGGTGAAGCCCTGCGCCTGAAGCACTGGCCGGCAGCGTCGCTGCTCAAGGCTGATCACCGCTACGTCCGGCTGGCCACTTTGCTCTGTGCAAGGACCATGAGCCTGGACGAGCTTTGCGAGCGCTCCGGCGTGCCGCGCCATGTGGCGGAGAGTTTCGTTCGCCTGATGGCTGCCCATGAAATGCTCCAGCCTGGCGAGGCCCTGCCGGCGCGGCCCGAGCAACAGGCAGCCGCCCCCGCCGGCCTGCTGGCGCGCATCCGCCGCCACTTCGGCCTTGGCGGTGCTTCGGAGGCCGGTCGATGAGGGAATACAAGATCCTCTTCACCGGCACCATGGGCGCCGGCAAAACCACCGCCATCGCCGCGATCAGCGATATCGAGCCGGTCAGCACCGATGTGCAGAACAACGATCCCAACCTGGACAAGGCACGCACCACGGTCGGCCTGGACTACGGCGAAGTGGTGCTCGGGCCCGATGAGCGCCTGCGCCTGTATGGCACGCCCGGTCAGGCGCGCTTCGCCTTCATGTGGGGCATCCTCGCGCGCGGTGCGCTGGGGCTGGTGATCCTGATCGACAACTCGCGGCCCGATCCGCTGGGTGACCTGCAGGTTTACCTCGATGGCTTTGCCGACTGCATCGCCGGCGCGCCCTGTGTCATCGGCGTCGGGCGTCTGCCAGGGCATCCCGTCCCCGGCCTGGATGACTACGCCGCGGCACTGGCGCGGGCCGGTCACAGCTTCCCGGTCGTCGAGGTGGACGTACGCGAGGCGGAGCAGGTGCGCATGCTGCTCGACCTGCTCCTGCTGCAACTGGAATGCACGGCGGCCTGAAGCCTGACGTTTGCAACCGACTGGAGTCGACCATGGAACACGCCTTGACGAGCTTGCCGGAAAGACTGCGCAACGACGCCGAGCAGGCGTTGGATGAGCTCGGCGCCAGCCTGGGGCGGCTGAGCGCAGCGGTGATCGCCACTACCGATGGCTTCGAAGTGGCCTCCCGCGCCGGCAAGGGGCTGGAGGTCTCCAAGCTGGCAGCCATGGCCTGCTCGATTTCGGCCCTCGGCGCCATGGTCGGCCAGGAGAGCGAGGTCGGCCCGCACCAGAACGTGATAGTCGAGGCGAGCGAGGGCTACATCGTGATCGTCGACATACCGCATCCGAGCCACCCGATGATCCTCAACCTGGTCGCCGATCGCGAGGAGATGCTTGGTCAGGTGCTCTATCAGGCCAAGCGAACGGCAACCCGGCTGGCGGATCTGTCGCTGGCCGGCTGAGACAAAAGGCTTCGCGGCGCGCGCGGTCGCGGGGCCCCTATAACAGGACGCGCACTCAAGGAGTAATCGCTATGGCAGCACTGCAACAATCGCTGGACGAACTGCTGAACCTGGATGGTGCCCTGGCGTCGGCCGTGGTGGATGCCAAGAGCGGCATGCTGCTCGGGCAGGCAGGAGGCGGCGTGGACCTGGAACTGGCGGCGGCGGGCAACACCGAGGTGGTTCGCGCCAAGCTCAAGACCATGAAGTCCCTGGCGCTCAACGACGTGATCGAGGACATCCTCATCACCCTCGGCCGGCAATACCACATCATCCGCCCGATGGCGAAGCACGAAGGGGTGTTCATGTACTACGTGCTGGACAAGGTGAAAGCCAACCTGGCGCTGGCGCGGCGCAAGTTGCAGGAGGTCGAGGCACAGGTGGCGATCTGAGGTGAGCTGATGGACGTGGGCGGGCGGGGAGGCCCGCCCACGCTTTGCACAAGGAGTGCTTACTCCTCGAACAGGCCGTGCCAGCAGTCGCTCAGCTCGCCCAGTTCGAAGGACTTCACCCAGGACTGCTTTTCCAGCCACAGGCGAGTGGTCTCGCGGTCGGCTTCGGTCAGGCTGCCGACAGCGTTCAGGCACAGGTAGCCGGTGAACTCGCCGTCTTCGGTGGCGCCGCCGACGAAGACCCAGCCTTCGGATTCGACGAAGGCGATCCACTGGTTGAGCACGTCATCCAGGTCGCCGGTGTAGTTCACTTCGAGGCTGAAGCCGAACTCCTGGAACTCGGCCAGGCGCAGCTTCTTCAGCAGGCGGCGTTTGCGAGGCTTGGCCATTTGTTCGGGGGTGAGGTATTTCATCTGTGACTCTCTCTTCAGCGGAAGCCTGGCGGGTGGCCAGCTTCGATCCGTTTTGCCCTGGGGGTGCCCAGGATGGCGGGATTATCCCGCATCTGCGCAGGATATGCAGCGAAGCTTTTCCCCAGGCCCCGGACCTGCCTGACGAAACCGCCGCGCCGGGAGGGCCCGGTCGCGGCGTTGGGCGTCAGATCAGTTGTCGTAGCCCAGGTTCGGCGACAGCCAGCGCTCGCTGGTGCTGATTTCCTGGTCCTTGCGCGCGCTGTAGCGTTCGATCTGGTCCTTGTCGAGCTTGCCGACGGCGAAGTACTGCGCCTGCGGGTGGGCGAAGTACCAGCCGCTGACGGCGGCGGCGGGAAACATGGCGTAGTGCTCGGTCAGGGTGACGCCGGACAGGCCCTGCGGATCGAGCAGCTGGAACAGCGTGCCCTTCTCGGTGTGGTCCGGGCAGGCCGGATAGCCGGGCGCCGGGCGGATGCCGACGTACTGCTCCTTGATCAGCGCCTCGTTGCTCAGGTGTTCCTCGGGCTGATAGCCCCAGTACTCCTTGCGCACGCGCTCGTGCAGCCATTCGGCGCAGGCTTCGGCGAGGCGGTCGGCCAGTGCCTTGACCATGATCGCGCTGTAGTCGTCGCCCTTGGCCTCGTAGGCCTTGGCCACTTCCTCGGCACCGATGCCGGCGGTGGTGATGAAGCCGCCGACATAGTCCTTCACGCCGCTTTCCTTCGGCGCGACGAAGTCGGCCAGGCTGAAGTTCGGCTTGCCGTCGGGCTTGATGGTCTGCTGGCGCAGGTGGTGCAGGGTGGCCAGCTTGTGGCCGTCGTCGCCGTAGACTTCCAGGTCGTCGTGGTGCACCTGGTTGGCCGGCCAGAAGCCCAGCACCGCACGGGACTTGATCAGCTTCTCGTCGATCAGCTTCTTCAGCAGCGCCTGGGCGTCGTTGAACAGGCTGGTGGCCGCTTCGCCGACGACCTCGTCGGTGAGGATGCGCGGGTACTTGCCGGCCAGGTCCCAGGAGATGAAGAAGGGCGTCCAGTCGATGTACTCGGCCAGCACGTTGAGGTCGATATCATCCAGCACCTTGACGCCGGTGAAGCTCGGCACCGGCGGCTGGTAGCCGGCCCAGTCGAACTTCGGCTTGGCGGCGATGGCCTGTTCGTAGCTCAGGCGCTCGGTGCGCGCGCTGCGGTTGGCGGTACGTTCGCGCACTTCCGCGTATTCCTCGCGCAGCTTGCGGGCGTACTCGGGCTTCATTTCCTTGGACAGCAGAGTGGTCGCCACGCCCACCGCGCGGGAGGCGTCGGTGACGTAGACCACCGCATCGTTGCTGTACTGCGGGTCGATCTTCACCGCGGTGTGCGCCTTGGAGGTGGTGGCGCCGCCGATCAGCAGGGGCAGGCTGAAGTTCTGCCGCTGCATTTCCTTGGCGACGTGGACCATCTCGTCCAGCGACGGCGTGATCAGGCCGGACAGGCCGATGATGTCGCACTTCTGCTCGCGGGCGGTCTGCAGGATCTTCTCCGCCGGGACCATCACGCCCAGGTCGACGATGTCGTAGCCGTTGCAGCCCAGCACCACGCCAACGATGTTCTTGCCGATGTCGTGGACGTCACCCTTCACCGTGGCCATGAGGATCTTGCCCTTGGCCTCGGGCTTGTCGCCTTTCTCTGCCTCGATGAAGGGAATCAGGTGCGCCACGGCCTGCTTCATCACGCGGGCGGATTTCACCACCTGCGGGAGGAACATCTTGCCGGCGCCGAACAGGTCACCGACCACGTTCATGCCGTTCATCAGCGGGCCTTCGATGACTTCGATGGGGCGCGCGCACTTCTGCCGGCATTCCTCGGTGTCTTCGACGATGAAAGTGGTGATGCCCTTGACCAGTGCGTGCTCCAGGCGCTTCTCGACGCTGTGGCTGCGCCACTCTTCGTCTTCCACTTCCTTGACCGCGCCGCCGCCCTTGTAGTTGTCGGCGATGGCCAGCAACGCCTCGGTGGCATCCGGGCTGCGGTTGAGCACCACGTCCTCGACCTTGTCGCGCAGCTCCTGCGGGATCTCGTCGTAGATCTCCAGCTGGCCGGCGTTGACGATGCCCATGGTCAGGCCGTTCTGGATCGCGTAGTAGAGGAACACCGAGTGGATCGCCTCGCGCACCGGGTTGTTGCCACGGAACGAGAACGACACGTTGGACACCCCGCCCGAGGTCAGGGCGTAGGGCAGGTTGTCGCGGATGTAGGCGCAGGCCTCGATGAAGTCGACCGCGTAGTTGTTGTGTTCCTCGATGCCGGTGGCGACCGCGAAGATGTTCGGGTCGAAGATGATGTCTTCCGCCGGGAAGCCCACTTCGTTGACCAGGATATCGTAGGAGCGCTGGCAGATTTCTTCCTTGCGCGCCTGGGTATCGGCCTGGCCGGCTTCGTCGAAGGCCATCACCACCACGGCGGCGCCATAGCGCTTGCACAGGCGGGCGTGGTGCTTGAACTGCTCGACGCCTTCCTTCATGGAAATCGAGTTGACGATGCCCTTGCCCTGGATGCACTTCAGGCCGGCTTCGATCACCTCCCACTTGGAGGAGTCGATCATGATCGGCACGCGGGAGATGTCCGGCTCGGAGGCGATCAGGTTGAGGAACTTCACCATGGCCGCCTTGGAGTCGAGCATGCCCTCGTCCATGTTGATGTCGATCACCTGGGCGCCGGCTTCCACCTGCTGCTGCGCCACTTCCAGCGCTTCGGCGTAGTTCTCCTCGCGGATCAGCCGCGCGAACTTGGCCGAGCCGGTGATGTTGGTGCGCTCGCCGACGTTCACGAACAGCGAGTTGCGGTCGATGGTGAAGGGCTCGAGGCCGGACAGGCGGCAGGCCTTGGGAATCTCCGGGATGGCGCGCGGCGCGTACTTGGCTACGGCCTTGGCGATGGCCTCGATATGGCCCGGCGTGGTGCCGCAGCAACCGCCGATGATGTTGAGGAAGCCGGAGGAGGCGAACTCCTCCACGACCACCGCCATTTCCGCCGGGGTCTCGTCGTACTCACCGAAGGCGTTCGGCAGGCCGGCGTTGGGGTGGGCGGAGACGTGGGTCCCGGCCTTGGTCGCCAGCTCTTCCAGGTACGGGCGCAACTCTTTCGCGCCGAGGGCGCAGTTGAGGCCGACGGAGATCGGGTTGGCGTGGCGCACCGAGTTCCAGAAGGCTTCGGTGGTCTGGCCGGACAGGGTGCGGCCGGAGGCGTCGGTGATGGTGCCGGAGATCATGATCGGCAGCTCGACGCCCAGCTCTTCATAAACGCCCTGCACAGCGAAGATCGCCGCCTTGGCGTTGAGGGTGTCGAAGATGGTCTCGATCAGGATCAGGTCGGCGCCGCCCTCGATCAGGCCACGGGTGGATTCGCTGTAGTTCTCCACCAGCTCGTCGAAGGTGACGTTGCGGAAACCGGGGTCGTTTACGTCCGGGGAGATCGAGCAGGTGCGGCTGGTCGGGCCGAGGACGCCGGCGACGAAGCGCGGGCGGTCCGGGGTCTCGGCGGTCTTGGCGTCGGCCACTTCACGGGCCAGGCGCGCGCCCTCGACGTTCATCTCGTAGGCCAGATCCTGCATGTCGTAGTCGGCCTGCGACACGCGGGTGGCGTTGAAGGTGTTGGTCTCGAGGATGTCGGCGCCGGCATCGAGATAAGCCTTCTCGATGGCCTGGATCACATCCGGGCGGCTGAGCAGCAGCAGGTCGTTGTTGCCCTTCACGTCGCTCGGCCAGTCGGCGAAGCGCGCGCCACGGTAGTCCTCTTCCTGCAGCTTGTAGCTCTGGATCATGGTGCCCATGCCGCCGTCGAGGATCAGGATGCGCTCCTTGAGGGCTTGCTGGAGGGCTTGCAGGCGTGCGGCACGGTCGATCATTGGGATACCTGGAAAAGGGCGTGGCGAAAGGTCGCTGATGATAGCAAAGCTGCATGGCTTTCCGGTGGTTCGCGGTTTTCCATGAATTCTGCTCATGTTTAATCTTTCGTTGGAGCGCATTGAGGCGGCTCTCCCGCTAGAATTCGCCCATCCTGATGGTTTGGAGTCTTTTATGTTCCTGCGAGCCCGCTTCACGTTGTTGATCGCCTCCCTGCTGTTTTCAGCGTTATCCGTGGCTGGGGAGCTGTCTTATACGCGGGATATCCAACCGATCTTCACCGAGAAATGCGTGGCCTGCCACGCCTGCTACGACTCGCCGTGCCAGCTCAACCTGACGGCCGCCGAGGGCGCGCAGCGCGGGGCGAACAAGCTGCCGGTGTACGACGGCGCACGGACGAAGGCGCAGGACCCGACACGGTTGTTCCTCGACGCCCATGGCGCGGATGCCTGGCGGCGCAAGGACTTCTGGTCGGTGCTCGATGGCCGCGGCAGCCAGGCGGCGCTGATGGCGCGGATGATCGACCTGGGGCATGACCACCCGCTGGTGCCCAACGCGAAGATCCCCGATGGGCTGGACCTGTCGATCAACCGCACCAACCAGTGCCCGACGCCCGAGACCATCGATGACTTCGTGGCGAAGAATCCGCGCAGCGGCATGCCCTTCGCCGTCACCGGCCTGACCGACAAGCAGCTGAAAACCATCAAGACCTGGCTGGCCCAGGGCGCGCCGGTGGACGAGCAGGCCTGGCAGCCGGGCAGCGGCGAGGCGCAGCAGATCGCCGAGTGGGAAAGCTTCCTCAACCAGCCCGGTGCCCGTCAGAGCCTGGTGTCGCGCTGGATCTACGAGCACCTGTTCCTCGCCCACCTGTACTTCACCGAGCGCGGCGAGCCGGGGCACTTCTTCCAGCTGGTGCGCTCGCGCACGCCCAGCGGCCAGCCCATCGACCCCATCGCCACGCGGCGGCCCAACGACGATCCGGGCAATACGTTCTACTACCGCCTGTGGCCGATCCAGGGTGTGATCGTGCACAAGACGCACATCACCTATCCGCTCAACGAGGCGCGGCTCAAGCGCAATCAGGAGCTGTTCTACGGCACCGCCTGGACTACCGACAAGGTGCCCGGCTACGGCCTGCAGCACCGCGCCAACCCGTTCGTGACCTTCGAGGCGATTCCGGCGCGGGCGCGCTACCAGTTCATGCTGGACAACGCCGAGTACTTCGTCCGTACCTTCATCCGCGGGCCGGTGTGCCGCGGGCAGATCGCCACCGACGTGATCCGCGACAACTTCTGGGCGGTATTCCAGGACCCGGACCACGACCTCTACGTCACCGATCCGAAATTCCAGCACCAGGCCTCGCCGCTGCTGGCGCTGCCGGGGCAGATCGACGACGTCGGCGCGATGCTGTCGCAATGGCGTTCCTACCGCGACAAGCGCAATAAATACGAAGAGCTGCGCCAGGACGTCTATGACGAGGCGCCCGCGCCGACCTGGGCGGACATCTGGGCCGGCAACGACAACGCTGTGCTGAGCATCTTCCGCCAGTACGACAGCGCCTCGGTGCGCAAGGGCCTGATCGGCGGCGTGCCGCAGACCCTCTGGTGGATGGACTACCCGCTGCTGGAGCGCACCTACTACGGGCTGGTGGTGAACTTCGACGTGTTCGGCAATGTCGCCCACCAGGCGCAGACGCGTCTGTACTTCGACCTGATCCGCAACGGCGCCGAGCAGAACTTCCTGCGCCTGATGCCCGTCGGTGCGCGCAAGAAGCTGCTGGATGACTGGTACCAGAGCAGCGGCAAGCTGAAGATGTGGGCCGACTACTACACCACCGACAGCGACGCGCCCACCGGGCTGTTCCTGCCGGAGAAGGGCGCCAAGCTGGCCTTCGCCAAGCAATTGCTGAAGCACTACGTGGCGCTCAATGCGCGGCCCGACCCGATCAACCTGTGCGAAAACGGCGCCTGCTACCGCAACTCCGTGGCCGCGCCGCTGCAGGATGCCGAGCAGGCCTTCAGCCGGCTGGTCAGCCGCCCGGCCGCCGGCCTGCCGGTCATCGACCAGTTCCCCGAGGCAACCATGCTGCGTGTGGAACTGCCGGACGGCCAGCGCGAAATCTACACCGTGCTGCGCAACCGTGCCCACAGCAACGTGGCCTTCATGACGGGCGAGTCGCTGCGCTACCAGCCGGGCCTGGATACCCTGACCATCTACCCGGGCGTGCTGTCGAGCTACCCGAACTTCATGTTCAACCTGAAGGCGGCTGAGGTGCGGGACTTCGTCGGCGCCCTGGAGCAGGTAAAGAGTGCGGCGGACTTCGAGAAGATCGCCGACCGCTGGGGCGTGCGTCGCAGCAACCCGCAGTTCTGGTTCTATTTCCACGATCTGGATGCCTACCTGCGCGAAACCGAGCCGGTGGAGGCAGGCGTGCTGGACATGAACCGCTACGAGAACCTGTAAATCAGATCCTGAAACTGTAGGACCGAGGGGGGCGTCCAGTCCTTGCTCGCGAACCATCCCCCGCTGCGGGGCTGTTCGCGAGCAAGCTCGCTCCTACGAAAAGCTCAGCAGCCCAGCTGCGAATTATTCCTACTAAATCAGTAGGGCTTTATCCGATCCCCCCGTTTGGCGTAAACTGGCGCCACGTTTGCGAGGAGTTGCCATGAGCGCTATCACCATTACCGAAGCCGCACAGGATTACCTGGCCGAGCTGCTGTCCAAGCAGGACACTCCCGGCATCGGCATTCGCATCTTCATCACCCAGCCGGGCACCACGTACGCCGAAACCTGCATCGCCTACTGCAAGCCGGGCGAGCAGAAGCCGGAGGACACCCCGGTCGGCCTGAAGGATTTCACCGCCTACATCGACGCCATCAGCGAGCCCTTCCTGGAAGACGCCGTGGTCGATTACGCCACCGACCGCATGGGCGGCCAGCTGACCATCAAGGCGCCGAATGCCAAGGTGCCGATGGTCAACGAGGACAGCCCGATCACCGAGCGCATCAACTACTACCTGCAGACCGAGATCAATCCCGGCCTGGCCAGCCACGGCGGCCAGGTGAGCCTGGTGGACGTGGTCGAGGACAACATCGCCGTGCTGCGTTTCGGCGGCGGTTGCCAGGGCTGCGGTGCGGTCGAGATGACCCTGAAGGACGGTGTCGAGAAGACCCTGATCGAGCGCATCCCGGAGCTGAAGGGCGTGCGTGACGTCACCGACCACAGCAACCGCGAGAACGCCTACTACTAAAGGCAGGCGATCGAGCAGCGAAAAGGCGACCTTAGGGTCGCCTTTTTCGTTTGGGCTGCATCGGGCCTGACGCAGGGAGCGACGCCCGTTTCGGATGCGGGGTGGTTCGCGAGCAAGGACTGGGCGTCCCCCTCGGTCCTACAGGTTGGGCTCGGCGCTCTTTGTAGGAGCGAGCTTGCTCGCGAACCGCGTTGGCACCTGAACCCTCAGGCCTGCACCACTTCCCGCCGCCCCGACCAGAGCATCACCAGCGCCACCAGCAGCACCGGCCAGACCAGCAGGTTCACCGCGCTCCAGCCGACGCTGGTGATCAGCGCGCCGGAGCTGAACGACATCAGCGCCGCCAGGCTGCCGTTGCCCAGTTCCATCAGCCCTTGCGCATGCCCGCGTTCCTGCGGCGTATGGCCGAAGGCGAGCAGCGTGGTGCCGGCCACCAGCATCAGGTTCCAGCCCATGCCCAGCAGCAGTGAGCTGATGAGGAACTGCGCCACCGACTGACCGCTCAGCGCCACCGCCGCACTCACTGCCAGCAGCGCCATGCCGACCCAGGCCACGCGGCGGCCGCCGAGGCGGTCCACCAGCGGGCCGGCAACGAAGGCGGGGAGGAACATGCCCAGCACGTGCCACTGGATCACGCTCACCGAGCGCTCCAGCGGCAGGCCGCAGAAGCTCATGGCCAGTGGCGTGGCGTTCATGATCAGGATCATCAGCCCGTGGCCGGCGGCGGTGCAGGCCATGGCCGCGCGGACCGCCGGGCGCGACAGCAACTCGCGCATCACCTTCCAGCCGCCGGTGGATGGCGCGGGCGCTGCGCCTTCCGGCAGGCGGCTGAGCACGGCGAGGGCGACCAGGGCCAGCGCGGCGATGGCCAGGTACGAACCCACGAAGGGCGCGGGCAGGGCATTGCGCGACCACAGCGCTAGGCTCGGTGCGAGCAATGCCGCCAGCACACCGCCGCCGATCACGTAGGCAGTGGCGCGCCCCTTGTGGGTTTCGTCCACCGCTTCCAGCGCGGCGAAGCGGTAATACATCGCCGACGCCTGGTAGGCGCCGATGGGCAGCGCGCCGAGGCAGAACAGCAGGAAGTCCGCCAGCCACACGCCCAGCGCGCAAAGCAGCCCGCCGAATACGCCGCAAGCGGCGCCCAGCAGCAGGCCGCGCCGCCGTCCGTGGCGTTGCATGAACAGCGACAACGGCTGCACCGCCAGCAGGTTGCCCAGCACCAGGATCGCCAGGGGCAGCGTGGCCAGGCTGTTGATCGGCGTGAGCTGCGCGCCCACCAGCGAGGTGAGGGTGATGCCGATCAGCGAGCAGGACCAGTACAGCGCCTGGCTGGTGAACAGCAGGCGGATCGCCGGAGTGCGCAGCAGCATGCTCCGTCCTCAGCCCTGGCAGCCGGCAGGCTTGAGCACGCGCTGGGTCGAGGTCGGGCTGGCCGCCAGCTTCTCCAGCGGCCGGCGTGGGCGCGGTACCAGTTCGCCGCCGCAGTTCGGGCAATGGCCGTGCAGCACCTGTTCGGCGCAGTCGGTGCAGAAAGTGCATTCGAAGCTGCAGATGCGCGCGTCGGCGCTGTCGCCGGGCAGGTCGCGGTCGCAGCATTCGCAGCCGGGGCGGAGTTCGAGCATGGCAAAGTCCTTTGCTGTGGATTGAAGTCAGCGCAACTGGCCGAAGCGCTCGGCGTATTCCTGCGGGCTGATCGCCAGGTGCTTGTGGAAGGTACGGCGCAGGTTCTCCGGGTGGCCGAAGCCGCACAGCCGCGACACCGTGCTGATCGACGCCTGGGCGTCCTGCAACAGCGCGCGGGCGGCTTCCAGGCGCACGCGTTCGACGTAGCGCCCCGGGCCCATGCCCAGTTCGTTGATGAACACCCGCGACAGTGTGCGCGGGCTCATGCACGCCTGTTCGGCCAAAACCTCCAGCGACAGGTCGCTGCCGAGATTGGCCGGTATCCACTCCAGCAGTGCCGCCAGGCGTGGCGTGCGGCTAGGTTCCGGGGTCAACCAGTGACTGAACTGCGCCTGCCCGCCGGGGCGCTTGAGGAACATCACCAACCGCCGCGCCACGGTCAGGGCGAGTGCGCGGCCGAGGTCTGCTTCCACCAGCGCCAGGGCGAGGTCGATGCCGGCTGTGACGCCGGCCGAAGTGAACACGTGATCGTCGCCGTCCCGGCGCTGCGGATCGTAGGTATGCAGGCGGTCGCCCTGGACCAGTACCTCGGGGTAGTCGCTGCACAGCTCATCGACATCCGCCCAGTGCGTGGTGGCCGGACGGCCGTTGAGCACGCCGGCCGCGGCGAGGATCAGCGCGCCGGAGCACACCGAGCCGAGCCGGCGCACCTGGGGCTCGGCGGCAGCCAGCCAGTGCAGCAGGTCGGTGTTTTCGCATTGTTGCGGGACGCCCAGCCCACCCGGTACCAGCAGGGTATCCAGTGTGGCTGGCTCGACTTCTCGCCATCCCATGTCAGCGCAGATGCGCAGGCCGGCCGAGGTGGCCACCGGCCCGACCCGTTCGCCCAGTACCAGCAGCTCATAGATCGGTGCCAGGCCCTGGCGCTGGCGCTCGACGTTGGCCGAGGCGAACACCTGCAGCGGCCCGGTGATGTCCAGGCTCATGACCTCGGGGTAGAGCAGGCAGGCGATGCGGCGCGATTCCATGGCGACACTCGTTCATTGAATGTCACGAGTGTGGCGGTGGCTGACGCTGGCGGCAACGTCAGTCACCCCACGAATCTTGCCAATCTGCAGGCCGGCCTACCTGGCTGCACCCAGCCGATACGCGCTGGCATACAGCACCGGCAGCACGATCAACGTCAGCAGCGTGGCGAAACCCAGGCCGAACATGATCACCACCGACATGCTCTGGAAGAACGCATCCAGCAGCAGGGGAGCCAGGCCGAGGATGGTGGTCAGCGCAGTCAGGCAGATCGGCCGCAGGCGCGCGCAGGATGCGTTCACCAGCGCCTCGCGCGGTGGCTGGCCGCCGGCGGCGAGGTTGTCGACTTCCTCCAGCAGCACGATGCCATTACGCACCAGCATGCCGGACAGGCTCAAGAGCCCGAGCAGCGCCATGAAGCCGAAGGGAATGCCGGTAAGCAGGAAGCCGACAGTCACGCCGATCATCGCCAGCGGCACGGTCAGCCAGATCAGCAGCGCCTTGCGCGGCGAGGAGAACATCAGCACGGTGATGATGAACATCGCCAGGAAGGCCATCGGCAGGCTGCCGAGCACGCCATTGCGGGCATCGCCGGAGCTTTCCACGTCGCCGCCCCAGGCCAGTTCGTAGCCCGGTGGCAGTTGCAGCGCCTCGATCTGCGGGCGCACGCGGGCGAGCAGTTGCGAGGAGGTTTCGCCGCTCTGCGGGGCGACGTCGGCCATCACCGTCAGCGTGCGCTTGCGGTCCTGGCGCAGGATCAGCGGGTCTTCCCAGACGCTGTCGAAGCCACCGACCACCTGCTCGATGGGCAGGTAGCGCTGGCTCACCGGGCTCCATAACATCAGGTCGTTGATCTGCCCGGCGTCCAGGTCGCGTTCGCGCACGACGATGGGCAACTGCTGCGTGCCGTCGCGGTAAAGGCCGACGGAGAGGCCGCTGAAACTCATGCGCAGCAGGCTGTCCAGATCGCCCTTGTCGATCCCCAGTTCGCGGGCGCGGGCTTCGTTGAACTGTGGGCGGACCAGCAGCGCACGGGATTGCCAGTCATGGCCGACGCCGGTGGCGACCGGGTCGGCGGCGAGGATATCGCCCACCTGTGCGCCGAGGCGGCGCAGCACCTGCGGATCGGCGCCGGTCAGCCGTACTTCGATGGCGCTGCCGTTGGACGGGCCGAACATCAGGCGCTTGAGGCCGGTCTGCACTTGCGGATAGCGCTCATCGAGGTAGTGCTGCAGGTCGGCGATCAGCCCCGGAATCTGCGCGCGGTTCTCGGTGCGCACCAGCACTTGCGCGTAGTTGGTGTGCTGGCGTTCGGCGCTGTAGGTGAGGATGAAGCGTGGTGCGCCCTGGCCGATGCTGGTGACGGTGCGTTCGACGCCCGGCAGGGCGGTGATGTGCCGGTCGATCTCGGCGGCCAGGTCGCGGGTGTGTTCGATGGCCGTGCCCTGCGGCAGCCACAGGTCGACGAAGAACATCGGCGTGTTGGCCGGCGGGAAGAAGTTCTGCCGCACCTGGGCGAAGCCCAGCAGCGATGCGGCGAGTGCCAGGGCGAGCACGCCCAGAGTCAGCGCGCGCTGGCGCAGGCAGGCTTCCAGCAGAGCGCGGTAGGCGCGATACAGCCAACCCTGGTGCGGCTCGGCGCTCGCTGCCTGTGCCGGCATCTTCTCGAAGGCCCAGCGGGCGAACAGCGGCGTCAGGGTCATGGCCGTCACCCAGCTGAGCAGCAGCGACACCAGCAACACTTCGAACAGTGAGCGGCAGTATTCGCCGGTGGAGTCGGAAGACAGGCCGATGGGCGCGAAGGCCAGTACCGCGATCACCGTGGCGCCCAGCAGCGGCAGCGCGGTGAGGCGGACGATATGGCGGATCGCGGCGTCGACGCCCTGGCCCCGCAGGCGCCCGACCAGCACGCCCTCGACCACGACGATGGCGTTGTCCACCAGCATGCACAGGGAAATGATCAGCGCGCCGAGGCTGATGCGCTGCAGCTCGATGCCCAGCAGGTACATCAGCAGCAGGCTGCCGAGCACGTTGAGTGCCAGCACCCCGGCGATCACCAGGCCGCTGCGCAGGCCCATGAAGACCAGCAGCGTGCCGACCACGATGGCCAGCGCCAGGACGAAGCTGAGCAGGAAGCCGTTCACCGCGCCGTGCACTTCCACGGCCTGGTCATAGAACGGCGTCAGCTGCATGCCAGCGGGGCGTTCGCTTTCCAGCTGGTCGAGGCGCAGGTGCACGGCGTCGCCGACCTTCACCACGTTCACCTGTGGGGCAAAAGCGATGCCCAGCGCCAGGGCCGCTTCGCCATCGGCGCGCCAGAGGTGGCTGGGGGTGTCGGTGAAACCGCGCCTGACCGTGGCGATGTCACCCAGGCGGATCAGTTGGGCGCTGCCCGGTGCGCTGACCAGCAGTTGCTCCAGCTCCGAGACGTCGGTGAATTCGCCGGTGGGATGCAGACGAATGCTCTCGCTGCCGACACGCAGGCTACCAGCGTCGGACACCAGGTTCTGACGGTTCAGCAGGTTCACCAGGCGAGTCAGTGGTACTCCCATGGCGGTCATCTTTTCCCGCGAGACATCCACCTGCACCTGTTCGGCCTGCAGGCCGGAAACCACCACCTTGCTCACGCCCGGCACCAGCACCAGCTCGCGGCGCAGGTAGTCGGCGTAGTCGCGCAGCTCCTGGTAGCTGTAGCCCTGGCCGGAGAGCGACAGGAGGATGCCGTATACGTCGCCGAAATCGTCGTTCACCTGTGGCGGCGAAACGCCCGGCGGCAGGTGCGGAGCGAGATCGTTGACCTTGCGCCGCAGTTCGTCCCAGATCTGCGGCAAGTCGCCTGCGCGGTACTGCGGCTTCACGTTGACGGTGATCTGCGAGAGGCCGGCGCTGGAGATCGAGGTCAGCTTGTCGACGTAGGCCAGTTGCTGGATGGCGTTTTCCAGCGGGTAGGTGACTTCCTCTTCCACCTGCTGCGGTGAGGCGCCGGCGTAGCGGGTGGCGACCACCGCGGTCTTCACCGTGAAGGCCGGGTCTTCCAGGCGGCCGATCTCAAGGATCGCGTAAAGGCCGCCGAGGGCCAGCAGGAGGATGACTATCCAGCTGCTGACCCGATTTTGTAGAAAGCCGCGGATCAAGTAGCCGCTGATATCCATCACAGCCCCCGCTCGCGTTGCCACGGACGCACTGCCTGGCCTTCACGCAGCTCGGAGGTGCCGGCAGCGACGATGCGCTCGCCCGGCTCCAGTCCGGAAAGAATCTGGATGCCCTCGGCATCGGGTTGACCTAGTTCCACTGTCCGGCGCTCAACGCGCAACGCATCGCCTTCACCCTTCACCACCCACACCTGGCTCTGCCCCGGCGCGCCGTCGTCGGCGCTGAAGACCGCTTCCACCGGCACTCGCAGGAGCGCCTGCGCATCGCGGCCGAGGCGGGCGAAATCCACCTCGACGGTGGCACTCATGCCCGGCAGCAGGGTGACGTCCTTCGGTCGCTCCAGGGTGAGGGTGACGGTATAGCTCAGGGTCGCGGGATCGGGGCGGGTGCTGTGCTCCTTGTAGTGCGCGGGGAAGTCCCGGCCAGGCACACGGGCCAGGCGCACGATGGGTTGGTAGTCGCTGCGCAGGCTGGCGCCGTCGACGCGCTCCAGCAGGCTTTCCGGCAACTGGAACTGCACGTCGTAGCTATCGGCGGATTGCAGGATGGCCACCGGCTGCTTGGGCTGCAGCATCTGGTGGTTCTGCACCGGCACCTGCGCGATGACGCCGGTGAAGGGCGCCGTCAGGCGTGCGTAACCCAGCTCCTGGCGGGCCAGCTTGAGCGCGGCTTCGGCGGAATCCAGCTGGGCCTTGCGCTGGTCGAGCTCGGCGCGGGCCACCAGTTGCCGCTCGTTGAGCGTGGCGACGCGCTGGTACTGGGCGCGGGCGAGGTTGTAGCTGGCTTCGCGATCACGTACTCGCAGGCGCAGGTCGGCGTCGTCCAGTTCGGCGATCAGCTGGCCACGCTCCACGCGTTGGCCCTGTTTCACTGTCAGGGTCTTGAGATGGCCGGCGAGGCGGAAGGACAGGTCGACCTCGTCCGAGGCCACCAGTTGGCCGGGAAACTGCCGTACGCCTTCGGCGGTGGCGGCGGGCACGCTGTAGAGCTTCACCGGGCGCACGATATCGACCGGCGCCGACGGCGTCGGGCCACAGCCGGCCAGCAGGCCGGCGAGCAGAAGGCAGGCGGGCGTTTTCACGCGGGATTCCTCTTGAGCTGAGCGGGTGTGGCAAGGCTGCGCGCCGCTCGGAGGAATCCGTCTGACATGAATCAAGGGCTGCCGGCCGGCCCTGGGAAAGTTCGGTAGCGGTACAGGAATCGTTCAGAAATGGCCTACAGATGAGCGCCTCTAAACCATCAGCACACCGCGAAAACCGCGCGCGGCGTAATAGGACTGCACGCCATTGTGGTAGATGAACACCCGCTCGTAGCGGCGGTCGCCGAACAGCGCGCCGTCCAGCTTGCGCATGGAGCCGGGCGTGCGCAGCCAGCTGGAGGTCTTCTGGTCGAAGCTGCCCAGCTCCTGCAACTGGCGGTACTGCGCCTCGTCCAGCAGCTCGATGCCGATCTGCGCGGCCAGCTCGGTGGCGCAGCCGGCGGGCTTGTCCTTCTTGCGTGCGTCCAGCGCCTCGCGGTCGTAGCAGAGGCTGCGGCGGCCGGCCGGGGTCTCGGCGGAGCAATCGAAGAACAGGAAGGCGCCGCTGGCGCTTTCGCGGCCGACCACGTCGGGTTCGCCGCCGGTTTCCTCCATCTGCTCCAGCGCTTTCAACTTGGCCGGGGCGGCCTCCAGGCGCGCCTGGACTTCCGCCCAGTCGATGCCCTTGTGGCGCTCGGGGTGTTGCTTGAACCGCGCCTGCAGGGTGGCCAGCAGGGCGTCGCGTTGCTTCGCATTCATCTTGCTTACTCTCGGCAGGGGTTGAAGGTCAGAGAGTAAAGCAGGATTTGCGCGACCTGCGGCTCAGCCCGCGTCGGCCCAGCGCTCGCGCACGGCGAGGATGTCGGGCAGGCAACCGAGGAAAAGCTCCACCAGCTCCGGGTCGAACTGGCGGCCTTTTTCCCGGCGCAGCAGTTCGATGGCCTCGTCGATGCTCCAGGCCGGCTTGTACGGGCGTACGCTGGTCAGCGCGTCGAACACGTCGGCGATGGCGACTATGCGGCCCTCCAGAGGGATTTCCTCGGCGCGCAGGGCATTGGGGTAACCCGTCCCGTCCCAGCGCTCGTGGTGGGTGAGGGCGATGCTGCGCGCCAGGGTGAGCAGGGTGGAGTCGTGTTCGCCGATGATCCGCGCGCCGATTTCCGGGTGCTGGCGCATCACCGCCCATTCCTGTTCGTCGAGGCGGCCGGGCTTCTGCAGGATGGCATCGGGAATGCCGATCTTGCCCACGTCGTGCATGGGCGCCGCGTTGAGCAGGTCGTCGGCGGCCTTCTCCGAGAAGCCGGCGGCGCGGGCCAGGATGTGCGCGTAGTGGCTCATGCGGATGACGTGCAGGCCGGTCTCGTTGTCCTTGTACTCCGCGGCCTTGCCCAGGCGCTGGACGATCTGCAGGCGCGTCTCGCGCAGTTCCTCCACACGCACCAGCGACAGGTGCGTGCGCACGCGAGCCTTGACGATGGGCGGGCTGACCGGCTTGGTGATGTAGTCCACTGCGCCGACCTCGAAGCCCCGCGCTTCGTCGGGTACATCAGCCAGCGCGGTGACGAAGATCACCGGGATGGCGCAGGTGGTCTGCTCGGCCTTGAGCCGCTGGCAGACCTCGAAGCCGGTCATGCCGGGCATCATCACGTCCAGCAGGACCAGGTCCGGGCGTTCGCGGTTGGCCAGCTCCAGCGCCTTGTCGCCGTCCTTGGCGAACAGCAGGCGGTAGTCGTCCTGCAGGATGTGGCGCAGCACCTGGAGGTTGGTGGCTTCATCGTCTACCAGCAGCAGGCAGGGACGATGATCTTGGGCGGTCAGGCTCATGCTTGCTCCAGGCGGGCGCCGAGGGTCCGGACCCATTCCAGGGCCTGGTCGAAGTCGAAGTCGTCGATGGCGTCGCGCAGGGCTTCGAAGGCCTCGCGGTGTTCGCCCTGGACGGTGCCCAGGCGCAGGCGTTCCAGCGCCTGGTCGTCCAGGCCGCCGCGGGAAAGGGCCAGTTGCAAGGCCTGCAGCGCGTCGCGCAGGTCCTGCGAGGCGGCCTCGCCAACGGCTGCCCCGACCGCCTCGGCAAAGGCTTCCGGCACCAGCGGCACCGATTCGCGGACGGTGGTGAACTCCGCGCGGACGCGCTCCAGGGCAGCCGCCAGTTGTTCAGCCTTGCCCTGCTCTGCGGCGCCTTCCAGCGCACCGATGGCGCCGGCCAGACGCGGCAGGGCGAGATTGGCGGCGGCGCCGCGCAGGCGGTGGGCGAGGGCGGCAATGTCGGCGCGATCGCCGTTGCTCACTGCGCTTTCCAGGGTGTTCAGGCTGGTTTCCTGCTCTTCGAGGAAGCGCACGATGGCTCGCGCCATGGGCAGCGGCCCGCCCCACAGGCGGGCGCCGGCATTCCAGTCCAGGGTTGCCAGTGGTGCTGGCGCGGTGGCTTGTGTGCTGCGTACTGCGGGCGCGGCGCCGAGCAGGCGGGCCATCTCATCCAGCAGGGCGTTGAGCTCCAGCGGCTTGCTGGCGAAGCCGTTCATGCCGGCGTCCAGGGCGTTCTGCCGGTCGCGGTCGAGCACGCTGGCGGTGAGGGCGATGATCGGCACGGCTGCCGCCCCGCGCTGTTGCTCGAGGTTGCGGATACGCCGGGTGGCTTCCAGTCCGTCCATGCCGGGCATCTGCACGTCCATCAGGACCAGGTCGAAGTCCTGCGCGCTGTAGGCCTGCACCGCGGCCTGGCCGTCGCCGACGCTGTGCGGGTGGTGGCCCAGGCGCCGCAGGTTCAGCTCCAGCAGCTCGACGTTCTGTGGCACATCGTCCGCCACCAGGATGCGCAGCGGCGGCAGGCTCGGCGCGTGGCTGCGGGTAACCGGTTGCACACTGTGGCCGGCTGGCAGGGGCAGGTCCACGGTGAACACGCTGCCCCGGCCCACTTCGCTTTCCACGGTGATGCGGCCGCCCATCAGCTCCACCAACTGGCGCGAGATGGTGGTGCCCAGCCCGGTGCCGCCGAAGCGCCGGCTCATGGAGGCGTCGGCCTGGGCGAAGGGGTCGAAGATGCGCTCCAGGCGGTCGGCGGCGATGCCGATGCCGGTGTCGCGGATGGCCAGGCGCAGCGCGCCGGGTTCGCCGCTGATGACCAGCCGCACTTCGCCGCGCTCGGTGAACTTCACCGCGTTGCCCAGCAGGTTGGTCAGCACCTGCTGCAGGCGCAACGGGTCGCCGCGGAAGTACTCGCCGGCGCGCTGGCCGTAGTCGATCTGCAGGCGCAGGCCCTTGCGCTCGGCGGACAGCCGCAGCGCCGCGCAGACCTGCTCGCACAGCTCCGGCAGGGAGAAGTCCAGGGCTTCCAGTTCGATGGCGCCACGGTCCAGCTTGGCGGTGTCGAGGATGTCGTTGAGCAGGCCCAGCAGCGAGCGGGAGGCGTTCTGTACGGTGCTCAGGTAGCGCCGCTGATTGTCTTCCAGCGGCGAATCCAGCAGCAGTTCGGTGAAGCCCATGATGGCGTTCATCGGCGTGCGGATTTCGTGGCTCATGTTGGCCAGGAAGCTGCTGCGCGCGGCGGCGGCCTGTTCGGCGCGGTCGCGGGCGCTGCGCAGTTCCTGCTCCATGACCCGGCGCGGGGTAAGGTCGGTGGCCAGCTTCACCACCTTCACCGGTTTGCCGTCGAAGTCGAGGATCGGGTTGTAGGTGGCGTGGATCCACACTTCGCGCCCGTCCTTGGCCAGGCGACGGTATTCGCCGGCGTTGTACTCGCCCTCGCGCAGGCCCTGCCAGAAGGCCTGGTAACGGGCGCTGGCGGCGATGTCCGGCGGGCAGAACAGGCTGTGGTGCTGGCCCAGTACCTCGGCTTCGGTGTAGCCGAAGAGTTCGAGGATGTTCTCGTTGGCGGCGAGTACGCGGCCGTCCAGGTCGAACTCGATCAGCGCCATGGCGCGGCCGATGGCGGTGACCTTGCCTTCGTACTCGTTGCTCAGCAGCTTGGTTTCGGTCTGGTCGAGCAGCACGCCGTCGATCCACTGCGGGTTGCCGGCCTCGTCGTAGCACGCGCTGCCGCCTTCCCAGATCCAGTGTTCGGCGCCGCTGCGGTCGAACAGCCGGTACTCGACGACGTAGCTGCGGCGCTCGGCAATGGCGCGGCGGACTTCCTCGTTCACCGCTTCCTGATCATCGGGATGGTAGAGCTGGGCGAAGGTGATGCGCTGGTCGCTGAAGTCCTGCGCCGACCAGCCGGTGACGGCCTCCACCGCATCGCTGACGAACAGGGTGCTCCAGGCGTCGTCCGGGAGGACGCGGAAGGCGATGCCGGGCATGTTGCGGATCAGCGAGCGGTACTGCTCCTCGCTGGTGCGCAGGGCCTGCTCCATCTCGCGGCGTTCGCTGATATCGGCGACGAACACGACGAACCAGGGCTTGCCGTTGTGATCGGTGACGCCGAGGCTGACGCGCACGGGGATTTCCCGGCCGTCGCGGGTCAGTGCTTCCAGCTCCAGTTCGGAGTTGCTGAACTGGCGCTTGCCGCTGCTCTTGTAGTTCTCCAGCGCCATGCGGAACTGATGGCCGTAAGCCTCGTTCATCAGCACCTGCATGGGCTTGCCGACCAGCTCGTGCGGGTGCCAGCCGAACAGGCGCAGCACCGCGTGGTTGACCGAGCGGATCACGCCACTGTGGTCGATGGTGAGGATCGCCTCGACGGCGGCGTCGAGCAGCGAGTCCAGGTGCTTGCGCCGGCGCTCCAGCTCCTGGAACAGCTGGCGATAGCGCAGCAGGCCGTTCACCGCGGCGACGCAGATGCTCAGGCTGATGGTGGCCATGGACACCGCCATCGCCAGGTAAAAGCTGCCCTGCACGCCTTGCGGCACACCAAACTCTTCCATGCCGACGAAACGTGCCGCCGCCATCCCGGTGTAGTGCATGCCGGCAATTGCCAGGCCCATCACCAGACCGCTGACCAGGATCGCCAGGTTCGGACGCATCTTGCCGCGCAGGCCGAAGCGCACCCAGAGCGCAATGACGGCCAGGACCACCGCGACGAGGATCGACAGGGCGAACATCCACGGGTCGTAGCGCAGCAGCGGCGCCATCTGCATGGCCGCCATGCCGCTGTAGTGCATGGCGCCGATGCCGGCGCCGACCAGCACGCCGCCACCGATGAACTGCAGCGTGCTGACGTTGCGCTGGGCCAGCAGGTTGAGTGCGATCCAGGAGGCGAACAGGCTCGGCAGGCCGGAAAGCAGGGTGATCAACGGGTCGTAGCGCACCGCTGCGCAGAGCTGGAAGGACAGCATGCCGATGAAGTGCATCGCCCACACGCCACCGCCCAGGGCCACCGCGCCGGTGCCGATGGCCAGTTGGCGGTAGAACGGGCTGCGCGCCAGCCGCGCCACGCCTGACAGTTGCAGGGCCATGGTCGAGGTGAAGACGGCAATGAGGATGGAGAGCAGCACCAGAGCATTGTTGTGCTCGCCGAAAACCAGCAGCGAAGGGGTGTCGCCGCTGTAGAAATATCGCTGCAGATCGAGCATTGAACGAGACCGTACTGCGTGCCGAAGGCCCGGTGGAAGACGAGACGGGGTGAGCAAAACACAGGATGGCTGCAAATTGCCATCATTGTCGGTCGCTGCTCCCGCTGAACCGGCAGTGGAATGCGGGTTTCGGACGAGCGGAAAGCCAATGTTCGGAATCGAAGCTGAAACGATGCAGCCCGGAGGGCGACCGACACTTCGTTGTCGGCAGACGAAGCGGCAAATTGAGCGGTTGCCGACGGCTGGCGCCGGAAATGAAGAAGCCCGGCTTGGGGCCGGGCTTCTTTGGGTACCTGTCTGCGGATCAGGCGGGCATGTGCCATTCCTGCAGGCGGTAGCCTTCGCGGTTCAGCTCGTCGCGGGCCTGGTTCAGCAGGCCTTCGAGCTGCTCCGGATCGGAGTAGGCGGAGCTGGGAATGCGGGTGAGGCCCAGCAGACGGGTACCGGTGCGATCGAGGACGGACAGGTCGAGGCTGCCGTCGCCCCCTTGGTCAACCCAGGTCACACAATTGAAGGGTTGGAAGGCTCGTCCAGTGATCAGCAGAGCCTCGTTGAAACGAAGAGTCGCATGCATGGTTGTGATCTCTCTGCGTGGTAATCCATTGCGAAGGTGGCGAAAGCGGTTCATCCACTTTCGTGTTCGTTCACGCAATTGATGGATTCAGAGTCGAAGAAAGTCACAACCCATGTCGCGGTTGTACACAAAATAGTCGCAAATAAAACTGTTTCAGTCGCTACAGGCCCCGTCAGCCGTGGCCTGTAGCGATTTTTTGGGTGCGCCATCGCGCCGCACGTGCCATTTGTAGTTGGCGACGAGCGGTCAGGCCTGCATGGCCCAGCCGTCCACGTTCATCGCTGCCTGGCGCAGCGCCTCGGAGCGGGTCGGGTGCGGATGGCAGGTGCGCGCGATGTCCTCGGCGGCGCCGCGGAACTCCATGGCCACGCAGTACTCCGCGATCATGTCGCCGACGTTCGGGCCGATCATGTGCACGCCGAGGATCTCGTCGCTGCGCTCGTCCGCCAGCACCTTCACGAAGCCCTCGGTCTCGTGGTTGATCTTTGCCCGGCTGTTGGCGGTGAAGGGGAACTTGCCCACTTTGTAGGCGCGGCCCTCGGCCTTGAGCTGTTCCTCGGTCCTGCCCACGGTGGCCACTTCCGGATGGGTGTAGATCACGCTGGGGATGACGTCGTAGTTCACTTCCCCGGCCTTGCCGGCAATCAGCTCGACGCAGGCGATGGCCTCGTCCTCGGCCTTGTGCGCGAGCATCGGGCCGGAGGTCACGTCGCCGATCACCCAGATGCCCGGCACGCTGCTGCGGTGTTCATGGTTTTCCAGCATGCCGCGCTTGTCGGTAGCCAGGCCCACGCTTTCCAGCCCCAGGCCCTGCGTATAAGGGCGGCGGCCGATGGCGAGCAATACGTAATCCGCCTGGATCGACTCTGCCGCGCCGCCAGCAGCCGGCTCCACGCTCAGGGTCACCTGCTTGCCGCTGACCTTGGCCTGGGTGACTTTCGAGCCCAGCTTGAAGCTCATGCCCTGCTTGGTCAGCGCGCGCTGGAAGGTCTTGGCGGTTTCCAGGTCCATGCCGGGGCAGATGCGGTCGAGGTATTCGATGACCGTGACTTCCGCACCCAGGCGGCGCCATACCGAGCCCAGTTCCAGGCCAATCACGCCGGCGCCGATCACCACCAGGTGCTTGGGTACCTCGGGAATCGACAGCGCGCCGGTGGAGTCGAGGATGCGCTTGTTGTCGACTTCCACGCCCGGCAGCGGGGAGGGCTCGGAACCGGTGGCGATGATGATGTCCCTGGCGGTGAGGCTGCTCTTGCTGCCGTCGGCGGCGGTCACTTCCACCTTGCCCGGCCCGTCGATGCGGCCCCAGCCCTTCACCCAGTCCACCTTGTTCTTGCGGAAGAGGAACTCCACGCCCTTGGTCAGCGCGGTCACGCTCTCGGCCTTCTGCTTCATCATCTGCACCAGGTCCAGCTTGGGCTTGACCTGGATGCCGAGGTTGGCGAACTCGCCGCCGGCCGCCGCTTCGTACAGTTCCGACGCGTGCAGCAGCGCCTTGGACGGCATGCAGCCGACGTTCAGGCAGGTGCCGCCGAGGGTTTCGCGGCCCTCCACGCAGGCGACCTTCAGGCCCAGCTGGCCCGCGCGAATGGCCGCGTTGTAGCCGCCGGGGCCGCCGCCGATGACGATCACATCGTATGCGCTCATGCAGTGCTCTCCGAGTTGGAAAAAGGGGTCAATCGAGGTTAGCCCGCGCTCGCCGGATCACCAGCGCAGGGCCTGGGATAAGCGTTACTCGATTTATATTACGAACATAATATATAATTCAACGCAAGTCACGCAGACATGACAGACGCGGCGGGGAGGGCGAAAATGCAGGGCTTTGGCGCCTCAGGTTCGTGCGCCTACGGAGAATTCATGAAGATCGACTGCGATTTCGACAGCGGCAACATCCAGGTCATCGACGACAGCGACCCGCGCCACGTGCGCCTGGCGCTGCGCCCGGACACGAAGAGCCCGCACTTCCAGTGGTTCCACTTCAAGGCCGAGGGCCTTGAACCCGGCCAGCAGTACCGGTTCAGCCTGACCAATACCCCTGGCTCCAGCTACACCGGCGGTTGGCCGGGCTACAACGCCGTGGCTTCGTATGACCAGCGCGACTGGTTCCGCGTGCCCAGCACCTATGATTCCAACGGCCTGCACTTCAGCCTCGATGCCGAACAGCCCCAGGCCTGGTTCGCCTACTTCGAGCCGTACAGCCGCGAGCGCCATGCCGAGCTGGTGAAGCGCGCCCAGGCCAATGGCGCCGAGCTGCTCGCCACCGGCCACAGCATCGAAGGCCGCGAACTGCCCCTGCTGCGCATCGGCAAGGGCGCGGCGGGTGCGCGCAAGGTCTGGCTGATCGCTCAGCAACACCCCGGCGAGCACATGGCCGAGTGGTTCATGGAAGGCCTGATCGATCGCCTGCAATCGGGTGATGCCGAGGTCCAGCGCCTGCTGGAGCGCGCCGACTTCTATTTGGTGCCGAACATGAACCCGGACGGTGCCTTCCACGGCCATCTGCGCACCAATGCCGCCGGCAAGGACCTGAACCGTGCTTGGGCCGCGCCCAGCGCCGAGGAAAGCCCGGAAGTGCTGTTTGTCCAGGAGCAGATGGCGAATTACGGCGTCGACCTGTTCCTTGACGTGCACGGCGACGAGGAAATCCCCTTCGTGTTCGCCGCCGGCTGCGAAGGCAACCCGGAGTTCACGCCGCGCCTGGATCGCCTGGAAAGCCTGTTTCGCGAGCGTCTGGAAGCCAACGGCGAATTCCAGAGCGTGCACGGCTACCCGAAGGACGCCCCCGGCCAGGCCAACCTGACCCTGGCCTGCAATCACGTCGGCCGCACCTACGACTGCCTGTCGCTGACCCTGGAAATGCCGTTCAAGGACCACAACCTGTCGCCCAACCTGCGTACCGGCTGGAGCGGGGCGCGGTCGAAGGCGCTGGCGGAGGCGGTGCTGGTCACGGTCGCCGGGCTGGTCGACGAGTTGCGCTGAACATAGGCCACGCACCCTCGCTGGCGGGGCCTGAGCAAGTGCACCTCAGGGCCTCACTGGCGCGTGCGCCAGCCAGGGAGACACGCCAGGGCCGATTCGGCTCCCCGCCGGACCGGCCTTGCGTGATTGTTGACCTGCAGTCATTCACTTCGTCGGACCGCACCTGCTATTCCGCGCCGTCAGCTCCCTTCCGTCATCCGTTTCCAGGCTGGAGACGGCATTTTAGAGCGCCGCGTATCTGTAACTTCAGGCTTACCCAATAGTCGATGTCATACAAAATACAGACTGAAAACTTGAACTGCTTCACATAAACTCGGGTCTTCCGTTAGCGCATTTCGCTCTACCCGCAGCCGTCAGAAGTAACCCCATGGAAAACCACAGTACCCCCCTGGGTCCGGTTCCCGCTCATCTGGTCCGTGAAGCCGTGGCCAAGAAGACCGGTCTGGGATGGGTGGTCGAGTTCAACGTTGCCACCTGGCTCAACCTGGCTGTGCGCGACGACACCGGTATTATTCTCAAGATCAGTTACCTGGACGGCGACAAGCCCCGCGAAGTGCTGGTCGACAAGGGCAGCATCTTCGGCGCCCAGCGCATCCTGCTGTGCGGCATCGCCCGCCTGGGGGTGAACCAGAAGCTGGAGTCCATGAGCCTGTCGCTGGAAACACGCTCGCCGATCCAGTCGCTGCTGGTGGAGGAACTCTTTGTCCAGGCCGTCGAGCGCCAGAGCGAAAAGAAGAGCGGCACCCGCAAGGCACGTTGACCACCCGTGGCGAGGGGCGCCGCTGGGGCGCCTGAGCGTTGCAATCGGCGGGCATTCCCGCCGTGCATGAAGCTTCGCCGGGCTTGCGAACCGCCGGTCGGAGCGGGGAATATCGCCTGGCCCCACTCGTTGCACCAGGAAGCCCCATGCCCCTCGATATCGAACAGCTCAAGCTCTACACCGCACACCGTGGCATCGCCATTCCCATGCTCGACCTCCTGCAGTTCCGCCATGCCCCGGCGGAGGACGGCAACGGCCCCGGTCGCCTGGTGGTGCGCGTCGAACCGCAGCACGTGAACGGCTGGGCCAACGCCCATGGCGGGTTGATCATGACCCTGCTGGATGTCGCCATGGCCTTGAGTGCCAGCGATGCCGACGAAGCCGGCCGCGGCGTGGTGACGGTGGAAATGAAGACCAACTTCCTGCGGCCGGGCGGGGAAGTGGGCGAGGTGCTGGAAGCCCTTGGCAGCGTCCGCCACCACACGCGCTCCATCGCCTTCTGCGAGGCCGAGTTGCGCAATAGTGCCGGCGTGGCCGTGGCGTCCGCTTCCGGCACCTTCAAGTACGTCAACAAGCCGCGCCCGCTGGCTGACGCTTGAGCATTTTCCTCCCCGCATAGTCAATTCCCCACGGTCGCGGACGGATGTTCGCGGCCTTTTCCCTGGGCTGATATCGCTTCGTTACCAGCACCGCTCGGCGGCTCGGCGTGCGTTCTTAAGATCTTCTTAATTCATCGGGTGTCCTATCAAAGGACGCTCTAGCACGGGCTTTGCAAGAAACTTCTTTCACTGGCTGTAATGAGTTCGTCATAAAGCGTGACTACATTTTTCTGTCATGAAAGTGTCACTCAATGTGACTGAGCCAGTGACGGCACAAGGCAACCCACCATGCTGCTCGATGACAAGAACTTCCCGCGACGCGTCCAGCGCGACCTGCAGGATGACCGCGACGAAGAGCTCGAACTCGAACTGTTCGACGAACTCTACGATTTCGAAGGGCTGCGCCACGGCAGCCTGCAAACCCATGAAGAGCGCCTGGCGCGTCAGCGTTACTTCCACACCCTGTTCAGCCTGCAGGCCGAGCTGGTCAAGCTGCAGAACTGGGTGGTGAAGACCGGCCACAAGGTGGTGATTCTCTTCGAGGGGCGCGACGCTGCCGGCAAGGGCGGCGTGATCAAGCGCATCACCCAGCGCCTCAATCCGCGCGTGTGCCGCGTCGCTGCGCTGCCCGCGCCGAACGACCGCGAGCAGACCCAGTGGTACTTCCAGCGCTACGTCTCGCACCTGCCGGCGGCGGGGGAGATCGTCCTGTTCGACCGCAGCTGGTACAACCGCGCCGGGGTCGAGCGGGTGATGGGCTTCTGTACCGACGGCCAGTACGAGGAGTTCTTCCGCAGCGTGCCCGAGTTCGAGCGCATGCTGGTGCGGTCCGGCATCCAGGTCATCAAGTACTGGTTTTCCATCTCCGACGAGGAACAGCACTACCGTTTCCTCAGCCGAATCCATGATCCGCTCAAGCAATGGAAGCTCAGCCCCATGGACCTGGAATCGCGCCGCCGCTGGGAGTCCTACACCAAGGCGAAGGAAATCATGCTCGAGCGCACCCACATCCCCGAAGCGCCCTGGTGGATCGTGCAGGCCGACGACAAGAAGCGCGCCCGACTCAACTGCATCAGCCACCTGTTGAGCCAGATTCCCTACCAGGAAGTGCAGCTGCCCGCCGTCAGCCTGCCCGAGCGGCAGCGCCACGAAGGCTACCGCCGGCATCCCACGCCGCTGGAGCTGCAGGTGCCGGAAGTCTACTGACTGGCAGCGATTCGCCCGCAGGGCCCTGTCACTTTGCCAGGCTGCGCACCGTGCAGCTGCCGTCCGCGATGGCGTCGCAGAGGAAGTACGGCATCCATTCCTCCCAATGCCCCTTGGCCACTGGCGATTCGTAACGGCATAGCAGCGTGCCTTCGGCTTCGAACAGGCCCCAGGGCTGCAGCTCGCCGTCCTTAAGCTTGCTCGGCACCTTGATGCCCTGGTAGCTGACGTTGCAGCCGACATGGAAGGCTTCCATCCGCCAGCGCACCGGCTCGTGCGCGGGGAAGGGCTGCGCCTCCAGGAAGCCGAACAGCTCGTCATGGTTCAGCAGGCTCTGGCGGATGGTCGGCCACAGGCTGCGGCGCAGGAAGTACTGGTCGGCGAAGCGCGGATGCGCTTTCTCGTCCTTCAGGTACTGGGCGATCAGCTCGCGGATGCCCGGCAGGTTCGGGTTGTGACAGCCAGCCCACATACCCGCCAGCAGCAGTTCGGTGTGGCTGAAGTAATCGCGCATGTGGTGATACCAGTAGCCACTCTGCAGCCAGGCCTCAACGGCCGCAAGGTCGCGTTCGGAGAGCAGCGAGTCGGCATCGCGCACCTGGAAGCGCGAGACTTCGCCGTCCTCCATCACCAGGAAGCGCCACATCGTCGGCGGGATCGAAGCGCGTGTCGCCGCGTCCACCAGGACCACCTGTGCCCCGGCTTTCGCCAGGCGATCCAGCACCGTCGGCGGCACCGAGTCGTCCACGTAGAAGCGGCAGCGCCATTGCGGGAACAGCTCGCGTGCGGCTTCCACGTTCTTCAGCGCGCTCTCGCAATAGCGGGGGCGGGCGCCGAACAGCGAAAACACGATCAGGTTGCGTTCCGGTCTCGAGCCGTCAAACGGCGGGGGCGGCGCATCGGGTAGGGGATAGGCGGGGAGCTGGCCGTACTTGCGATCCGCCACGCTCAGCGACAGGTTGCCGTAGCGGCGCACCAGGTCCTCCCGCTTCAGCCAGCCGCAAACCTCCGTCAGCCCGTCCAGCGCGGTGTCCGGCATCCTGTCTTCGCCCAGCGTATTCAACAGCTTGAGGTAGGTCTTGTAGGCCTGTTCGTAGTCTTTGGTGCGCATCAGACACAGGGCATAGTCCGTCAGTAGCGTCGGATTGTTCGGCGAGAGCTGCAACGCCTGACGCGCCACGTCGCGGCCCTGGCGGTAATTGCCTGCCGCCAGGGCGGCGCGGAAGGTGGCGGCCAGCTTTTGGAACTTCTTCTCGACGGCAGACATGCAGAAACTCTCCAGGGCAGGGGGCGGCGGGTGTTTCTGCCCGGAATGAGCAGCCCGCGCGCCCTCGATTGCATGGAGCGCAAGGCTAGGGAGCGGGGGGAGAGGGCTCTATCGGATATTTCCTGCACGCGGCGGCGATAAGTACGAAGTCTCCGCCGCGCCGCCTGCCGTCTCCCGGCTAGCGGTGATATCGGCCCGCCACTATTCTTTGCCCGCAGAAAATCCATCGGGTCCTGAAGCCTTGTCAGCGGGTGAGTGAATGAATCGAATCGGACTGGCGAGCCTGCTCGCCATGCTTGTCAGCGCACCGGTCTTGCCGGCGAGCTCGCCCGAACGGACAAGGGCTGCCTGGTTCAGGACTGGAACGCCCAGCGCTCCAATCCCAGCTACATCTGGTCCGGCCAGTGCGTGGCGCGCTCCGCTTCGAAGGGAAAGGGTTGATCGTGCCGGGCCGGACGGACGCCGGTTCCTTGCTTGCGAACCTACTCGGCACCCCATTGAAAAAGCCGTCCCGAGGACGGCTTTTTTGTCAGTGCGCCAACCGGCTGCAATCAGTGCCAGAACAGCGCGATCAGGATGATGATCGGGATTGGAACGCCGAGGAAATACAGAAGAATCGAGCGCATGGTGTGCCTCCGGTCAGTGGGCAGGACGGGACTGCGTGGAATGCAGCGTGCGGGTATTGGTCAGCAGCACCACCGCATCGCGGCGACGGCCACCGTGGATGGCCAGGAAGCTGGCGAAGAAGGCGCCGCAGAGTAGGGCCACGAACATCCACAGCGCCGAGGCGGCGGCCACCTTGCGGGCGGTATCGGCCGCTTGCTGTGCTTTCAGCTTGGCCTGCTGCGCCGCAGCGAACACCTGGTCGATGCGCTGCTCGGCTTCCGCCTGGCTGATCTCGGTACGCTGGGAAACCACGCGGGCGAGATAGCTGCGATCGTCCGCGTTCAGCTGTCCGTCGGCCAGGCCGCGCAGGAAGATGCGCGTGGCGATGGCATGGGCGGCGTCGTCACTGACCGCCACCGGGCGGTTATCGCGGAACAGCATGTCAATGAAGTACGCCGAGCCGTCGTCCGTGCCACTGGCGCTGGCGTTCGAACCCGCGGCAGCGGCGGCAGTGGTTGCCGCAGAAGCTCCGGCCTGCAGGCCGCCGCCGACGATATTGCTCACCGAGCCCACCACGAGCGTGGCGGTTACCAGCGTCGCCACGGCCCAGGCGAGGAAGCCGTGGGCGGTGTCGCGGAAATACACCTCGTCGTCATGCAGCGTTGCCCAGCGCGCGCGCAGGCGCCCGGCGATGTAGCCACCCAGGCCCGAGGCGAGTATCTGCGTCAGCATCAGCCAGACGATGGTGGAAACGCCTATCTGCTTGAACGTCGCGCCATCGCCCGGCCAGGGCGACACCGCGGAAAAGCCCAGGCCGAAGCCCAGGATGATCAGGATCAGGGACAGCGCCGCCGCCCCGGCGGCCCCGGCGAATACCGCCGCCCAGGACACCCCCGAATGGTCGGTGGTATCCACGGCAGTGGTGGGGTAGGCATCGGTCGTTGTAATCATTGTTGGCTGCTCCGTGAAAGAGAGGTGGAAGCCTCCGTCTTTCCGCTGCAGCGGCTATGCCAGATGTAACAAAATAATATTTTTAGCCTAATCAATTACTTGGAAAATTGCGGCGGCCGACGGCCATGCAGATTGCAGGATCGGGCCCGCGCGGCGCCGCAGATTGCATGCTCGGGGAACGGTTGGCTTATAGTTCCTGCTACCCCAGCCAACGTACCTGACAGAGCAGGGCGCCCATGACCCTCGAACCGACCACCCTGCTATGGGGCGCTCCCGTGCTGATGCTGCTGGGCGGCTACCTGCTGACCCGCTGTATCGGCCGGTTGCGCCGCATCATCTTCCCGGCCGTGCGCCAGCGCTGGGCCGACGCCACGCGCCCGCAAACAATCGCCTTGCCCCGCGCCGGGCGCTACGTCATCAACATCGTCTTCCCGGCCTTCACCGTGGTCACCGGCACCGCCCATTTCTCCGCCGACTTCGCCATCACCGCCCGCGCCTCCGGCCAGCCCGTGCCGTACCAGCGCTATAGCCGTTTCAACCTGTTCAGCGTGCGGCGCAGCGACATGGGCGGCAACTCGAGCAACCCACTGGGCGAGTTCAGCTGCAGCGAACCCGGCGATTACCAGGTCACCTGCCTGACCCCGGAACACATCCGCCCCGGCTTCCTGCTGGAAGTCTTGCCCTACGTCTCGCCGGCCACCTTCGTCCCGCTGATCCTCGGCACCATCCTTTCGGCCGCGATGACCATCGGCGGATTGGTCTTCACCGTCCTCAAGCTGACCGGCCGGCTCTGAATTCGCCTTGCATCGGGGCAACGCCTTGTCCGCCCCGTAGGATGGCGTGGAGCGAAGCGATACCCATCACTCACCCGCCGCCACGGCCGATGGGTATCGCAAGCTCCACCCATCCTACGAACGGTATTCACCGGCAACACCGTAGGGCGAATAACCGCGAAGCGGTTATCCGCCGCCACGCCGGAACGGCGGATAACGCGTGCCGCGTTATGCGCCCTACATCCGCAATCGCTTCGCCCAACCCCGCCAGCCGCTGCGCCCGGCAATCGGCGAACGCCCGCCGAGTACGCGCGGCAAGTCGCCGAAGCGCACCCAGAGATCATCCTGCCAATCCAGCACCCGCAGGCATTGCCGTTCGAACTGCAACTGCACATGGCGTGGGCCGCTGGCCTTGAACTGGCTGCGCACCTGCGGCACCACCGTGCCGCTGATCCAGCGCCGCAGCGAGCCGTAGTCCGGCACGTTGAACAGTACCAGCGCTTGGTATACGGCGGATTCGCTGATCAGTACGTGGTCGAGTTCCAGGCCGTTCTCGGTCAGCAGCCGTTCCTGGCGAATCTGGTCGTCGGCCATGCGCATGGCCAGGCGGTCTTCGTGCGTATAGCCCGTCACGCGGCAGAAATCGGAGAGGAGGAACCAGACCTGATCGTCGATCAGCAGGGCGCGCAGGGTGCGGCGGTGGCGGAGGAAGGGGAGTGGGGTGGGCAGGGATGAATCGTCCATTTCAGTCACATCTCTACTACGAGCAGACCACCTACGGACGATGTTGGATCAGCAGCCACATGAACCAACACGCCGCGTTCCGGTGGACGGCCCAATTGGCTGGGCCGCCGATACAGATCGGCGATTGTCTCTAGGGTTTTCGGGCTGCTAATCCCGGCCCCGCTTTATCACGGGGCGGGTGAACGATAGAGGGAACAAACTGAGGCAGACAAGAGACGCGATGGGTACAGTCCGCCTCGGGGTGAAACTGCATTGCCTGTCTCAGTATTGCAGTCGATGCTGCAGCCATTTCGTTCGTGAAAGTTGTGGGGCTTGCTCTAGCGTCACGTTCAATTCGCGCGCTCAGCTCTGAGTTGTTCAATGTTGCGCGACTTGCCGCCGTTGCTCTTGTAGTCACTCCAGTACTCTTTCATGTCCTCCTGGCACTGCACGATCTGTTCACCTGCCTGACGCAGATTCAGCTTGTTCACGAAGCCGGACGTCGCGCCCACCTTCTTCTCGTAAGTGATGGTTTCGCGCGCTTCCTTGATGCGTAGATCGCAATCAAGGATCAAGTCGGCGGAGATATTGCGCTGTGCTTCGGGGGAAGCGGCGTACTGGCGCGCTTCGGCGTCCTTCGCGGCGAAGTCGCGGGCAGCCAGTTGTTCCGAGGTGGGATTGTCGTTGGCGTCCTTCAAGTACTGCACGGAGACTGGGTCTTCGATCGGTTTGCTATACACCTGGGCGCGGATGGACTTCCAAAAAATGCTGCCGAAGCGAGTTTCCTTCTGTTTTGGCGCCTGGCTGGTCATCTGGTAGCTGGTGGCTGTGAGGTACGGGATTCCGTTGGCAGTAGTGTGTGTTGTGAGTTGAAGCACGGCGCTGACGGTCACCCCTGCGGCCCACTCGTCCTGCGAGAGATTCTCGGTGACCTTGATCCACTGTGCCTCGCCACCGATTGGGTTGCCGTCGAGGGTGCACCCGACTCCGAGGCGGGGCAGGTCGCTATCGCATTTGTGCCGCACTTCCTCCAACGGGGCCATCACCAAGTATTCCTGGGCTGCTTGGGCGCTAGCAATCGGGATTAGCAGAGCAGTAGTCACGGATAGGAGAGAGCTGCGTAGGAGGCTGTACATGAACGGTCCTTGGTGCACTATTGGGCGCTGAATTTGTGAGGGCTTCAGCCGAAATGTCTTTCGCGGTGGCAGTTAGGGCAAAGCGCAATGGCGTTCTCAACCGTGTCGTCCCCGTGCTGGGCGAGCGGTATCCGGTGGTGTACTTCTAGATAGGGTGAGCTGTCCGATTTGCGCTTGAAGGGGGCAGGCTCCTTACAGCCCTCGCAATGCCCTTCTGCACGCAGCAATACCTCGGCGACTACATCAGGGTTGCGGTTAAACACCACCGTACGGACGGTTTTCTTGCTCGGTTTCTTTGGGGCTTTTGCCAGACGGCCCCGTCGCTGCTCGGTTGAGTCCTGAAGCGCTTTCTGCACAGATTGCAGGAAGTCGTCTTGGACGAGCGCGGCTTCGTTCAGCGAGCTGTGCCGATATTCCGCGTACATCACCAGTGCGCGGCGATACATGTCCTTCCCGCGTGTATTGAGCGGCAGGATTTCCTCAGTTGGATCGAACCTCTGGCAAGTGTCGGCGAATGCTGCGCTGGTCTTGACATCGCCCAGCGAGAAGTCGCCATTATTGAAATGCGCAGCCATCTCTTGTAGGCGCCCGTCGATGGCGCCGGTGTAGTGTTTGATGGTCTTGGGGCTTTTGCCTTGGGCAATCAACCAATCGTGAAACGTCATCTATCGCCAACTTTTTTGCCGCTGAATTTCAGTTACTACGTCTCTGTGAGTTGGATGGGACTATTCCCCGCCCACCCCATTGCGCTGATGCCGATAAACACTCACCGCCTCATAAACCGCCTTCCTCAACCGGTTGATCCCGCCAATCGGCTGGTGCTCCGGCAGGGCGTGCCACGGGTTGTAGGAGGTGTTGTCGCAGGCGAGGTTCTGCTCGCGGCTGTCGAAGTCCTGGGGCGGGATGTTGACGGTGGCGATGGTCTGGAAGGGGGCGTCTGATTCGCTCCATTCGACGCTGGTGTCTTCGATGGGCATGTATTTGCTCGGGTCCTGTTTCTGCACTTGCAGGGCGAAGCAGGCGGGAACGCGGTCGACCGAGAGTTGCTGGTACATGGCGGTACGCAGGAAGTTGGGCAGCTTTTCGTTGAGCTTGGGTAGCTGGTAGGCCGGGCAGCCTTCGGCCTGCGGGATGACGCGGAACTTGATGTTGTTTGCCTCGCCCAGCTTGTACGGCGCGATGCCGTTGTAGCCGGTTTCGAAGGGGCTGTCGGGCGCGGGAGCGAGGGTCTGCAGGGCGATGACCAGGTGACGGATTTCCCAGGTGCTGGGCTTCCAGCTGGGGAAGAACGCGGCGACCTTCTGGCCGCTGGCCTGGGCGGCGAAGTTCTGCCGGTATTCAGCAACGTCGCGGACGAAGAACACCGGGTGGTTGAACATGACGAAGTCCTGTTCGGTGTCGTGGCCTTTGCCGGGCATCAGCTTGGCGCCGGGGACGTCGAGCAGTTTGATGGCCATGCCGCGGGCGTCGCGGGCGCTGTCGAACTGCGGGTAGGCGTTGCCGTTGGAGAAGCGGACCATGGCGTCCCACTTGTGGCCCGGCTCGGCGAACACGCCCTGGCGCAGGCCGGGGGCGATATCGCTGGCGACTGTGACCTCGGCCTTCACGCAGCCGTGGGCCTTGGCGTGGGCGTCACGCAGGACGCGGGTGTTGTCGCGGTGCTGTTCGACGATGCGCACGGCGTCTTCGATGATCGCCTGGGTGAGCTGGGCTTCGCCCGGCGGGATTTCTTCCTGGGCGGAGACGGGGCCGGAGAATTTCCAGGCGTAGTAGAGGCTGCCGATGCCCCAGCCGAGCAGGCCGATGGCGGCGATGGCGAGCAGCAGACGGCCGAGCCATTTGCCGAGGAAGAGCCAGATTCGGGTGAGCAGGGAGCGCATGGCACGGGGTCCTTTGGTGTTTTCTTTTTTTGGAGGGGATTCCGTTCCCTGGCCCGTGCGGGCTTGCTGTGGAGCGTTTCCCTCTCCCTAGTCCTCTCCCTGAAGGGAGAGGGGATGGGTTCGGTGATTCGGTGGTGCTCAGGAGCTTTACCTGTAGGAGCGAGCTTGCTCGCGAACCCGCTTCACTCTGGAGCGGTGGGGAGTCTGTTCGCGAGCAAGGACTAGGCGTCCCCCTCGGTCCTACAAAAAAACAAAAGACAGTTCAGCGCTGGCCGGTCATTCGCACTTCGGCCCGGGCGTCCACGGTGGGGTGGGGACGTTCGGGTCGAGTTTGTTTTCGTATTCGGCGTTGCCCAGCACCTTCAGGTATTCCACCAGCGCCCAGCGTTCTTCCGGCGACAGGGCGCGGCCGATGACGCCGTCCTGGCGGCAGCCGTCGCGGAATTCGTGGCCGCGGTTGCTGTTGCCGGTGACGCTGGTCTTGTAGAGGAAGCCGCCGGGGAAGCGTTCGGTGCGGTAGCCGGCGAACTTGGGGTCGTACTCGAAGCTGCCGACCCAGAATTGCGCGTCGCGCTCGGCCACCGGGGAGAGCATCTGGAACAGGTTGGGCACCGAGCCGTTGTGCAGGAAGGGCGGGGTGGCCCAGATGCCGTCCAGCGGGCGGGCCTTGTAGGCGCGCAGTTCCTGCACGCCGATGGGCAGGCCGTAGCCGTTCATTTCCTGCTGCTGTGGCTCGCTGATGTGCGCGTCGCGGTAGGCGCGCTGCTCGACGAAGGCGGTGATGTAGGCCAGGCCCTTGGCGGCGGAGATCTTCGACAGGTCCAGTTGGACGTCGCTCTGCGGGTAGAGGTGGACGTTCATGCCCTGCAGCTCGTCGGTCTTCAGCTTCAGCGCGCGGATGTCGAAGGTGTGGTCGGCGATGTTGTCGGCGGTGGTCGGGTCGGTGCCGATCTCTTTCGTGGACACCAGCTTCATGCGCCACTCGGGCACGCGCGCCGGGGCGATGTAATCCTTGGCGCCGGGCTCCTTCACGTGCGGGCCGTGGCAGTAGACGCAGTTGGCCTGGAACAGGGCGCGGCCCTGGGAGGCTTTCTTCAGGTCGATTTCGCCGAAGACGTCCTTCGGCCAGGCCGGCGGCTTGAGCTGCTTGAGGGTTTCCTCGAGGGTGTAGAGGTCGCGCAGGCGCACGCTGGAGGCGTAGCGCTCATCGCCCATCACCGGTTTGCCGTCGCTTTCGAACATGCGCAGGGTGGCGCCGACGCCGAGGGCTTCGCCGATGTTGCGGGCCATGGGCTGCATGGCCGAGCCGTTCCACTGCACCCAGTCGAATTTCCAGATGTCCCAGACCTGCGGGTAGTTCACCGGGGCGTTGGCGACGCGGTAGTTGGAGGCGTCGATGCCATCGCCGAACACGCTGTTGGCGATGCGCCCGAAGGCATCGGCGCGGCCGGGGCCTTCCAGGGTCGGGTAGAGGCCGCGGTGGGTGTCGTTCCAGGCGGTGGAGACGAGGGTGCCGAGCACGTTGCGCACGTCGCGCTTGAGAGCGGCCTTGCCCTTGGGATAGCGGTCGCCGAGCACGCCCTTGGCGAAGCGGTCGAACTTCCACGGTACGTAGTAGGTGGACGCGAGGCTGGCGCCCAGCGCCTGGCCGAACGCGCCGCCGCGCAGGGTGGGCACGGTGGAGGCAATGGAATGCATGGCCGCGCCGCCGTCGATGCGGATGGCGGTGCCTTTGTAGCGCAGCTCGCCGGTGTGGCAGGCGGAGCAGGTGATGTCGAGGTACCAGGCGCCGGTCTCGCCGTCCTGGTGGCGGGCGAAGCCGACTGGCAGGTTGCCGGGGTTCTTTGTGGTGGCGGCCAGGGTGTCATCGGCGGCGCGGCCGATCTGCTCGGGCTCGATGAGGAAGCCGAAGCGTGCGAGGTTTTCCGGGGAGGCGAACTTGTCCTTGCTGAAAGGCTGCTCGAGGTGGGTGAACCAGTCGTAGCGCAGGCCTTTCACCTGGGTGCCCTGGGGCGTGTAGTAGTAGGTTTCGCGGTCCTGTTTGGACCACTGCTCCTCGAGGTGGATCATCTTCTGCGGCGGGGTGTATTCCGGCAGATTGGGATGCGCGGTGTACCAGGCGATGAGGCCGCCGACAAGCAAGAGCAGCAGCAAAATCGCCAGTAGGACGCGTCCGAGAATGCGCATCGAAACTTCCTTGTTATGTGTGCGAAAAAGATTCGGACGTTTATGCCAACTGCGTGACGGATTGGCAAGGTGATGCCGCACTGAATTCAGGGTTTTTATGGCGGGTTACGGGGTGTGGCGGGGAGTTTCCGGATTTACGGAGAGCGGATGTGCGGCGGCAGCATGGGTATCGCTGCGCTCCACCCATCCTACGGAAACCTGGTGGATAGCAGTCAGACCCATTCGTAGGATGGCGTGGAGCGAAGCGATACCCATCGTCTTTCAGGCAAGCGCTTAAGTCGCGGGGCGCAGCTCTATCAGCAGGCTCAGGCAGATCACCGCGCCGATCAGCACGCCGACCACGCTGGCGATGATCAGCGGCCAGCGCAGGCCGGGGCTGTCCTCTTCGTCATCGGGCAGGCGCGCATGGATGGCGGGCCAGAGTTCGTCCGGGGGCGGCAGTTCCGGCCAGGGTTCGTCGCTGGGCGGCGGGGAAGGGTGGCCGGCGAGCTGGTAGAGCAGGGCGATCATCCAGTCCAGCGCGGCGATGCGCGAGGGGTGATAGCGGTCGGCGTCGGTCCAGACGTGGAGGAAGGTGTCGACCAGCAGGGCGTCGGCCTGCGTCTGATCGTCCGTCAGCTTCATTGCCAAGGGGTAGAGGCGCGGGGCAGTGCAGCGGTACAGCGTGGCGAAGGCGCGCGCGTCCCCGTCGCCGCTTTCGGCGAGCAGGTAGCTGAGGAAGTTGGCTTCGTCCGGGTCGATGACGGCCTCCGGCGGTGTCGCGGCGAGCGATGTGGCTGGAGGGTAAGGATAGATCGCGATGCTTTTTGTAGGAGCGAGCTTGCTCGCGAACTGCCCAGCAGCGGATCTCCCGGCGAGCCTCTGTTCGCGAGCAAGCTCGCTCCTACCAGATCAAGAGCCCCTCACCCTAACCCTCTCCCCGTGGGAGAGGGGACCGTTCGGTGCAGGATGAAACCTCGACGTCAGCCGGCACGGACGGCTCCCTCTCCCACGGGGAGAGGGTTGGGGTGAGGGGAAAGCATCGGTACAGGCTTCCACGGAACGACGGTTGCTCCTGCAAGCTCGGTGAGTCGGCACTAAGCCACGTCCTCGAACGGCAACCCGACATAGTTCTCGGCAATGGTCGTGCGCCCGGCCTCGGAGCCGAGGAAGTAGTCCAGCTCGGTCTCCAGCATGCGCTGGGTGAAGGCGTCGCTGTCGGGGAACTGGTGCAGCATCGAGGTCATCCACCAGGAGAAGCGCTCGGCCTTCCAGATGCGCCGCAGGGCAATCGGCGAATACTGCTCCAGCAAGTCGGTGCGGCCGTCGGCGTAGACCTTCAGGAGGATTCGGTGCAGGGCATCGACATCGCTGGCCGCCAGGTTCAGTCCCTTAGCGCCGGTGGGCGGGACGATGTGCCCGGCGTCGCCGACCAGGAATAGCCGGCCGTACTGCAGCGGCTCCACCACGAAGCTGCGCAGCGGGGCGATGCTCTTTTCCAGCGACGGCCCGGTGACCAGCTGGCGCGCAACGTCCTCGGGAATACGGCGTTTGAGCTCGTCCCAGAAACGCCCGTCAGACCAGTCCTCCACCTTTTCCTCCAGCCCTACCTGCAGGTAGTAGCGGCTACGGGTGGCGCTGCGCTGGCTGCACAGGCTGAAACCGCGCTCGCTGCTGGCGTAGATCAGTTCGTGGCTGACCGGTGGAGTGTCGCTGAGCAGGCCGAGCCAGCCGAAGGGGTAGACGCGCTCGAAGACGCTCAGGCGCTCGGCGGGAATGCTGCGCCGGGCCACGCCGTGGAAGCCGTCGCAGCCGGCGATGTAGTCGCAGTCCAGGCGCACGCGCTCGCCCTGATGGCTGAAAGTGACGTAGGGCTTTTCGCTGGTGACGTCGTGCAGCTCCACGTCAGCCACTTCGTACACGCTCATCGCGCCGCTGGCCGCACGGGCCTGCATAAGGTCGCGAGTGACTTCGGTCTGGCCGTACACCATCACCTGCTTGCCGCCGGTGAGGGCCTTGAGGTCGATGCGCTCGCGGCGGCCGTTGAGCACAAGTTCGAAACCGTCGTGGAGCAACCCTTCGGCGTCCATCCGCGCGTTGGCGCCGGCTTTGCGCAGCAGGTCGGCGGTGCCCTGTTCCAGCACGCCGGCGCGGATGCGGCCGAGTACGTAGTCGGGGGTCTGGCGTTCGAGGATCACGCTGTCGATGCCAGCCTTGTGCAGCAGCTGGCCAAGCAGGAGGCCGGCGGGGCCGGCGCCGATGATGGCGACTTGAGTCTTCATGGGGTGGCTCCTTGGAGAGCGCTGTTGTTTTTGTCTCCTGCATTTTTTGTGGATGGGATCGGCCTTTGAAGGTAATTTTCAACAGTCTTCTTGGACTTTTCATGGATGCGGGCGGTGATCGAACAACGTGCTGACAATCCGGTCCCGGTGTTTCGCCTGTATGGCGAGACTGCTGCGTGGCCGACGCCCGACCTGATCCACTGCGAATCCATCGCCTCGCGCAGCCGCCTCCACGACTGGGAAATCCGCCCGCATCGCCATGGCGACCTGGTGCAGCTGCTCTACGTGCAATCCGGTGCGGCGGAGTTGGAAGTTGAGGGGCGGCTGACGCCGATCCGCGAGGCGTCGCTGCAGGTCACGCCGGCGCTGGCTGTGCATGGTTTTCGCTTCGCCGAGGACGTGCAGGGCTGGGTGCTGAGCATGGGCCTGCCGCTGGCCGAGCAGCTCGGCGGCCTGCTGGAAAGCACGGTGCTGGAGCAGCCGGCGTGCTTTGCCGTGGGCGAGGGCAAGCGTCACCTGGATGCGCTGTTCGAATCCATCGACCGCGAGTACGCCGGGCAGGCGCCGGGCCGCGACCTGATGCTGCAATCGCTGCTCAACATGCTGCTGGTCTGGCTCAGCCGCCGGGCGCTGGAGCAGTCCCGCACGGAGGCAAGCCAGCAGGATCGCGGCGTCGAGCATATGCAGGCGTTCTCCCGCCGGCTGGAGCAGGATTTCCGCTTACATCGGCCCATCGAACACTACGCGGCGGCGCTGGGCATCAGCGCCGCGCACCTCAATGCGCTGTGCCGGCGCCTGGCCGGGCAGTCGGCGCTGCAGATGATCCACCAGCGCCTGCTGCTGGAGGCCAAGCGCAACCTGGTGTACACAGCCATGACCATCCAGCAGGTGTCGGACAGCCTGGGCTTCTCCGAACCCGCGTATTTCTCCCGATTCTTCAAGCGCTACGCCGGGGTTTCGCCCCGCGCGTTCCGCGAGCTGCGTTGAGCCGCCATGAATATCGATTCGCGTATCAAGTTCCGCCACCTCGTTTGCTTCCTCGAAGTGGCCCGCCAGGGCAGTCTGGCCCGCGCGGCGGATGCCCTGGCCGTGAGCCAGCCGGCCATCTCGAAGACGCTCAAGGAGTTGGAGGACCTGCTCGAAGCCAGCCTGTTCGAGCGCGGCAAGAGCGGGGCCAGTCTGACGGAAGCGGGGGTAGCCTTCCTGCGCTACGCCGGCCCCTGCGTGCAGGCGCTGCGTGATGGCGTGAACAGTCTGCGCGGCGGTGAGTACGCCTCCAGCACGGTACGTCTGGGCGTACTCTCCACCGTCGAAAGCCTGTTGATGCCGGAGACGGTGCGGCGCCTGCACGAGCGTCACCCGGCGCTGGTGGTCAGCGTGGTGACCGGGCCGAGCGCGCACCTGCTCTCGCAATTGCGTGTGGGCGAGTTGGACCTGGTGGTCGGCCGTATGACCGAAAGCCCGCAGATCCAGGGCCTCGCTTTCGAGCACCTGTACAGCGAGGCGATGACCCTGGTGGCCCGCGCCGGCCATCCGCTGCTGGGCCGCCCGCTGCCGCCCTCTGCGCTGGACGATTGGCCGCTGGTGCTGCCGCTGGCCGGCACCACCATCCGCAAGTCCGCCGACAGCCTGCTGGTGCAGAGCGGCCTCGGCCAGCCGCGCCAGAGGCTGGAAACCCTGTCCACGGTACTCAGCCGCCGTTATGTATTGACCAGTGATGCGCTGTGGATCGCCCCGCTGGATTCGGTGCGCCTGGACCTGCGCTCCGGCGAGATGGTCGAGCTGCCGCTGGATGTACAGGAACCGGGCGGTTCGGTGGGGGTTTGCAGCAACTCGACGCTGCCGCTTTCCCTCGGTGCGCACTGGTGCCTGGAGGTACTGCGCGAGGTGGGAGAAGCCTATCGCAATGGGACTTATCCATAACCCGATGGTTATGGATGGCGGGCATCTTTTCAGTTTTCCAGTTCGGATGAGCCGGCGACACTGCGTCGCACTGCCTGATGCAACAGGCTCCTATAAATCCAACAAGAGGAGACCGACATGTCCGACGCGGAGAACAGCCGCTTCGTCATTCGTGACCGAAACTGGCACCCTAAAGCCCTCACGCCCGACTACAAGACCTCCATCGCCCGCTCGCCGCGCCAGGCGCTGGTGAGCATTCCGCAATCGGTTTCCGAAACCAGCGGCCCGGACTTCTCGCACCTGAAGATGGGCGAGCACGACAACGACCTGCTGCTCAACTTCAACAACGGTGGCCTGCCCATCGGCGAGCGCATCATCGTTTCCGGCCGGGTCATGGACCAGTACGGCAAGCCCGTGCCGCATACCCTGGTGGAGATGTGGCAGGCCAACGCCGGCGGCCGTTATCGCCACAAGAACGACCGTTATCTCGCGCCGCTGGACCCGAACTTCGGCGGCGTCGGCCGTGCGCTGACCGACAGCGAAGGGCGCTACGTCTTCCGCACCATCAAGCCCGGCCCGTATCCCTGGCGCAACGGCCCGAACGACTGGCGCCCGGCGCACATCCACTTCTCCATCAGCGGCCCGTCGATCTCCACGCGGCTGATCACCCAGCTGTACTTCGAGGGCGACCCGCTGATTCCGATGTGCCCCATCGTCAAGTCCATCGCCAACCCGGACGCGGTGGAAAGCCTGATCGCGAAGCTCGACATGAGCAACGCCAACCCCATGGACTGCCTGGCCTATCGCTTCGATATCGTGCTGCGCGGCCAGCGCAAGACCCATTTCGAGAACAAGTGAGGAGGACCGACCATGCCTATCGAACTGCTGCCGGAAACCCCCTCGCAGACCGCCGGCCCCTACGTGCACATCGGCCTGGCGCTGGCCGCTGCTGGTAATCCGGCCCGTGACCAGGAAATCTGGAGCGAGATGGCCAAGCCCGGCGCGCCGGGCGAACACATCCTGCTGATCGGCCATGTGTATGACGGCAACGGCCACCTGATCCGCGATTCCTTCCTGGAACTGTGGCAGGCGAATCACGAAGGTGTGTATGACACTGATTACGATCTGGAAAAGCCTTTCAATGGCTTCGGACGCACGGCAACGACCTTCGATGCTGGCGAGTGGCAGGTGCAGACCATCAAGCCCGGTGTGGTGAAAAACGCCGCCGGTGTGCCCATGGCGCCGCACATCAACGTCTTGCTGTTTGCCCGTGGTATCAATCTGCATTTGCAGACGCGCCTGTACTTCGAAGACGAGGCACAGGCGAATGCCGTTGATCCGGTCCTGAACCTGATCGAGCAGCCCGAACGTCGGCAAACCCTCATTGCAAAGCGTTGCGAGGTGGACGGGAGGCTCGCTTACCGGTTTGATATCCGCGTCCAGGGAAATGCGGAAACGGTGTTCTTTGACTTCTGATACACGACTACATGAGACATCCGCCGAGCCGGTCGCCGACCGCGTTCGGCGGCACTTCGCGGCCGCGCTCGATGAGCGCGGCTACCGGGCGGACGAGGCGCAGGTGACGGCGGTGGACCACCTCGCCACCTGGCTCGACGACTTCTTCGCCGGCCGCCATGGCTTCCTGCGCAAGCCGGTGGCGGGCGTCTACCTGTGGGGTGGCGTGGGGCGGGGCAAGAGCTTCGTCATGGACCAGTTCTTCGCCGCCGCACCGACCCAGGCCAAGCGCCGCGTGCACTTCCATGCCTTCCTGCAAGAACTGCAATCACGCATGTTGGCGATCACCGGGCAGTCCGACCCGCTGGTGCGCGTGGCCCGCGCCATCGCCGAGGAAACCAAGCTGCTGTGCTTCGACGAATTCCACGTGCACGACATCGGCGACGCCATGCTCCTGGGACGGATGCTGAAGGTGCTGGTGGACGAAGGTGTAGGCCTGGTCTGTACGTCCAACTACGAGCCGGAAAACCTCTGCCCGAATCCGCTGTACCGCGAGCGCTTCCGTCCGGCCATCGAGCTGATCGAAAAGCGCTTCGACGTGATCTCGGTGGATGCCGGCCAGGATTACCGCGAGCACAGCACGTCGCTGGAAGAGTGGGGCAGCTTCCTCTGGCCGGCCCGCGCGGATGATCGGGAGCTGATCGGCTCGCGCCTGGGGCTGGCCGCAGACGCAAAGTTCGACGAGGTGCTCAGCGTCAATCACCACCCGCTGAAGGTGCATGCCCACGACGACCACTGTGCGTGGATGGACTTCAGCGAAATGTTCGAACGCCCGCGCTCGGCCAGCGACTACCTGTGGCTGATCGAGCATTTCCCGCGCATGGCAGTCAGCGGCCTCGGGCCGCTGGCGGATTACCCGCCGGACGTGAGCATGCGCTTCCTCAACTTCATCGACATTGCCTACGACCGGCAGTTGAGGCTGCAATTGTTCGCCACGGTGTCGCTGGACGAGTTGGCGGCGGGCGGGGCAGCGCTGGACTTCTCGCGAACGCTGAGCCGGTTGCGGCAGTTGAAACTGGAGCCGCTGTAGGCGGTCGCGCGGGCCGTCGAGATTGGTTCGCGAGCAAGCTCGCTCCTACGAAGATCACTCCGATCCTACCTGTAGGAGCGAGCTTGCTCGCGAACCCGTGTTGGCACCGAAGCGCCGGCCTATGGTCGGCGGATAACGCTGGCGCGTTATGCGCCCTACGCCGGTGGCGCGGGGTGTCGATAAGCTCCGTTCGATAATCGGCCAGTTGTGTTGCGATAATCGCCCGTGCGTGTCGATAATCGCCCGGCATTCGCCTGCCAGGACAACAACAATGACCGACGCCCCCCGTGCCAGCCTGCCGCCTCTTGCGCCGCCGATCATCGCTTCGCCCGCCAAGCGCATCGAGGCCTTCACCGGCGACCCGAACTTCATGACCTCGCTAGCCCGCGGCCTGGCGGTTATCCATGCGTTCCAGGAGCGCAAACGGCACCTGACCATCGCGCAGATCAGCCACCGCACCGAGATCCCGCGCGCCGCCGTGCGCCGCTGCCTGCACACGCTGATGAAGCTGGGCTACGTCACCTCCGACGGTCGCACCTATTCGCTGCTGCCGAAGGTGCTGACCCTCGGCCACGCCTACCTGTCGTCGACGCCGCTGGCGGTCACCGCGCAGCCGATCCTCGATCGCCTGAGCGAGCAGCTGCACGAGGCCTGTTCGATGGCCACGCTCGAAGGCGACGAGATTCTTTACATCGCCCGCTCGGCCACGCCGCAGCGCCTGATCTCGGTGGACCTGAGCGTCGGCAGCCGCCTGCCGGCGTACTGCACCTCCATGGGGCGCATCCTGCTCGCCGGGCTGAATGACGAAGCCCTGGAGGACTACCTGGCCCACGCCGACCTGCAGGTGAAGACCAGCCGCACCGTGCACACCCCGGAAATGCTCCGCGCGAGCATCGCCGAGATCCGCCAGCAGGGCTGGGTGATCATCGACCAGGAACTGGAAGTCGGCCTGCGCTCCATCGCCGTGCCGCTGAAGGATTCCGCCGGCCAGGTGCTCGCCGCGCTGAACGTCGGCACCCACGCCGGGCGCGTGTCACGGCAGGAGCTGGAAACGCGCTTCCTGCCGGTGCTGCTGGAGGCCAGCCGCGAGCTGGGTACGCGGCTGTTCCATTGATTGCCTTGCGCGGCCCGTCTTGCGGTAATCCCGTTCGCTAACCGCCCACAGTGGCGATTATCGAATTGATCGGCTGAACGTCTCTTCGTACTGTTGCTCGACCCGTCCAGCCGGACGGGCAATAACAACAATGAGCGTCAGCCATGGCCCCTGTGTGCCTGCCCCATCCGCCGGTCCGTGCGTCCACCGGCTCGCGCCTCATTCCTGTCCAGCTTGCGGGAGTGCAGGGCGATCCAGCCGGCCTTCCCGCGACGACGCCTTCGCAGGAAGTCTTCGCATGACCAGTTCCGCCCACGTGCCCGCTGCCGGCACCCTCGACGTCCAGTCATTCATCAACGCCCAGCCGCTGTCGCTGTACCAGTGCCGCATCGTGCTGCTGTGCTTCCTCATCGTCTTCCTCGACGGCCTGGATACCGCCGCCATGGGCTTCATCGCCCCAGCGCTGACCCAGGACTGGGGCATCGACCGCGCCAGCCTCGGCCCGGTGATGAGCGCTGCGCTGATCGGCATGGTCTTCGGCGCCCTGGGCTCCGGCCCGCTGGCCGACCGTTTCGGGCGCAAGGGCGTGCTGGTGGTGGCGGTGTTCCTGTTCGGCCTGTTCAGTCTGCTCTCCGCCTACAGCGCCACGCTCGACCAACTGCTGGTGCTGCGTCTGCTGACCGGCATCGGCCTGGGCGCGGCGATGCCCAACGCCACGACGCTGCTTTCCGAGTACACGCCGGAACGCCTCAAGTCGCTGCTGGTAACCAGCATGTTCTGCGGTTTCAACCTGGGCATGGCGGCAGGTGGTTTCGTTTCCGCCAAGTTGATCCCGGCCTATGGCTGGCACAGCCTGCTGTTGCTCGGCGGCGTGCTGCCGCTGGTGCTGGCGGTGGTGCTGCTGGTGTGGCTGCCGGAGTCGGCGCGCTTCCTGGTGGTGCGCAATCGCGGGGCGGAGAAGATCAAGCGTGTGCTGGCGCCGATTGCTCCGGCCGAGGTGGTCATGGCACGTGAGTTCAGCGTGCCTGAACAGAAGACGGTGCAGAGCCGCAACGTGTTCAAGGTGATCTTCTCCGGCACTTACAGCGCGGGGACCCTGCTGCTGTGGCTGACCTATTTCATGGGCCTGGTGATCGTCTACCTGCTCACCAGCTGGCTGCCGACGCTGATGCGCGACGCCGGCGCGAGCATGGAGCAGGCGGCCTTCATCGGCGCGCTGTTCCAGCTCGGCGGGGTACTCAGCTCGGTCGGGGTGGGCTGGGCGATGGACCGCTTCAACCCGCACAAGGTCATCGGCATCTTCTACTGCCTGGCGGGTGTGTTCGCCTACTTCGTCGGGCAGAGCCTGGGCACCGTCATGCTGCTGGCGACCCTGGTGCTGGCCGCCGGCATGTGCGTGAACGGCGCGCAATCGGCCATGCCGTCTCTCGC